>SYHD01000108.1 GCA_005799265.1 Planctomycetia bacterium | reverse complement strand
TTCGGTCATGATAGTCCCCTAGCTTCTCTATCTTGTCGTGTGCAAAGGGACTTGCCATGGTTTTCGACGCGAAGGATCGTCAATATTTATCCGCCGATGCTCTCTATCAGACCATGCGGTCCGCTTTCGGGGCAGTTCCCGATCATCGCACCGGCAACGCCACGATCCCGCTCGGCGATGCCCTCATGGCCGGCTATGCTCTTTTTGCTCTCAAATGTCCCTCGCTCCTGGCCTTTGACGATCAACGCAAAAACGACGAAGCCAACCTCAAGTCGCTCTTCGGCATGCAACATATCCCGTGCGACACCCAGATGCGCACCATCCTCGACGATGTCGATCCGCAATCTCTCCGCCCAGGCTTCACCGACGTTTTCCGCCAACTCCAACGCGGCAAAGCCCTCGAACCGTTAGTCTTTTTCCAGGGCCGCTATCTGCTCGCCCTCGATGGCACGGGTTATTTCTCCTCGGAAAAAATCCATTGTCCTTCGTGCATGGAGAAGAAAAGCCGTAACGGTAAAATCACCTATTACCATCAAATGCTCGGCGGTGCCATCGTGCATCCCGACCACAAAGAAGTCATCCCCGTTTGCCCCGAACCGATCATCAAGCAAGACGGCAACTGCAAGAACGATTGCGAACGCAACGCCACACGCCGATTCCTCGAGCACTTTCGCCGTGAACATCCGAAACTGCCCGTCATCGTCGTCGAAGACGCCTTGAGTTCCAACGCGCCGCACCTTGCCGACCTGCGCGAACACAACATGCGGTTCATCATCGGCATCAAGCCGGGCAGCCACGGATGCTTGTTTGAGCAGATGGAGGCTGCCATGGAATCAGGCCAAGCTCGCGTCATGACGTTGGAAGCCGAGGATGGCACGCTGCATCATTATCGTTGGCTTGAAAAAGCGTCCCTCAACGAAGCCAATGCCGACGTCTTGGTCACGATGGTCGAATACTGGGAGATTCCGCCCAAGGGGTCCAAGGCTCCTATCCGCAGTTTCAGTTGGATCACCGACCTGTCAGTGGACGAAGAAACCGTGCCGATCATCGTGCGTGGCGGACGTGCTCGTTGGCATATCGAAAACGAAACGTTCAACACGCTGAAGAACCAAGGCTATGAATTCGAGCACAATTTCGGTCATGGCAACAACAATTTGTCGGTGGTCTTTGCGTTGCTGATGATGCTCGCCTTTCTGGTCGATCAGGCGATGCAACTCTGCGACCCGCTGTTCCAGGCGGCATTGAAGCATGTGCGCCGCAAGATTCGTATGTGGGAAAACGTGCGTGCCATTTTTCGATACGTGCAAGTGACATCAATGCGTCAACTCTTCGAGCTGATGTTGGCTGACTACAAAGCGACGCCGCCGACCGCGAATAGTTCGTAGGTTTCGCCGCCGAAGGAATCCCGTGATCGAGAAACGCATTCGCTGCCAAGGTGAGTGTTCGTACGCGGTACGTACGAAAGGCTAAACAGGGCAACAAAAACCCATGCGCTGCGCCTTCGAGGTCACCCCGAGCGAAGAAATATCGCCCCAACCAGGCACCGCAGTCACGTAAACTGTAAAATGGCGAAAGCTGGGTTGCCGTCAACTGAATCTCCGGGAATTGCTGATTTTAGATTGTTTTCCTACTCCAAGGATCCCGACATGTTCAAACCCATGAGCCGCCGTACTTTTCTCCGCGCAGCCGGCGTCGCGATCGGCTTGCCTTTCCTCGATGCCATGATCCCGACGTTCGCTTCCGCTGCTCAGCAAGCGCAGAATGCACCGCGGCGCATGGTTCTCGTCGGCCGACCGCTCGGCATGTATGCACCGAATTTCTTCCCCGAGCAGACCGGAGCCGACTATCAGCCGAGCCGATATCTGCGTGCCTTGCAGCCGCACCGCGAGCATTTCACGGTGATCTCCGGTATGTCGCATCGCTATCCCGCGGGCCATTTCGCTGAGTCCGCGCTGTTCACCGGCGTGCATCCCGACAACGTTCGGCCTAGCGACTTGCGGAACTCGATCTCGCTCGATCAGGAGGTCGCCTCGCACATCGGCGGGCAGACGCGCTTCGCTTGCCTCAATCTCGGCGGCGGCGATCTCATCTGGAACCGGCGCGGCAGTCGGGTGCCGTCGCAGCCGCGCGCGACCCAGGCCTTCCGCCAACTCTTCATTCGCGGCTCTGCCGAAGAAGAAGCACGCGAATTGCGACGCATCCGCGAAGGTCGAAGTATCCTCGACGATGTCCGCGGTCAGGTGCAATCGATGAACACACGCCTGAGCGATACGGACCGGCGACGACTCGATGCATACCTGTCATCCATCCGCGAGGCCGAGCTTCGGCTACAACAGGATGAACGCTGGAGCACGACACCCAGGCCACAGGTCAATTTTCAGACGCCGACGAGCGACTATGGCGGCGCCCAACTTGTCGCACGCAGCCAGCAGTGGTTCGACATCATCCATCTCGCCCTGCAAACGGATTCGACCCGCGTCGTCACCCTTCATCTCGGCTCGCAGGACCAAACCGGCGTGACCAACGCCACTCTCGCGCACCACGATGCTTCGCACCACGGTCAGGAGCCCGGCAAGCTGGAGCAGTTGGCCATCATTGAAGAAGCCGAGATCCGCGTGTTCGGCGATTTTCTGAGGAAACTCAGAGAAAGCCGCGAAGGCGAACACACGCTCCTGAGCCGAACCATGGTCCTTTACACGAGCAACCTCGGCAACTCGTCATCCCACGATAACACGAACCTACCGCTACTCCTTGCGGGTGGCGGCCTGCGTCATCGCGGCCATCTCGGCTTCGATCGGCGGAACAACACGCTGCTCTCCAACCTCTACGTTCGCATGATGCAACAGATGGGCATCGAAGCGCGAACATTTGGTGCGAGCACGGGCGTGCTGAATGATGTCTAATAGCGCTTCATTTTGACGCCGGTCGTGGCGGCGGCCCGCCTGCGAGCGAGCCGAACGCATACGCCTTGAAATGCCAGCCGTCGGCATTGGCGAGCGGTTCCCACGTTCGCCCGCCATCCAAGCTGCGAGCGAGTTTCGTCGGCGGGTAGCTCGAACTGAAGAGCACGCCGTTCACCAACCGCACATGGCGCGGCACAGGCCAATCGATCTTTTCCCACGCGAGTCCGTCGGCGGACTTCATCACCGCGGCCTTCTTCGTCTTGGCGTCGGTGTGCGTGAGGAGAAACTCCTTGCCGTTGAATTCGACGCACTGGACATCGCCGACATCGTCGCGGGTGCGATTGTTGTCCCAGGCCTTGCCGTCCTTGGTGCGAGCGATGAGGCCCTTTTCGCCGATGACGACGAAAATGCCGTTGCCGAAGGCCACGCGTTTTGGGCCGGGGTTTTTCGTGTCCTGCCCGGCCATCTTGGTGACGATGGTCTCGTTGGTTTTCGGGTCGAAGGCGACGACCGGTCCATAATCGCCGGAGCCGAGGATCAGGCCATTGCCCTGGGCGGTGCCGCGAACCCAGTGCCCCTGGGCCTGAGCGTCCGACACCGGCTTGCCGTCTTTGGAGCGTTCCTGGGCGAACTTGCGCATCGCCTCGGTCGGCGGCGGCATCTTGGGCGTCGCCACGAGCGTCCATTTCTCGCCATCGACGGTTTTGAAAACCTTCCCGCGCAGGTCCATGGCGAAGAGTGCATCGCCCATGACTTCGAGACCGAAGATCGGCGAACTGCCGGGAATGACGCCATCGTTCCAGGTCTTGCCATCGCGCGTCACCGTCAATCGGCCGCTGGAGTACCCGCCGCCGACGTAAAACGCCCCTTTGAAGTTGACGGCACCATTGAGATCATCCTGATTATGCCCCGGCTTGCTCCACGACCC
>SYHD01000107.1 GCA_005799265.1 Planctomycetia bacterium | reverse complement strand
GGCTTCCCCGGCGAGACCGACGCCGAGTTCGAGGAGCTGGTCGCGTTCGTGCAAGACGCGAAATTCGCGCGCTGCGGTGTTTTTACCTACTCCTACGAACCGGGCACTCCCGCGGTGAAGCTCGACGGCCATCTCGACGAGCAAGTGAAGGAAGCACGCCGCGCTCGCTTGATGGAGACGCAGCAGGCGATCGCGCTGACGTGGAGCCAGGCCCAAGTCGGCAAAACGCTCGACGTGATCGTGGACGGTCCCGATCCGGAGCTGCCGAGCAATGTGCAAGCCCGCGGCCACGCCGACGCGCCCGACATTGACTGCATGGTGCGCGTCAAGGGCAAGGGCCTGCAAGCGGGCGACATCGTGGCGGTGAAGGTCACGGCGGCGGATGGGTATGATCTGGTAGGGCGGGCGGTGGGGGCGGTGCGGTAGATTCATTAGATTCCTACCTATCAACTTCTCCGCAACGTGCAGAGAAGTTATATCGTGAATCCAACCGGGAAACCGGGAGACGGAGAACCGAGGACCGAAAATGAGCGAAAGAAACAATGCTCGCGTTTTCATTCTCGGTTGTCAGTCCTCGGTTCTCCGTTACCCGGTTGCGGCTCGGCCGCGTTAGGCGAAGGGCTGTTGGAAACGAAGCCGATGCGACGCGGAGCGTCGTACCACATAGTGGCACGACGCTCCGCGTCGTGAACGGGTACACAATCCGCCCGTTCACACAAGCGCCAAGGAAAACCCCGGTAAGTTCCGTTCCTATTTCGTCGCCGGCAGTGCCACCAGCCGTCCCTCCATGCGAAACACCATCACCCCCGCGCCGATCGCTGGCGTCGCTTGCGTCGCTTCGCCCAATCTCGAACGGCCCAGCAATTTGAACGCTTCGCCGGCCTCGACCACGAACACCTCGCCGTCATTGGCAATGCAGTAGATCGCGTTGCCCGCCAGGACCGGCGAGGCGCTGAACTCGTTGTCCAATCGATCTTGCCAGATCACCTTGCCCGTCGCGGCGTCGATGCAGTTGAAGACGCCCAGTTCGCTGCAACTGTAGATGCGGTTTCCCTTGACGATCGGCGTCGGCAGATACGCGACAGCCTTCTCGACACGCCAGACCTCCTGGGCCTTGCCGTCCGCCGTCGGCCGAACCGCAACGAAGTGCTTCTGCGCTGTCACGAAGCCGCACGTGCCGATCACCAGATCGCCGGCAATGATCGGGCTGGCGATGGCGCGCTCTTGCTTGGTCGGCTCGAAGCACGACAGCTCCCACTTGACTTTACCGGTGCGCGGCTCGACGGCGGTGATGCCGTGCTGCCAGTTCGTGAAGATGATCTCGGCGGCGCGGCCCGGCGGGTGGTAGATGCACGGGGCCGAGTAGGTGGCATTGCCTGAGTTGCGTGCGATCTTCCATACCTCCTTGCCGGTCTTCACGTCAAGCGCGTGGAGCGAGCCGGCCTTGTCTTGCTCGTTGGTGAGAATCAGCAGATCTTCATAGAGGATGGGGGATGCGCCGAAGCCGTGCTGGCTGACGTAGACGCCCAGGTCGATCTTCCAGAGGTCCTTGCCGGTCTTGCGCTCGAGCGCCTGCACGACATAGTGCTGCGGCGTCGCCCACGTCAGATAAAGGCGTTCGGCATCGACGCACGGCGTCGACGTCGCGATGCTGTTGCGCTTGTGCAGCTTGTACGAGGCGTCGGCGAACTCGCGCTGCCAGATCGTCTTGCCGTCCTTCGCGCTCAGACAGACCACGTGGCGCTTGCCCGACTTGTTCTCGGCCGAGGTGACGTAAACGTGGTCCTGCCAGAAGATGGGGCTGGCGTTGCCGCGGCCGGGGATGGCCGCGCTCCATAGGTAATCTTTCGCAGTCCACGCGGTCGGGAAGTTCGCGTCGTAGACGCCCGACCCATTGGGGCCGCGAAAGCGACTCCATTCCTGAGCATGGAGTGTTGTCGCGGCGAGAAGTTGCAAAATGAGTGCGAGCAGACGCATTGGAATCCTCGGTTGAACGGGGTGGGACTGACTTTCGTGTTGGCCGATGCATTGGGCAAGCAAGTAAGTTGCGTCAAACACCGGGAACGTTGAGCGGACAGTAGTGTCTGCATCCGTATGATCACAAGCAGACGGCAAGGCAACTCACGGCGCGAATCACGGCATCGAGAAATCACATGACACGCGTAATGATTCTACTGACGGTCGCGAGTAGTGTCGTTCTCTTCACACGCGCACCAGCGGGGGAAAAGACCAAGCCCACCGTTCTCAACGCCGGCGAACTCAAGGTCTTCAATCTCACGAATGACGAACGCAAGAAGAAGGAGCTTCGGCCGCTCGTTCTCAGTCCATTCTTGAGCAAACTGGCGCGGGCGCATTCAGCGAACATGGCCAAGCAAATGAAGATGGAGCATAAACTCGACGACAAGACGCCGTTCGACCGCCTGCGCGACGCCGGCTACAAGTTCGCCGCCGCCAGCGAAAACATCGGCATGGGGGACGAAGACGCGACCATCGAGATGATCATGGAGGCGTGGATGGCGTCGCCGGCGCATCGCGCCAACATCCTGCAGACGGAGTTCACCGAGATCGGCGTCGGCATCGCCCGCGACCAGAAGGGATTGATTTATTACACGCAGCTCTTCGGCCGGCCGCAGAAGTAACCGCTGGAACGCGGCGATTGCTTAAGGTGAAGGAGAAATCCAGCGCATTGCCCCTTGACACCGGCGCGGCAGCCGTTAGAATTGAGATGCAGTCTCAATAAGATCGCAGTGCGCTGGTGTCAAACCCATGGATCCTTCCCACGTTCACGAGTCATGCGACGGCTGCCCGGCCAAGATTGTCTGCCGTTGCCTGCGCGTCACGGAAGCGCAGGTGGTGCGGATGATCGAGCGGCTTGAGTTGCGCACCGTGCACGACCTGCGCAAATACACGGGGGCCGGCGACGGCTGCACCTGCTGCCACGAGAAATTGGAAGAGTATCTGGGGAAGCATGCCTGCCAGATCGAAGCGGTGGTGTGAAGTCCCTACCAGCGATCAATACCAAGGCCACGGCACGATGTCGCGGCCTTGTGCATTTGTATTTCTCCCCTCTCCCAGAGGGAGAGGGGAGACTATTTCCTAGCGCCGAATCAGTTCGCGCGTTGCTTGCACGCCAGTCTCGACGGCGGGCGCGGACGCACGGTACGGCAACTCGATTGTGAATGTGGTTCCTTCGGTGCTAGATCGCACCTTGATCGTACCGCCCATCAGTTCGACGTAACACTTGACGATCGACAAACCTAGCCCCGCGTGAGGCGTGTCGGCGTGGCGCGACGGGTCGCCGCGATAGAACCGCTCGAAGATGCGCTCCATCGCCTCCGCGGGGATGCCGATGCCCGTGTCGCGCACTTCGAGGCGAACCTGGCTGTTCGTGCGCACCACCGCGAGATCGATGCTGCCGTCGGGCTTGTTATACTCGATGGCGTTGTGCAGGAGATTGACGAGCACTTCGCGCAGCTTGTCGGGGTCGGTCTGCGTGATGATCGGTTCGGGCAAGTTCAGGCGCAGGTCGAGGCCTTTTGCCTTGGCGAGCGGGCGAATCATGTCGACGCAATTGAGGGCGATATCGACGACATCGATCTCGTCGGGGCGATACAGGTCCGCCCCCGCGTCGAGCCGGGCCAGCTTGAGGATGCGCTCGACGAGCTGATACATGTGTTGCCCGCTCCCCCGGCACTCGGAGAGGATTTCGCGGTATTCGTCGGCGCTGCGGTTCTTGCGCAGGGCCACTTCGAGCGTCGTCATCAGAGCGGCGAGCGGCGTGCGCAGTTCGTGCGAGATGTCCGCCGCCGCTTGCTTCTCGCGCGTGAACGCTTTTTGCAGATGGTCCAGCGTTTCCTTCAGGCGCTTGGCAATCGGCATGAGCTCGTGCGGCAGCGTGCCGGTGTCGAGGGACAATTGGAAGTTCTTCGGCGAGATCTTGCTGACCGCGTCGGACATCTTGGCCAACGGCGCCAGACCGAGCTGGATCACTCCGAACCCCCCCAGCCAGATGGCGACCAGGGTGACGACGCTGATCCAGAACATGCGTGCCCGCAGTTGATCCAGCTCGCGCGCAATGGACAGGTCAAGCCCGGCGAACTGGTCGTCGCGTTCTTTTTCGATGGCGGCGATCTTCTTGTCCAACGGCGCGAGGTTGCTCGCATACTGAATGTAGATCGTGGGCACGGTCGCCGGGAATACCGTGGGGCGTTGCCAGGCCCCCGCGCCCACGGGCCCTTTTCCCTTGGGCTGATTCGGGCCTTTGGGTGGATTTGGCCCCTTGGGCGGCGTTTTCGGGAAGAAGAAGGGGTTCGGCCCCGGCACGCCTTTCCACAGGCGTTCGATGTTGATCACGTCATACTTTTGCACGGGCGTCCTGAGCGTGAGGCGGCGCACCTTCAAGCCCGGCTTCAACTCGGCGTTGTCGAAATGCTCCGTCAACAACGGCGTCAGTTTGTGAGCATCCCCCAGAGCCATCGCCAGGTCGCCCAGCGATTCCGAGCGTTGCATGACGACCCCGTTGGCGCGGTAGGATTGAAAGTAATCGTGTTCGTAGTCATGGTCGATGTTGGCGACCAGGTCATCATCCAACTCCTCGATGTAGGTATGGATGGGACTCGCCCGATAAACTTCGATCGCGAGTTTGTCGCGGTTTCGTTCCGCCCAGATGCCGACGTTGGCATGCGCGCCCGGAAGAGCAGCCGCGCCGAATACACCGAGGTGGTTCCACAGTCCCTCGGCGTGAACGAACATCGATTGCGACTTGTTCAGCATCGCGAGGGCCTGGCGCACCAGCCGGCGATCCAGCGCGGTGCGCGCGGCCGCCGTCTGCGTCTCGCACTGCGCCTCGATCAATTTTCGCGCATCGAGTTGTTGCTGGTGTAGGGCCTGCGCCGTCGTCCGATAGGAGAACCACGACACGCCCGCGAGCGCTCCGGTGAGGAGCACGAGGAAATAAACGATCAGCGATAAGCGAATCGATTTCATCGTCAGCCCTTCGTAAGGCGAGCGGCAAGAGAAAACTCACCCTGCTTGGCCCCACTATCTCTGCGGGTGACAAAACCACGCCAGGATATAGGTGAGTTGACTTCAGATGGTTGATGGTAAATGGTTATTGGCAAATTAGGCGAACCATATTCTGTTGTCGCAATTTACCATTAACCATTTACCATTAACCATTGTCAAGAAAATTGCACCCGACCTACTCCCCTTCGCCGCGGAGCATGTAGCCTTCGCCCCAGCGCGTCAGAATGAGGGGGACATCGTGCCCCTTGTCGATCTTGGTGCGCAGGTACCGGATGTAGACATCGACCACGTTGGAAGTGTTCTCGTCGTATTCGTCGTACAGATGCTCCCAGATCATCGTCCGCGTCACGACCTTGCCGGAATGATAGGCAAGGAACTGCAATAGGGCGAACTCGCGCGGCGTCAAATGGACCGTCTGCCCGGCCCGGCGGACGGTGCGTGCCGCGGTGTCGATTTCGAGATCGTGGATGCGCAGGATCGGGTCCTTGACCTGATGGCCGCGGCGCACCAGCACCCGCAGCCGCGCCAGCAGTTCTTCCAATTGAAACGGCTTCGTCAGATAATCGTCCGCGCCGAGGTCGAGCCCCTTCACCTTGTCGGCCGTCGTATCCTTGGCCGTCAAGATGAGGATGTGCATTTCCAGGCCGTCCTTGCGCCATTGCTTGAGCAGGGTCAGGCCGTCCACTTTCGGCAGCATCAGATCGAGTACGATCACGTCATAGCTGGCGCTGCGCGCCTTGTAGTCGGCTTCCTCGCCGTCCTCGCCGATATCGACGGCGAAGCCTTCTTCTTCCAGGCCGCGCTTGAGCGCACGCGACAACGGTTTGTGATCTTCAACCAAGAGAACGCGCACGTTACGCCCTCCGATTTGAACTCGGCGTCGCAAACTATCCGACGGTATCATCTTATCACCCTTTGGATTAAAGGATTGTGAAAGCTTGGGCGTGAAGCAACCGCCGCTTACGGTTTCGCGCGGTTGGACGAACATGGGCGCCGACTTGTGATCCGGTCCGGAAAACAAAACGAAAAAGGAAGGCGTTGGGGCGTTAATTAATGGAGAATTCATTGAAGCTTCTTCAAGCCGAACGCAAATGGGAGAGAAAGAAGGCAGGCAGGAAAGTCGCAAGGGCTGCATCAAGCGGGCGCGGGATGTTGTTGGCCAAGGTCGCGCACTTGCATGCGGATACGTTCAAGAACGGCCTTGTCGCCAGTGTGGGCCAGAGCATCGGCGATCCAGACCGCGATCTGACGCATCTCGGCTTCCTTCATGCCGCGCGTCGTCAGGGCCGGCGTGCCGATGCGGATGCCCGATGGATCGAGCGGCGGACGTTGATCGAACGGGATCTTGTTCTTGTTGACGGTGATGCCGGCGTGATCGAGCGCCTCCTCGGCGAGCTTTCCCGTCAGCCCGCGTGCGGTGACATCGACGAGCAACAGGTGGTTGTCCGTGCCTCCCGAGACGATGCGGAAGCCAAGCCGGGCCAACTCGTCGGCGAGCGTCTTGGCGTTGCGGATTGTCTGGACGGCATACGTCTTGAAGTCGGGCCGCAGCGCTTCGCCGAACGCGACCGCCTTCCCCGCGATGACGTGCATCAACGGCCCGCCTTGCAAACCCGGGAAGACGGCCGAGTTGATCTTTTTCTCCCACGCCTCTTTGCAGATTACCACGCCGCCGCGCGGGCCGCGCAGG
>SYHD01000106.1 GCA_005799265.1 Planctomycetia bacterium | reverse complement strand
TGTTCTTGGCGCGCGGATGATTGACGCCGACCTTGCCGCCGACGGAACTGTCTACCATGGCAAGTAGCGTCGTGGGCACCATGAGCAAGGGAATACCGCGCGCGTAGGTGGCGGCGACGAATCCCGCGAGATCGCCGATGACGCCGCCGCCGACGGCGACGATCAGCGTGCGGCGATCGGCGGGAAGATCGACGAGCGCGTCATAAAGTTGGGTGGCGGACGCGAGCGATTTCTGTACTTCGCCGGCGCCGCGCACGACGAGGGTTGTGCGAAAGCCCGCCCCGTTCATGCTCCGTTGCACGGATTCCGCATGGATGCGAGCATTCTGATCGGTAATGACGAGTGCCGTCGCACCTTTGCTGCGAGCCCGCGCAAACGCGCCGGCGCCGACGAGCGCATCGGCACTCACGACGATGTCGTAACTGCGTTCCTGTAGCTGTACGCGGAGGGTTTGCTCGTTCATGGGAGCGCGCACCGAAGAGGCTCGCGATGGTTCAATCCCATGCTACGGAATTCACATCAGGACGCATACGCTCGCTCACTCAACATTTCGCCGACTTGCGTTTCTTGCCGAGCGTGCCGCGATCTTTCAGCTTCTTGATGTAATCGGGCGCGAACGGAACTTTGCACGCGGTGCCGTCCATGTCCACTGCGACTTGGCCAATCGCCTTGGCCGTCTTCATTGCTTGCTCGCTAAGAGTCTTGATGTACCCACCGACGGCGATGACGAAGCCGTTCATGCAATAACGCACGCGGTCCGGCTGATCGTGAATCGTCTTCTCGGCGCGGGCCAGCAGCTTCTTGATCTCGGCGAGGTCCAGCTCGGCGTCGGGTTTCGTCGACACGAGGCTGCTATAGGTCCCCCAACCGGCCGAGGCGACGTTGTCCGCTTTCGCGTCCATCCATTTCAGCGCCATCTCGCGGCCATGCGGCCCGCTTGCTGCCACCCACGGGACGGCGTATTCGCTGAGCCAGGGCCAGTAAGCCGCTTCGACCCACTTTTGCAGGTCTTTCTTGGTCATCTTGGCGTCGTCGGCGATCAGCCCGGCCAGGTACATCGCGTCGGAGTTGCCGGTGTCGTAAAGCTCCAGCGCGAGGGCGTAGTCCATCTTGATGCGTTTGCGGATTTTCTGCAGATCCTGGACCTTGACGCCGAAGACCGGCTCTTTGGCGCCGTGCTTCATTAGTGTCTTTTTGATGGACTCGCTACCAAGTGCCTTGAGTTCGGCAAGGATTTGCGTTGCGGACATTGGTTATCTCCCACGCCACTTGCCGTTTCGCGTTCGCGTGACGCCCTGCGAGCGCTAAACGGCGTGCGGCTTGAATCTTGCTCAAGCCAAGATCTCGTTCACCACCTGCCCATGCACATCGGTCAAGCGGAAATCGCGCCCCGCGTAGCGATACGTCAGCCGTTCGTGATCGAAACCCAGTAGGTGAAG
The DNA here is from genome assembly GCA_005799265.1 of Planctomycetia bacterium. Taxonomy (GTDB): domain Bacteria; phylum Planctomycetota; class Planctomycetia; order Gemmatales; family Gemmataceae; genus SIAQ01. The sequence goes on along the minus strand of SYHD01000106.1, from coordinate 15,953 downwards.
CAAGGTCGCGTGCAGATCGTGGACGTGGACGCGATTCTCGACAGCGCGGAAGCCGAAGTCGTCGGTCGCGCCGTGAACATACCCGCCGCGGACGCCGCCGCCGGCGAGTAGGATCGAGAAGCCCCAGTGGTTGTGATCGCGCCCCATCGCGGGCTGGCCGTTTGCCAGCTCCACTGCGGGAGTGCGGCCGAACTCGCCGCCGATGATGACGAGCGTTTCCTCGAATAAGCCGAGCCGTTTCAGATCGCTGAGCAGGGCCGCAATCGGGCCGTCGATCTCGCGGCCCAGACGACGATGCTCCGCCGCGATGTTGTTATGGCTGTCCCACGGCTGCACGTCGCCGTGATAGCATTGCACGATGCGGACGCCGCGCTCGATCAACCGCCGCGCGATCAGGAGCTGCCGGCCCTGCACGTGGGCGCCATAGGCGTCGCGCAAATGTTGCGGCTCTCCGCTCACGTCGAAGGCGTCGGTCGCTTCCATCTGCATGCGGTAGGCCAGCTCGAACGATTGGATGCGCGCTTCCAGCCCGGCGTCTTCCGCGCGCGCCTGCTGATGCTGCCGATTCAGCTCCGCGAGCAGGTCGAGCTGTCGGCGTTGATCGGTGCGCGTGACGAGCGGGTTGCGGATGTTCTCGATCAGCTCGTTGACGTTGGTGCGCCGGGTGTCGATGTGCGTGCCTTGATAGATGCCAGGCAGAAACGCGGACCGCCAGTTCGACGTATCGGCGACGGGGAGCCCCGGGCACATGGCGATGAAGCCGGGCAGGTTGCGATTTTCCGAGCCGAGGCCGTAGTTGAGCCAGGCCCCCAGCGAGGGCCGCGACAGCCGTTCGTCGCCGCAATTCATGAGCCGCATCGACTGTTCGTGGTTGGGCGTGTTGGCGAACATGGAGCGGATGACGCAGATGTCGTCGATGTGCCGGGCGGTTTTCTCGAAGATCTCGCTGACCTCGATGCCGCTCTGACCGTGCTTGCGAAAGCGAAACGGCGACGGCAACGCGCCGGCGGTGGGCCGTTCGGTTGTGAGATTCCCACTCGGCAACGCTCGCCCCGCAAAGCGAGCCAAGAGCGGCTTGGGATCAAACGTATCGACCTGCGATGGCCCGCCATTGCAGTAAACGTGGATGATGTGCTTCGCCTTCGCCGGAAAGTGCGGCGGCCGCGGCGCGAGCGGCTGGCGTGGATCGGGCGGCGTGGTGTCGTTCGCCTCAGTGCAGAGGGCGGCAAGGCCGAGCAGGCCGAGGCCCGTGCCGGTTTGTTGCAGCAGCTGGCGGCGGGTGAACATGTTTCTTCCTCGTGCACGCGTTGTGAGCAATCGTATCCTATCGCGTTTCTTTGCGGACCGCAACTCACGGCACTGCGTATAACGATCCTAAAGAAAAACTAGGAGGACTCCGATATGTGCCGTCTGATTATCACCTTGATCGCTGTGTGCGCATTTATCGCGCCCGCTCACGCCCAGGCGAAGAAACCCAACATCATCTACATCCTCGCCGACGATCTCGGCTACGGCGAGCTCGGTTGCTATGGACAAAAGAAAATCAAAACGCCGAGCCTCGACAAGATGGCGGCTCAAGGTGTGCGCTTCACGCAGCATTACTCGGGCAATGCCGTGTGCGCTCCATCGCGCTGCGTGCTGATGACCGGGCTGCACTCCGGGCACGCGCAGATTCGCAATAACAGCGAGACCAAGCCCGACGGCCAGCAGCCCATCGCCGCCGATACCGTCACCATCGCCCGCATCCTGCAACGCCTCGGCTACGCCACCGGCATGATCGGCAAGTGGGGCCTCGGCATGCACGACTCCAGCGGCGATCCGCAAAAGCAAGGCTTCGATCACTTCTTCGGCTACTACTGCCAGCGCCACGCTCACAACCACTATCCGACCTTCCTGTGGCGCAACGCCCAGAAGGTTCCTCTCGATGGCAACCCCGGAAAAGCCACGGGCAAGCAGCACTCGCACGATCTCTTCGAGAAGGACGCGCTCGAGTTCATCCGCAAGAACAAGGATAAGCCATTTTTCTTGTATTTGCCGCTGACGATCCCGCACGTCGCGCTGCAAGTCCCGGAGGATTCGCTCGCGGAATACAAGGGACTGTGGAATGATCCGCCTTACCTGGGCAAGAAGGGCTATCAACAACACGAGCATCCGCGCGCTTGTTACGCTGCGATGGTGACACGCATGGATCGCACGATTGGCCGCATCCTCGATCTTTTGCGCGAGCTCGATCTCGACGATGACACGATCGTCCTCTTCTCCAGCGACAACGGCCCGACGCACGATGGTGCCGGCGGCTCGGATTCGGTGTTCTTCGTCTCGGCCGGCGTGCTGCGCGGCTTCAAGGGCAGTCTGTTCGAAGGCGGCGTGCGCGTGCCGATGATCGTACGCTGGCCGCGCCGAACGCAGCCGGGCCGCACGAGCGATCACATAAGCGGCTTCCAGGATGTGCTGCCGACCCTGTGCGACATCGCCGGCGCCAAGACGCCGAAGGGGCTCGACGGCATCAGCATGTTGCCGACGATTCTCGGCAAAGGCGAGCAAAAGAAGCACGAGTTTCTCTACTGGGAGTTCCCCGGCTACGGCGGCCAGCAAGCGCTGCGTATGGGCGACTGGAAAGCGTTGCGCCAGAACATGAACAAGGGGAACACGACGATCCAGCTCTTTGACCTGGCGAAGGACGTGAGCGAGACGACCGACGTGGCGGCGGCGAATCCGCAAATCGTTGAACGCGTGCTGGCGATCATGCGTACGCAGCATGTGGACTCGAAGCTGTTTCCGTTCAAGGCGATTGATGGGAAGTGAGCGGCAGGATCGTCTTCTTTCCGGCCTCCCAGAATGTGACCGTGTCATCATCGACTCGAGCAACCTTGCCCATGCGCGCCGCCCGTGTGCTGAATCCGGGCAGATGGAGCAAAGACCGCAGCAATCCTGGCAGCCCTTCCTGCTCATCCGATCGCAATGCAAAGTAGACAATGCAGTAGTCCGGATGGCACAATCGACGATTCCAGAAGCCGTGGTCGATCGTAATGAACGTTGGCGTCTTCAAAGTGAGAAGGATTTCAGGAATCCGATCGTCGAGAATTTGCTCTCCCGGACGAAGGCTTTGCAATCGAATTGCCGTGATCCACGGCTCCACGGCGGGCAGGACAATCGTGAGGTCCACCTGATCATCCAACACGAGTTGGCTCATGATTTCGTGGCACCGTAGAAGTCGATGAGATGTTCCATGGCAAGCCGAACCGCCTCCTCGATTGCCTCGGGCGACACTTCCGGCCAACTCGTTCGCATGTAATCAAGCGAACGTCCCTTGGCGAGGCAGTAGAGAATTGTGTCCACCGGCACACGAGTACCGCGGAAAATGAGCTGCCCGTGGCACACGCGCGGATCAACGACGAGGTGCTTGCCAACGCGGGTGGGCTGGCGGCTGGCGTTCCTGGTTTTTCGCTTGGTTTTCGTCTGCGCAGGCATTGGATCCCGAACTCCTTGATAGGTGCAGGGGGGCGGCTCATGGGGGCCTCATCCGCCGCTGCTGATTGGTATTGTACCATCTAAGGACGGCGACTGGCATGCAAATCGGGTTCCAGGTCCTGTTGCTTTGCACGGTCATTACGACGCCGATTGTGGCAGCCATCCGCTTCCGCACCGGTCCCGCTCGGTCGTTGTCGGATATCAGTAGCGCACTAGGACCGTATTTGCTTCTCGCTATTCCGTCAGCGCTGCTGGCACAGGAGTCGAAGCCCTTTGTCGAATGGTTCTTACCGGCGCTGGCGGCGATGGTGCTGGCGATCTTTTGCAAGCACGAGAAAAAGTACCGGATATTGTGGTGGGCGACATTTGTCGCGGCGATTATTTTGTGCGTCAATTTCTTGAGTCTGGACGGTGGCGACTATTGTCGGGGCAAGCAATTGATCCAGAGGGTAAACACGGCGCGGACAATTGATTTGCAACGCCAAGGAAAGGAAGCGCTCAAGAATAAATTCGCCGCCGCTGCCGTGATGCCGCCGGGTCCGGTTTCCAAGCTCTTGAATGCGCCAGTCTTCGACGAGGCGGAAATCGTGACCTTCAAAACGGAGTGGCATTCCCCGCTGACGGGCCTCTTTCACGTCAAGAAAGAAAAAGCGATTCTTTGGTATCCAGGCGGCAGAATGGATGAAGCCAGCGAGCGTCTGGAGTTGCGAGTGCTGGAGTGAATGAACGATTGCGGAGTGGTCCAGGGAGCGAAAGCACGGCTCCGCGCGAGCGCCAAACGAAGACGCTACTTCTCCGTCGTCCCCACCAGCACGAACAGCCGCAGTTGCGCTCGGTTCAAGTCGCGCACCGCCTGGAGGTATTCGAGCCGGGCGCCGCCCAGCGTGCGCAAAGCCAACAGCACCTCGCTGGCAGAGCGGCCCTTAATGTTCTGCTTGAAACGCAGATCGCTGAGGCGATACGATTCCTCGGCATGGCGGATGTGTCGCTCGGCCAGGTCGACCTGCTCGAAGCCGGAGGCGATGGAGTCGCGCGCTTCCTGGACCCCGAGAGTGAGCTTGGAACGCAGGTCATGGTAACTGACGTGAACCTGCTGGATGTTCATGTCGGCCTGATGGCGTTTCTGCCGGGCGTAGTAGAACTCGCTGAGGTTCCATTTCGCCTTCACCCCGAAGTCGAAGCGATTGGCCCAATCGAATCGGGTGGCCGGTCCGGCGCCGAAGCCGCCTTCGAGGAGGCCGACTTCAACGACGGGCATCCAGTGCGAGAGGCCGTAGTTGGACTTGCGCGCCGCGGTGACGGTGCGCAACAAGCCTTCCAGTTCGCGAACGCCGGGGCCCTGGGTCAGGGCGCGATCGACGAGATTGTCCAGAGGTTCCTTGGTATCGACGAGTACGATCGGCACCAGCTTGCCATCGGCAACGATGAACTCACAGCATGGGTTAAGGCCCAGCAAATACGCCAGCTTGCCGGAGGCGCCCTTGTTCGCTTCCCGTAACTTGACGGTGAGGACCGTCTGGGCCATCAGTTCGGCCTCGATGCGCGAGACCTCGACACGCAGGCCCGGATCGACGTCGGCAAGCTTCTTGGTTTGATCGAGCAGTTCCTTTAGTCGGCCTTCGGTCTCAGCCGAGATGGCCACACCCGATCGTGCGGCCAGAATGCCGACGTAGGTGCTGGCGGCATCGAGCAGGTTCTCGCTGGTGAGCTTGCTCAACTCCGCCTTTTGCTGCCAAACGCTGCGTTCGGCCTCGACGCGTTTTACCAGCACTTCTTTCCAGTCGTATTTGCCGGTGAACTCGAGGCCCCCCAGCGCGGAAGTGTAGCTGGAGCGGAGGAGATTTCCCTGGAAGTCCTGAATGCCGCCGTCGTGGCGCCAGGCGCCGATGCCGATCGAAAGGTCGGGGAGCCAATGTTTGCTGGCCCAGTGCTGATCGCTCATGGCGTCCTCGACGCGCAAGCGTGCCAGGCGCACCTGGCCGTTGTGATCCTGCGCCAGCCTGAATACCGTGTCGAGACTGATGGGAATGGCCTTGGGACCCTTCACGTCCTGGCCGAGGTTGGTCATGGTGCCCCGCGCGTCGCCCGCGGAAGCGGGCGCAAACGTCTGCGGCTCGCTGAAGGACGCCGTCTGAATGTCGTTGTGGCGCGCGCGCTGCATCATCTCGGCAAGCGGGATCGAATGGCATCCCGTCACCAAGAACAGACAACCCAGGCACCATCTTGGCAAACCGCGCAGGGTCTGCATGCGTATTCAAGTCCTTCCAATGTGGACCGGCCGACCATCGGCCTCTTGGAGAATCCATCGAGTTTTCTCGGTGTGAAAGTTGATCGGAAATACCGGTCAAATCGATTTTGCGGAAGATAACGCTCAAGCGAGCTGCTTGCCCGGCTTGCGAAGTCTCCCTCATTTTGCTCGTCTAGCCAGAACAATCTCAGGCAAAGGCGCAAAGACGCAAAGAATTCCCCCCAAAGACACTGGAGAGGGCATTCAAAGCCTTGCCACAGCTGGTTCAATTTGCCTGCTTTACGCCTTTGCGTCTTTGCGTGAGATTGATTACGGCAGTCAAGGGCAATCGCACTTCGCGCTGGTTCGGGAAGTTGCTATAAGATGTTGATCTACTCGGGCGGGCCGCCTGTCCGCCGTCGCGAATCAATGTTTTTCGTGGGAGATTGAGGCATGCGTTCCACCGTTTGTTCCATCCTGGCCCTGCTTTCGACCGCGCTGTTGACGTCCGCGCAAGGCGTTGCGCCGCCCCGCGTCGAGAACCTCGACACCGTGCTCCACGGCTGGGAAAAAGCCATGACCGATCTGCGCAGCTTCGCCGCCGTCGTCGATCGCGAGACGCTCGACAAGGCGCTGCAGACGAAGGATCAATTCAAGGGATATGCGATGTTCCTCAAGGCCGCCAACAAGGACGACAACAGCAAGGCTCGTCTCGAACTGGCGAAGCCGAGCAATCCCGCCGTCTTCGAGAAGTACATTTGCACCGGCAAAGATTTGTACGAATACGCCCCGACCAACAAGCTTGTCCGCGTCCACGTCATGCCGCAAAACAAGGCGGGCGGCTGGCAGCAGGAGAGCTTCTTGGCGTTCATCTTCGGCATGGGAGCACAGCAGGCCAAGGGACGCTACGATTTGGAAATCGTCTATCCGGCTCCTGGCAAACCCGATCCTCACTATCACTACCTGCGCATCAAGCCGCGCACGCCTCAGGACAAGAGCGACTTCACCGAGGCTCGCCTCAGCCTTTTCCGCGCCAATAACTTGCCGGCCCAGATCTGGTATCACCAGCCCAACGGCAACGAGATCACCTGGAATTTCTCGAAGCTGCAAATCGACGTGCAGATCCCGGCGGACAAATACTTCGCCCCCGACGTGCCCGCAGGCTGGCGCGTGGACCGCGTGCCGCCGAAAAACTAACGCCGCAGGCGTGCGTCGCGGCGGCTCTACGTCCTTTCATCTACGTGGCGCCTCCGCGACGCACCCTGCAAGGGCGCACATATCTTCGCGCGCATCCCCATTTTTTTCTTGACATTTCACATCAAGAAACTAATCTGTAATGATTGCAGCTGGAATCCGAGTCGCTGGGCGTGGAAGGGATCCCGATGACGCACCCGACACGATTCATGCGGAACATCCTCGCCGATCCCGGCGACGACGAGCCGCGTCTGCAGTACGCCAACTGGCTCGACGGTTGCGGCAATCCGCTCGGCGAGTTCATTCGCTTGCAATGCACCTTCGCACGTACACATGCCGCTCCCCCTTCCCTATACGACGAACGCCGCGAACAAGAGTTGCTCGCGAAGTTCCGCTCGGTTTGGTCGCAAAGCATGACCGGCTGCGTGGAGTGGGGCAGCTTTCGCCGTGGGTTCATCGAGGAGGTTTCGTTGACGGATCGGCAATTGATCCGCAACGCCAACGAGCTTTTTCACCTCGCGCCGGTGCGCGACATGCACCTCAAGACCGACGGCCGGCGCCTGGACAATCTGCTGCGCGTTCGCAATCTTCGGCACACGATTTTTCTCGATGTTTCCGCGCAGGGGCTGGGCGACGACGGCATTGCCCGCCTGGCCGAGGCGCCGCTGCTCGAACACGTTCACGGTTTGAACCTCGGCAGTTGTCATCTGGGCGATGACGGCCTGGAAGTCCTTGCCGATTCGCCGCACCTGGAGGCGCTGCGCGAGTTGTATCTCAACGACAATCCGATCACCGACGACGGGGTCCGCCAATTCGTGATGTCGCCGATTGCGGAAAGGCTGAATGTTCTCGATATGCGCTCGACGCGAATCACCGACGAAAGCGTCGCAATCCTGCGGCATGTTTTGGAGTGGAAAGTGCTCGTCTAACCGCTGCGCCGACGCCGTGCGCGGGCATGAAGCCTCAGATCAAGGGAATGGACACACTGCATCCGCACACGGCGTCGGCATGGCGGTTTCAGGTTCCGATTGCTGCTTGGCGTTCGGAAGCGAACACGCAAACGCTATTAGTCGTTGGCGGAAATCACGCCGGCCGCATCTGGACCGGGTTCGTCAGGCGGCCGATGCCGGCGATGTCGATGTGGACAATGTCGCCGGCCGCGAGCGAAAAATCGTCCGGCGGCACGACGCCCGTGCCGGTGAGGAGGATGGCGCCGTTGGGAAAGCTCGTTTCACGCCCCAGCCAATCGATTAGCTCCTCGAAAGACCGCTTCATCGCCGAGACCTTGGTCGCGCCGTCGAAGACGTTCTTGCCGCCGCGCTCGATGATGAGCCGGATGGCGGTGTCGTCGGGCTTGGGCATGGCATCAACGAGCGTGATGCACGGGCCGATGGCGCAGGCATGATCGTAAAACTTGGCTTGCGGCAAGTACAGCGGGTTCTCGCCTTCGATGTCGCGTGAGCTCATGTCGTTGCCGATCGTGAAGCCGACGAGCTTCAATTGCGGCGAGATGACGAGCGCAAGCTCCGGCTCCGGCACGTTCCACTTGGAGTCGCGGCGAATGTGGACGCGCTGCTGGGGACCACTGACGCGATAGGCGGGCGCTTTGAAGAAAAGCTCCGGGCGCGGCGCCGAGTAAACGAGATCGTAGAAGCGTGCCGCACCGGCCGACTCGCGTTCGCGCGCTTCCTGGCTCCGTTTGTACGTTACCCCGGCAGCCCAGATCTCCTGCTGATCGACCGGCGCCAGTAACCGCGCCTGGTCCAACGGCACGGTCGGCCGGCTGCCATCGACGGCTTGCCGGACCGCTTCCGCCGGATCGGCAGCGTGCAGGAAATCCGCCAGCACGTTGAGCCTGGCGAGCGAATTGGCCTTGAGAATGCGAACGTGCGTTTCATCGATCCAGCCGAACGCTTCGCCCGCCGGTAATTGCAGCTTGCAGACACGCATGGATTCCGCCTCGTCTGTTTGGGGTTTGCATCTTTTTCGTTTTGTCAGTATAGGCGGCAGAGATTTTTCCATCGCGAAAAACCCGCGGATGTGCCAGAATGAGGACGAGACGACACGTGGACCGTGTGCGCGGAATGGCTTGAGATCGTCCCCACCATGCCGGAATACAACTGCCCTTGCTGCCAGAACCCGTTCACCGCGCCATCCGGAGCGTCGGCGGCGCACGCGCGCTGTCCGCACTGCGACAGGACCGTCGAATTGCCCAAGTCGCCAGCCGCGCGCTGGTATTATGCGCGCGCGAAGAAGAAATACGGCCCCTACACCTGGAATCAACTCGTCTCCCTGGCGAGTGATGGGCAGGTTCACCCCGACGATCTTCTGCTTCAAGAGGGTACGAAGCAATGGGTCCGCGCCCGCACCATGACGGCCCTGTTTGGCAAACCTCTACCACACGCTGAAACGGCAGACCATACGGCGTCAGCGACAGTCGAGCCTGTTGGGAAGGTGCGTCGCAAGCCAAACGGCGCCGCCAAACCGGCGGCGCCGACGCTTCGTTGGCGCATCGTGGGTACGGGCGGCGTGGGGCTCGGCCTTCTGGTTGGCCTTTCGATTATCCTCGCCTGGTACTTTTCGCGCGATCCCGCGCCCGTTCCACCGCCCGTCAATCAGCACAAGCCGGTCGACGAGGACAAGAAACCGGACAAGGAACTGAAACCCAAGAAGATCGATTCGCCCAAGAATGACGTCGATACCAAGGAAAAAAAAACTCGCCTCGAGGACAAGAAACCGCCCACGCACGAACTCAGGGCGAGGCAGCTTCTCGCCGAACTCAATCGGGTACGCAAGATCGCGGGCCTCGGCAGTGTCACACTCGACGAGGAACTGAGCCGCGGTTGCCTGGCGCACTCCCAATATCTCGCCAAGCACATCGATCCCGCCAAAGCGAACGGAGCGAATCTCCGCGACGAAGAGCCTGACAAGCCCGGCTATTCGAGCGAAGGCAAAAACGCAGCGCAGGCCGCGTTGTTCGCGCTCGGTGATCCCGACGCGATCCTGTCGCACTGGATGGGCAAGCTGGTGCCGCGCACGCTACTGCTTAATCCCGACATTCACAGTGTCGGTATCGGTCTCGCGGATACTCCTCAAGGGCCGTGGTTCTGCGCACTCGATGCGGTTCGGGGTCGCGGCGAGCCGATCGTCGTTTTCCCGGCGCCGCGGCAAGAAAATGTCCCGCAGTCGTTCTCTGGAGGACTCGAGGTTGCCGATGACAAGGCGGCGGCCGGGTTTCCCATTACCGTCACGTTCCCGGCCGGGAAAGTCGTGGCCAACGCGCAGATTGAACTCTGCGACGCGAAGGGTAACCGCCTGGACGGCTGGCGCTGGACGCCCGAGAAGCCTTTGCGGCCCGAAGATGGCCGGAATACGATTGCTCTTATCTCCAAGGGTCTGTTGTTAGGTAATTCTCTTTATCAAGCGAAATCCTCCGCACTGGTGGACGGCAAGCCGTGGAACCTGGCCTGGACCTTCACGACCGATGACGACCTCGACGGCAAGGGTTTGTGGGCGAAGAAGGCCCTCGCCAGGATCAACGCCTACCGCGGGCACGCCGGGCTGAAGCCAGTCCTGCTCGACGACACTCTGCGCGAGAATTGCCTGAAGCACGCCCGGTATCTCGTGATGAATGAAGGCCACCCCTCATTGCAAGGGCTGAAAGCGCACGGCGAGGACCTGACGCTGCCTGGCGCCAGCAAGGAGGGGCATGAGTCCGGCAAGATCTCGAACATTGCCATAGGCGACATCGATCCGCTCGACGGCCTCGACGCGTGGATGGCGACGTTGTATCACCGCGTGCCAATCCTCGATCCCCGCCTGGAGCGCATTGGTTTCGCGTGTGCGCGTGGCCGACGGCAGGCTTGGGTCACCGTACTCAACGTTACGACGGGACGTAGTGCCGAGCCACGTTCGCAGGTGGTGTATTATCCCGCGGCCGACCAGGTCGGTGTTCCGCTGCACTTTCCACTTGGCGGCGAAGAACCGAATCCGATTGTTGACGACAAGGACGGCCGCGCCGGCTATCCCATCACCGCGACGTTTCCGGAATCCGAGCCGTTGAAAGGCGCGACTGGTAAATTGACCGATGAGCAGGGTAAGGAAGTCCCGTGCTGGTTCTCGTCGCCGGAGAAACTCGCTAATAAGGACTTCGCGGACGCTCAACGTAGCACAGTCTGCTTTATCGCGAAGGACCCGCTCGCCGTCAGGACGAAGTATCACATTCAACTTCAGGGCACGCTGGCCGGCAAACCCTGGGAGAAGAAATGGAAATTCACGACCGGCGAAGCGGGCTTGAGCGTCGAGGCTGCGGCCCGCCTGGTCCTGGAACGGCTCAACGTACATCGCGCTCAGGCGGGGCTTGCCGCCGTCACTTTGGATGACAAGCTCGCCCAGGGCTGTCAACGGCATGCGGAGTATTTGGTGAAGAACGCGGACGTGTTGATGAAGAAAAACGCCTCGGTCAACGATGAGGACCCGCTGCTGCCTGGTTATAGCGACGAAGGCCGGCGCTCGGCCCGGCAAGCGTTCGTGTTCAGCAACGCGCCGACGCCGCTCATGCAGATCGACGACTTGATGGCGACCTTTCTGAACCGCGTGCCTGTCCTGAATCCGCGTCTCGAACGCCTCGGCTTCGGCTGCTCTCTCGATGTCGGCCGAGGCTGGCGCTGCGTTCTCGACGTCAACGGTGGCATCGGCGACGCGCGCGTACTCCTGTACCCGGCCCCGGAGCAGACCGATGTCCCATGCCTGGGCTTCGATACGCTCGACGGCGTCAAGGCAAGTGCGGGCTTCCCGATCACCATGAGCTTCCCCCGGCAAACCAGCCTGCGCGCCGCCCAGGCAGTTCTCAGGGACGTCAAGGGGGACAACGTCAACGTCTGGGTTTCTTCGCCGGAGAAGCCGCTGCACAAGAACCTGACTCGTCCAACCATCGCCGTCCACCCGCTCACGTCTTTGCAGCCGGGGCGGACCTACGAAGTCACCGTCGAGGCCTTCGTCGACGGTGTCCTCACCCGGCGAACCTGGCTATTCACGACCGCAGAAAAAGCTCGCTGAGCACGTAATCAACCACGAAACACACAAACGACACGAAAAGCCGAAAAGGATGGGTGTGGTATTCCCGCCGATTCCACGTTCCGTGTCGTTCGTGTGTTTCGCGGCAAATAGCATTTCGGTTGCCCTGGCAAATCCGCCCCGATAACGCTAGAAGCTCTTCTCGATGCGGGAGCGTCCGCGCCTGGCGCTCGTCTTCGCCTCGTGGAGATCTTGCCTATGCTCATGCATGTTTCCCGATTACTGTCCGTCATCGCCATGCTCGGTCTTTGCGTCATGTGCGCCGATCCCGTGCCTTCGCAAGAGCTTGTTCCGCCACTGGTGCAGCTGCAGCCGCCTCAGGTTGAGTCGGAGGTTCCCAAGGGTGTGGAAGTGTTGGCGCGCGGCCCCGTTCACGAGGCATTTGCGTCGCCCTCCTCCGAGCCGAAGGCCACGCCGCACCTTGGTAAGAAACCGCCGGCGCCGCTTGAAGAGATGCCGCCGGATGAAAAGCCCGAAGGCGATGTGGTCTGGATCGGTGGCTACTGGAGCTGGGATGACGACCGAGGGGACTATCTGTGGGTCAGCGGCTGCTGGCGTGTGAAGCCTACGGACAAGGAATGGGTTCCAGGCTATTGGCGCGAAGTCGGCGGCAACTGGCAGTACGCCCCGGGTTTCTGGACGAATGCACAAGCAACCAGAGCACAGGCGGTCACCTATTATCCGGAGCCTCCCGCGGCGCCGAACCTCGCGCCCCCTGGCGAGCCTCCAGGGCAAGATATGTTCCACGTCCCCGGTTACTGGATGTGGACCGGCGATCGCTTTGCCTGGCGCGCCGGCTACTGGACGCGCGTTCGCCCGGACCACGTCTATGTCCCTTCACACTATCGCTGGACACCCTACGGCTACGTTTTCGTCGCGGGGTATTGGGACTACACTATTGCCCGGCGCGGCGTTCTGTATGCGCCCGTGGTTGTCGATGTGGTGGTGGTCGGGCCTCGTTATGTCTACACGCCTCGCTATGCGGTGCGCGATACGATTGTGCTGGATACGCTGTTTGTGCGGGCATCATGCGGATCCTACTACTTCGGCGACTACTATGGTCCGCGTTATGTCGCGATAGGTTACGAGCCTTCCGTGGTTTATAGTCGTCGTTATTATGAACCGATTGTGGTGCATCAACGTTGGGTCTATAGGGATAACCCACGCTGGCATGACACGCAAGTAGCCTTGGTGATCGAACGCCATTCGGGCCGCGCGCCAGTTCCGCCGCGAACATTGGTTCAGCAGAACATAATTGTGCACAAGAACGTGACGAATGTAACCAATGTAACGAACGTAACCAATGTGATTGCACCGACGCGAACCGTGGTGGCGGCACGCGGGCAGAGTGTTGTGCCCATCGACAAGGCAACGCGCGCTCAGGTGCGTGACGCGACGCAGGCTGTCCAACAGACCATGGCGGCGGATCGACGCAAGACGGAGACGGCGCCGACGATCGGTGGATCGGCGCCGCTGACGAAGCCGCGCACGGCCTCGTTGAACGTGTCGCAAACGTCGCCGGTCGCGCCGATCGGGTTGGGAGCGGCAAAGAACCCGCCACCGCCGCTGAAAATGCCGCCGTTGACGAATCTGCCGACCAGACCCGGCGATCTGAGCAAGAACCCGTTCCAGGGGGATCCGAAGGGGATCTCGGGCCCCATTCCACCGAAGGATAGGGTGAAGACCAGTCCGACGGCGCCGGCCCCTACGCCGTTAATCGGCAACCCGCCGCGCGACGCAGGCAAGGGAAATCCGCCGATTCCGCCGTCCAAGACGAAGAAGCCGCCTGAGGAGACCAAGAAGAAAGGGTTGTGATTTCGGAATGGTGGCAAATTAGGCTTGACGACGGAGAGAGAAATCTCTCCGTTTGTCATTTCCAGGCATAGCGCAGCTTTATTACGTTGGTCGTGTGATGTTTCCGATCAGGCAAATCGCGAGCATTGATCCAGACGAACCTATTTGGGGCGTGAGGCAGTGTGAGCGAGATCGCACAATTCTACGAATTTCCAGGGGTAGGCAAATCTTTGCCACGGAACGCAGCCTTCGCAATCGGGTTAAGTGGTGTGATCGCACGAACGTGCGCGCATGGGATTATTGTTGATTCTGGCGTGCCCGGAAGAGTCGCTATAAATTTGGTGGCTTTTCCGTACTTCTTGCTCTGTGTCATTTCTCCAACTCGCCGATATTGGGCATAGTAGTGATGTGTAAACAATCACTCGGTTGTCGATCCTAACCTAGCGGGCGTGTCCGTAAAGGGAAACCGGATCGGCGTGTACTACCAAGGAGAAGGCATGGTCTGCCAACCTCTTCGTCTCGCACTGTTGATTGGCGCCATTACCGCCGTGGCGGTTTCGCCCGTACGGGCTGATTTTCGGGCGCCTCGTGGCTGTGATCCCTGTGCATCGGGAACCTCCAAAGTCGCGTTTCGCAACGTCGGCTGTACGCAATGGGTTCGCGAGTGCTACCAAGTCAAACGGACGACCTATAAGGTCGAGTGTCGCACGGAAACGTACGACACGTTCCGCACCGAATGTGTCCCGGTCGTCAAGGAACGCACCGTGACCGTGCAGAAACGCGTTCCGGTCTGGACGGAAGAAACCCGCAAGGTTTGCAAGAACGTCACGGTCTACGAGGAACGGACCGTCAACAAGACCAGCTACAAGTATGTCCAGGAAACCAGCACGAAGAAGCAGCTCGTTCGTCTGGGCCACTGGGAAACCCGCGAAGTGAAGCCGTTCCTCGGCGGTCTCGGCGGGCTGTTCGACGGTCTCGGCCATGGTTGCCACGACCGTTGCGCCCCGGCCAAGAACACTTGCAACACCAGCTGCCCCAAGACGGTGAAGCATTGGGTTTGCTGCCCGGAATACAAGAATTGCCCGGTGACGGTGTGCAAGAAGGTTTGCGTGACCGAAGCCGTCAAGTGCAAAGTTGCGGTCTGCAAGCAAGAAGTTCGCGAAGAGAAGGTCAAGGTTTGCACCTATAAATGCGTGACCGAGAATCGCGTTGAAAAGTGCACCGTGTACGAAACCCGCAAGGTTCCGTGCAAGGCCACCAAGACCGTTCGCGTGTGCGTTCCTTGCGAAACGACCGTGAACTGCACCCGCCTGGTGCAACGTCCGGCCGCCCCGGCCGCCCCGGCCGCCTGCGGTAACGATTGCTGCAACCGCGGCAACCTGCTCGCCAACCTGCGTGGCCGCTTGGCGCACGACTGCAACCGCGACTGCAACCGCAGCTGCAAATAATCGTCCCTCCTCGATTCGACTCCGCGAAACCTCGCCACTTCGGTGGCGAGGTTTCTTTTTTTGTCCGTAGCGCGTAGTCCGAGATCGGTGGCAAGAACTCGACGATCCAGAGAACTTGCCACGGACCACGGACATGGTTCACGACGAGGTGCTGCCGATGGCCGTGCCGACCGAACCGAAAGTCGTATTGGCGTTTTGCCCCAACGTCGTGATGGCCGCGACGCACACCACGATGATGAGAGCCAACATCACGGCGTATTCGACCGCCGTGGGGCCGTCTTCTTGCTTGAGGAAACGAACGACGAGTTGCTTGAAATGCGACAACATGATACCACCTCTCTGGTCCAGAGAAAAAAGCGACGCAGGCTTACTGGAAGGTCCCTGCGAAGACGCCGTGGAAACTCTCCTCGGCGCGGAACATCGGCCTTCCGGGCAACGAACGATTGCCTTCGCGCTTGGCGCGAGGGCTGATCGTGTGGACCACTCCATTCGGTAGCCTGGCGATCCGCTTCTTCGGGAAGCCGGACCCATGGCTTTGCGTCCCATCCTCACGGATAGTTTGCCTTTGTCGTGGATACACGATCACGAACGCTGCCGGGAAGCCGTGTTTTGCACGGAAATTTACGGTGTGGGCGAAAAGGGGATTATACTGCACGCGGTCAGGATTGACTCATTCACTAGCCCGCAGCGCCAGCAAGGGATGTCCGTTGTTGCCCTTGCTAGCGCTGCTGGCTAGTGAGGCA
>SYHD01000105.1 GCA_005799265.1 Planctomycetia bacterium | reverse complement strand
GACGCAATCGACCTTGCCCGCCTCGATGTCCATCATCAGTCGCTTCAGGGCAGGACGCTCCATGTTCCCGCCGGTGAAGCCGCCATCGTCGTAGCGGTCGGCAAGGCACGACCAGCCCTCTTGCTTCTGGCTGGCGATGTAGGCCTCGCCCGATTCGCGTTGGGCGTCAAGTGAGTTGAACTCCAGTTCCAGCCCCTCTTCAGTGGACTTGCGCGTGTAGATGGCGCAGCGGACGTTCGCCGCCGCGGGCTTTGCGGTGGTTGTGCGCTTCATCGCTGCTCCTCCAGCCCAAAGAAGCGATAGCCGTTGATGTGCGAGCCAGTGATCTTCTTGGCCACCGCCGAGAGCGACTTGTAACGCTTGCCCTCGAACTCAAAGCCGTCCGCCAGCACAAGCACCTGCAGTTTCAGGCCCTTGTACTCGCGAACAATCGCCGTGCCGGGCGAGGGCAGTCGCGGATCAGTCGAAATAACTTCGCGCGTCACCACCGCCGCCGGATACGCCGCCTCGGTGGACTTTGGCGGCATGACTCGCAGTTCCTCGCCGCGAGCCAGTTCCTCGGCTCGCCGACGTGCCCGGTCGCTAAGGTCACCCTCGGCCAGGGTTTGAAGCTTCCATGCGATCTTGCGGACCAAGTACGTCCGGTTCCGCGTCCGCGTCGGTTCGCCGAATAGCTCGGCGTAGCGCTCGCAGAGTTGCCCCGTTGGCATCTGCTGAAGCGCAGCGACTTCCTTCTCGATCTCGAGTTTCATGGTAGGCCCTCTGGTTCTCGGTTCGTTAAACCCCGATACGCCGAGACACACTGAGCCTCGGGTCGTCGCCAACCTCAAGGCCATTTGCCGAAGATTTTTGAACTTCTTTTTCGGGGCAGGATTCGCTGCGACGCAGCCGGCGACGGTAGCGCCGGACGCCGCGAGCGAAAATGGCAGCAACTTGCTTGAGACGTTCGTCTGGCGTTAATTCAGAAGCGAGAGGTGAGTCCACCATTTGCGACAGGCTCCACGAAAAAAGTGACCTGTCGGTTATGTATGCTCGAAAATCGCGAGATGTCCGGTATTTTCAGAAAACTGCTTTTTTCCTGCAATCGCAAAGAATGCGAGCTCGATGGATTTGTGTCTGGCGGGTTGGCGCACACGAACCTTGTGGCGACACGCTTGTCATTAGATAATAGAAGTGGAGACGGACATCCGGGGCGCATCAGAAGCAATGAAGGAGCAGGTTGGTGCCTCGAATTGATCTACAACTCGGCGACGACATGACTGCGCTGCTGGAACACCAACGTTCCCAGCCGCATATCTCGTTTGCTGCGCATCTCGCTGCCCTGGAGGAAAGTCTGGCAAACGAGGTGCTTCAGAAGGTGCGCATCTACCTCGATCTCCGGTATTGGATTTTCCTTCGAGACGCGAATCTGGATTCGCCTCAGCGAGCCGTTCATCGGGAACTACTCGCTGCCCTTGTGGCCGGCGTGGAGTCCGGACGAATCGTGTGTCCGATCACCGAAAGCGTCTTCTTCGAACTCGACCGACAAGGCAACACGGATCGCAGAATGCAGACCGTGCGCATGATAGATCGACTCAGCAAAGGAGTCGTAATCAAGAACTCCCTGGATCGCTTCCAATGTGAGCTGAATCACTTGCTGGAGGGAGTGATTTCAAGGAAGAAGCTGCCCGAACATCCTTGCCGCACGGTGTGGGTGAAGCCCTACAGTTTCCTTGGCACCCCAACAATATCGGGCTGGGGCGAGGCTGAAGACACCGCGATCAACAAAGCCTTTCTGTCGTACATGTGGACGAGATCTCTTGAGGACTTGCTCACGGACACTCCTGTCCCCGAAGATGACTGTGATCAGGAATCCCGTGAAACTGCTCGCAGAATAACGGAGTCGTCGGCAAAGCATGCGTCAGCGATGCGGAGTTTTCCCCAAGTCTTCGATGAAGAGATTTCTGGGCTGATTCAAGACCATCGCAAGGACATCATTGATGCAGTCGCTCGCCACATTGCGACGGTTGTACCCAGTACCGCCAACCATGACATTCGCGATGGGTCGGAGGCCGCGCAGAGCTGCCTGAACCTGATCTACAGCATCGCGACCGCCAAGAAGTCGAATTCGGCGTTGCCGCTAATACGTATTCTGGCCGGTCTGCACTCGTACATACGATGGCTGCGCCGGCGCCCATTCGAGTTCGAGGATTTCTTCGATATCCGACATGCCGCTGCGGCAATCCCCTATTGTGACGTGTTTTTCACCGAGAAATTTCTTCGGACAGCATGCACAAGCCCGCTCCTGGATTTCGGGCGAGTGTTTGCCACACAGATTATTTCAGATGAAGACGAAGCGCTGCGCGTCGTCCTGCAACTAACCTCATGATTTCGCAGACGCTGTCGCGGTGAACGCGCAGCCCAGACGTGCCGCATGCGATATGTTTTTCTCGATCAGAACAAGTGGATTGACCTCGCCAAGGCTGCTACCGCAAAGCCTGACGGTGCTCAGTTTTTGCCTGCGCTTAGCGCCCTAAGGGAAGCAGTGCGCCTCGGCCGGGCTATTCTCCCATTGACCGCGATTCACATCATCGAGACCGCGAAGTCTCCCAAACCAGAACAGCGCATTCACCTTGCCAAGCTAATGACTGAGCTGAGTCAGGGAGTTGTTCTTCGCGCCGCTGCACACATGATTCAGCCTAGCCTCGACTGGGCCGTGACGACGATTTTCGGATTCGCCAAATCACCCGGACCTCCCACGTCACCATTTGCTCGTGGAGTCGAGGCAGCTTTCAACTTCGATGTCCGACATGCACTCGGAATCTCACCGATTCGAGCCGACCTGTTGAGATCGGCTCTGGACAGTCCTGAAGCGTGGATAGACCTTCTTTCGTTTCACGAAAACGCGCATCGCATCGCGGGGCTCGAGGCTGTCCGCCGAATCGGCGCGGACGGAGCACGAAACAATGAATCGGCTCGGGCATCCGCTGCGGGTTCCGATCTGGACACTCTGCAACGGGCCTATGCTGCTGGCCTGACTCTTAAGCTACAAGACAAGTTGTGCAACAGCCTGCGAAGTGTCGGCAAGAGCCTCGATCAATGGGCAACCCTTGGAACCGCAAGGCTCATGGATTTCTGGGGGTCGATTCCATTCCTTCACGTTGAACTTGAGCTGCACACGCAGCGGCACCGCCAGACATCGCGCGTTTGGGAGGCCAACGACTTGCTCGACATCGGCTCGCTGTCTCTCGCGATTCCATCTTGCCAGGTGGTCGCGACCGAGCGATTTTGGGTAGATCTGGCAAAGAGACGCGGCATCGACACGAAATACTCGTGCTCAGTTATCTCAGACATTGCTGCGTTCGATTGGGATTCCGCACTGGCTACTTCCTGAACCGGATTAAGCATTCCGTGTCTCCAAGGTATTCGCTTCCAGAAGGATTCCCGACGAGGTTTGAAATCATGCTGCCGTTTGAAGACGAGGTACGTTCGGAAGTCAAGGCAAATGCCCAGAAAGAAGTCGCCGAAGCCCGCGAACTGCTACGACAGGCTTTGGAAATGCTGGGCAGCGACGGCAATGGCAACCTTCGTGTCACTTCGTCGCCGGTCCCAGGCATCGGCGATTTGACGACGTTATTGGCCCTCGGCCTCTATGCAAAGGCCTGCAAACAGTTTCGCACGATCATTATGGTGGGTGAGGCTGGCTTCGGCAGCGAGGTGACAGTCCTGACGAGAGCCTTGTTTGAGACCGCACTCGCGCTCGAGTTCCTATTGAAGGAACTCGTGGTTCTAAGAAGGGATGGCGCCGAAGTTGACATCGACGCGTCGCGGCCACTCACGACGGGATTCCGCGCACAGCTTTACGGTGCACGCGCCGCTTTGATGGCCGAGAAGCGTTTGCGGGAGTGGGGCGAGCGCTCGGAACTGAGTGCAAGCATGGATATTCTCGGCGACCAGGCGACGATCACAGCGCAGGCCACAGCGGCAAGGAACTCGGTTGGTGAGGCGTGGTGGAAAGCCCTCAAGAAGGGACCGGCTGGTCTGACGGTGAAGGACCTTGCCGCCTCTTTAGGAGTGGCCTCATATTACGTCATGGTCTACGGCGACCAGTCGGAAGTGGCTCACGCGGGTGATGCATTCAGCCATTTCGATGTGGCAGACGACGAGTCGCTCGGGCTGCTCGACCTGTCGCCATCGCCGGAGGGGATCGGGGGGCGCCTGCACCTGGCAAGCCTCGTCTTTCTGGGCTGCCTCACCAGCGTTCACAATCGGCTCCAGTTTGGCCAGGCCGTGGACTCGGCCCTCGACGCATTCGCCGCGCGACTGGGCGTGCCGTCTAAATGACCGAAGAACAGGAACCGCTCGATCTTTAACCGCGCCTCGCGTATCCCATGCGTTCGTTCCATGCGGTGGGTCGGCCACAACCACTATCTAAACCGTAGCGGTGCAGCCTAGAGAGACACCGAGAGTTTGCGCCGGGAAGGTCGCCAGAGGTGCGGAAACGCTAGTCGGCCTTTGTCTCCGTTATCAATCAGGAGAGCGTTGGCGACCGACGGGAATGCTGGAACCCGTTGCGGGAACCGCGTTTCTTCGTGGAGGCGGAGATTCGCCTGTCGCGGGTAAGTCGCAAACCCGCGGGGATCAGCGTTCGCAACGGCGAGAAGATAGTACCCCCGGCAGGACTCGAACCTGCGACCGTCGGTTTAGAAAACCGATGCTCTATCCACCTGAGCTACGGGGGCGCTGCAAAACCACGATTGTCCTGGTTCAACCACGATTCGCGGGTATAATCCATCTTACTTGGTGGAAGCTGCTTTGCAATTCGCGCTGGTGCACGCCCTGGGAGTTCTTGAAATGAAACCCGTTGTCCGTTTCGGCCTCGCCGTTCTTTTCCTCGCAGTCCTGGTCGGCCTCGCGCCGGCACAGGTGCGGATCGTGAATGTCTCTCGACAGGATATTCACGTCGCGACCTTCGTCTCGCAACTTGCCAAGCCCGATGCGGAGCCCATGAAAGGGGTCAAACCCGCGCCGGAAGGTTTTCTCTATACCGGCTGGAGCGTCATTCCATTCGGGTCGAGCAAGGAATTCCCCGCGGGGCACTACTTCCTCAAGAGCGGGCTGATGCCGATCGTGTTCAACAACGTGCAGACCGTCAATGGCTTGATCAATCCCAAGGGGGATTTCAAGATATTCCTCAGCAAGTCCAAGTTCATGCAAGACTATCAGAATGCGTTATTCACCGGAGCGGTCCCCGCCGCCTACATGCAGCTCGACAAGGGGAACTTCACGCACGGCAGCGATTTTCGCGTCGATTCGCAAACGTTCTCATTCGGCTTCTCCAGCGCCAAGAAAATGACGCACAAGCGATCCTTCTCGGTTACCGGCCGTGTTCTGTATTACGAGGTCAAGGACGACAAGCCGATGGCCAGGGATGACACGCCCCCCGCCTTCACTTGGACGCAGGACAAAGGCCAGGTAAATGTCACGGGGACTACCGAGCCGACCTCGTCGAAGAACAAGACCAAGACCAAGACTACAAACCCGAGCATCTACACGGGTCAAGTGATCGTGTATTACATCCGCTAGGCCCTGCCCACCTCAACAAGGACACTGGAGTCGGTCCTCAAGTTCACGCCAATCACGCTTGCATCGACGCGCCGTCGTGCGATAATACCTCCAACTCTGGGAGAATCGCATCATGACGCGTCGCATGCATCGCCGCAAATTTCTGCAAGGCTCGGCCGCGCTCGGCGCGGCGGGATTTTTCGTCAATCCGATAGGCGCCAGCGAGCGCCAGCCTGGCGTCAACGAGCGGATTCGCGTCGGCATCATCGGCGTCGCGGGAAAGGGGGGCGACAACCTCAACCATGTCGAGAAATCCGGCCTGGCCGAGATCGTTGCCCTGTGCGACGTTGACGCCAACCGCGCCGCCCCGGTGCGCCAACGTTTTCCAAATGCGCGCTTCCACGAGGATTACCGCCGGCTCATCGAGCAGAAGGACGTGCAAGCCGTCGTCATCTCGACGCCAGACCATCATCATGCCTTCGCCGGTCTCGCGGCACTGCGGGCGCGCAAGCACGTTTACTGCGAGAAGCCGTTGGCGCACTCGGTCCAGGAAGTTCGCCTGATGATGGAGGCGGCCGCCCGCGAGAAAGTCGTCACGCAGATGGGGACGCAGATTCACGCCGGCGAAAATTATCGCCGCGTCGTCGAGATCGTGCAGTCGGGCGTGCTCGGCTCGATTCGCCGCGTCAAGGTCTGGTGCAATACGCAACTGCAAGCGGGCTTTCACGTCAAAGAGAGGACGCCGACGCCCAATGGGCTCAACTACAACCTCTGGCTGGGCCCCGCCCCGGAGCGTGGCTATCCGCCGTTCCGCACCGGCACCAACACATCGGTTCATTTCCACTGGCGCTGGTGGTGGGACTACGGCGGCGGCGTCTTGGCGGACATGGCCTGCCACTACATGGATTTGCCGCACTGGGCCTTGAACCTGCGCCATCCGACCAACGTCACGTCCGTAGGTAGAATAAC
Organism: Planctomycetia bacterium; assembly: GCA_005799265.1. Taxonomy (GTDB): domain Bacteria; phylum Planctomycetota; class Planctomycetia; order Gemmatales; family Gemmataceae; genus SIAQ01. The sequence goes on along the minus strand of SYHD01000105.1, from coordinate 34,286 downwards.
TTACAAGGGGGACAACGCGATCCCCGACAAGATGCAGGTCGATTACGAGTACCCCGCGCGCGGCACACTCGCCGGCGTGCATCTCACCTGGTATCACGGCGTCAACGGCCCCGACCTCGACGGCAAGATCACGCACGACGGCTACGCGTCCGGAGTCCTTTTCGAGGGCGAGCATGGCGCCCTCCTGGCGAACTACGGCCAGCATCGCTTCCTGCGCGAGCCGCGCGATTTCGTACGCCCCCGGCAAACGATCGCAGCGTCCATCGGCCATCAGCGTGAATGGCTGCAAGCGATCCGCACCGGCGGCGCGACGACGTGCAATTTCGACTACTCCGGCGCCCTGGCCGAAACGGTGCTGCTGGGCAACGTCGCCTATCGCGCCGGCGGCAAACTGCAATACGACGGCCGCACTGGCCGCGTTACCGGCAACGCCAACGCGGAACGCTACCTGCGGAGGGAGTATCGCAAGGGGTGGACGTTGTAGCGCGGCGCATCGATATCTCGCTGACGCGTCGGGGTCTGTGGCGGTGCTGGCGAAGGGCATATTGTGAATTTAGAACAGCCGATTTCCGGAACGCGCCATTGCACTTGACGAGTGCAGTGTTTAGGATGGTGGGAGAGATCCCTTTCCAATCGAGCCGTCGCCGTGAAGCCCGCGTTTGCTCCCCACTTGGTCGCGCTTTTTGAAGGGACGAACATCTCCCTCGATAAGCCCATCATCCTGTTGGGTCGGCATAAAGAGTGCGACGTGCAAATCCCTTCGCCCAAGATCTCGCGGCGGCATTGCTGCATCGCGCTCGTCGAGGATCATCTCGTCGTACGCGATCTGGGCAGCACCAACGGCATTCGCATCAACGGCATCAAAGTCGTCGAAGGCAACCTGCAGCCCGACGACGAACTGACCATCGGCAACATGCGTTATCAGGTCAAGCTGGCGGAACAGACCGGGCAGGAACGCCAGGACGGCGTCAAAGCGGCCAACGGCGATCCTCCCGCCAGGGTGCTCGATCACGATCAATCACATGACGCGCCGATGCCGATGGTCGAGGATGGCGAGTCCTTCCTTATTCTGCAAGCGAAGCCGAAGCCGCCCGAATCAGGACAGGCCAATCAGGCCGCGAGCAACGGCGCAGCCAGCCCATTCGCCATGGAGGTGCCCGACGACATCGGTCTCGTGCCGCTCGAACCGCCGCCGAATTCCTGATCGGTTCCCGCTTAGCGATCGCAATCAACATCGCTTGATGCCGCCACGTTCAGTCGCGCAACACCACTTCATGGGTAGCCATTCCCTCCGTGACGCGCACTAGATTCTGCGCCTGTCGATCGACGTGCCAGGCGAACTGACGCTCCGTCTCCAGCGTCACCATGTGGTTACTCGGTAGCGACCAGGCTTTGCCGTCGATCGTCAACATCACGTCGCGGCCTGATAGGTTCCAAAAGCCGACCCGGCAACGATCGCTCGCCGTGGAGACGCCACGCTCGGACGAACGAGTTGTGATGAGGACCGGCGCGCGCGAATCGCTAATCATTTTTTGCAGCGGCGGCTCGATGGTTTGCGACGGCGGCGCGGGAGTCGGCTTCGCATAAGTCGAACGCGGCGCGTTGGGGACTGGCACCACCAGCGGGCCCGGCGGGCAGTAATACCAGTACGGCGCCGGCACGTAATAGGACGACGACCAGGCCGAGGAATGCCAGATCCCGAACCGTCCATGAAATGCCGGGGCGTCCGATGTGAGAATGAGTAGGAAGCCGACGACGACAGAAATGCGCGCAAGTCCCGCCATGGGTGCGATCTCCTTGAGTGGGTATTGTCGATTGGATGATACGTTACCAGGTTCCTTGCGGAAAGCCAGCAAAAAAGCGACACCGCTCACGGGTCCTGCCAGAGAGTGAGCCGCAGGGAACAGAGGAAAATGCCAGGAGAAATGCAAGATGAATTATCGATCATGACGCAACTATTCTGCGCACGCCCCGGCTCGCGCGCTATTGACCAGATCCTCTTGGTATTCCTCTTGTTCCCCGGGGTTCATTCGCTGGGCCGACGAGGGGGCGCAATTCTCCCGCGAGGAAGACCGAGCCGGTGATGCAGATCAGGTCGTCTGAACTCGCTTCCGCGTGGGCGCGGCGCCAGGCGTCCGGCGCAGTCGCGCACAAAATGCTGCGTGGCCTGGCGTCGGCGGGGAGCATGGTCGCGAGTTGCTCGGGCGAGGCGCAGCGCGTCGTGCCCTGTGAGTTCGTCAGAAAAATGCGTTCGAACAACGGCGCAAGCAGTTCGAGCATCCCGGCGAGATCCTTGTCGCGATTGCCCCCGAAGATCAGCATGCGCCGCGCCTTCGGCGTCGAGCGCGCGAAAGAATCGGTCAGCGCCTCGACTAACGCCTGGGCAGAGGCGACGTTGTGGGCGCAATCGAGCAACACCAGTGGCCGACGGGCGACGATTTCCAGGCGAGCCGGCCAACGCACATTGGCAAGACCGTCAGCGATGGCGCGTTGGCCGATCGGAATGCCCAGGTCGATCAGTTGCTCGACGGCGGCGAGAGCGACGCTGGCGTTGCGTGCCTGGTGCTCGCCGATCAAGCCCAGCGTGAACGCCGGCCAGGCACGCTGAGCGATGGTGACGGCGACTCTCGGCCAGCGCTCGGATGCCGAGTCGATCAGCGCCGGTTCATGGACGTAGCGGAAGTCGGCGTCGATTTGCCGAAGTGTGGCGCCGCGCGTTCGGCAGATGTCGACGATGACTTGCCTCGCCTCGGCATCGCGCACGCCGCTGATAGTTGGCCGGCCCGGCTTGATGATGCCAGCTTTTTCAACGGCGATTTTGGCCAGCGTGTTGCCGAGCATCTGCGTGTGATCGAAGCTGATGCTCGTGATAATGGACAGGAGCGGATCGCAGACATTGGTGGAATCAAAACGGCCGCCGAGACCGACCTCGACAACGGCGAAGTCGACACGCCGGCGCAGGAAGTGCAAGAAACCCAGGGCGGTGCCGATCTCGAAAAACGTCAGCTCGCGTTCAAGCGCGGTGGGCGTCCGCGCGCGTATCTCACCTAAGAGATTGCGCAACTCGTCCTCGGCGATGCTCTGCCGGTCAACCTGGATGCGCTCCTCGACGGTGACCAAGTGCGGCGACGTGAATAGCCCGACGCGATAGCCCTCGTGTTCGAGGATCGACGCCAGCATGGCGGACGTGGAGCCTTTGCCCTTGCTGCCGGCGATGTGAATGATACGCAACCGCTGGTGCGGATTGCCCAGCCGTTCGAGCAGGTGGCGCATGCGGTCGAGCCTGAAGTCGCCGAACTGCGGAGATTTTTGCTCGTAGTTGACGCGGGCAAACCAGAATTGCATCGCCTCTGCATAGGTCATCGCCGCGGCCCTTGTTCGCGCCGCTCCCGGCTCGGCGTTCGCCAAGCCGGGAGCCGCTCGCGGATGACTTATGGAGTATCGCGTTCGTTTCAACGCGTGTTCGCCGGACGCGCAAGCGGCGGAGCAAATCTTCCGTCGTTTGCGTGTCCGGCTAGCATGAACCCGCGTCTCGCTACGTCGAGATTGGCATGCACACCTGTTCCAAAAGTTTGTCGCAGCGATTCTGAATCAGGTCCGCGAGATTGGGCAACGCCTGGCCCGGCGGCAACGATTCCCCAAGCGCCGCCAAGAAGCGCGGAAAACCGTAGAGCATCGTGAAGTGCTCGACTTGCATCGGCTCCAAGCGGCCGTGCAGCCCTTTTTGCTCGGACTCTTGCCAGACAGTCTTGCTCTTACCCGTCAACGACACGTCGTCGTCAGGCCGCAACAGGATCAAATGATCGATAACGCTCGGCGTCATGCCCAGCGCCGCGAGCTTGATTTCGAGATCGCGTGGTTTGCCGGCGCCGCGGCCAAGGAAGAGGCCGACGCCGACCTTCCACGGCTGCCCGTCCTTGCAGACCCAGTGGGCGATCGCCATGACGCCATAGGTCGGATGCTCGCTGAAGATGAACTCCGGCACGACATGCTGAAGGCGCCACGGACCTACCTTGACACCGTGCTCGTGGCACACCTGCAGGAAAGCGCCAAGACCCGCTTGCAACTCGCGCGTGGCCCCGGTGAGGGAGCCTTCCGGCACCAGATTGGCCTGCGCGTCCGCAAGAGCGTGTTCCCACATGCTGACGAGATCGAACGCATCCGCCGATGCGCGCGGCATGACGGGCGACCTTGCAGGTACCTCGACAACGACCGCCGACTTCACCGCCGGACCGACACCATCGATCCCGGACACTGTAGCAATCGGAAGGTGCGTGGTTGTGACGCCGGGCGGGTCCATATCGTAGGCGGCCTTTTGCACTTCGCCGAACACGACATGATCGAACAACCGGCGGAACTCCTGAAGCATGTCGCGCAAGGTCGGCTCGGTGCGCGCGATCTGCGTCACCTGCTCATCCGTAAAGGGATAGACCTCGAAAAAGCTGCTCTGTTCCGGCGTTCCGTCGAGAGCGGCATGCATGCGGACCTGGACGACGCGACGCACCAGCTCGGCCGAGGGCGCTTCGAGCCGCAACGCTTTGATCGTGCCATGTCCCGGCACGTGAACCGGATTGTTGAGACGATCCTGGATGTAGCCGTCGAGCGACGGCACGAAGCGGTTCCACAAGCCGCGCTCAGCGAAGACGAGAAAGCAGATGCCGTCGATCTGGTGCATCGCCTGCACCAACCCCGCGAAGAACGCCTCGGCAACCTTGTGCCCATCGTCATGGCGGCGCGCCAGCAGCAAGTCTTCGAGTTGATCGAACGCGATCACGACCGGAATCTTCAAGCTCTGGAATACTTCCATCAACACGCGCAACAACGACAGCACGAGGTCCTGCCGGCCCGGTTTGACCTTGTAATCGAGCTCCGCGAAGCCGTAGGTCAAGAAATTCGCGAGTTCGCCTTCGTCGCCCAGGAGCGCGGCCCGCACGAGACCGTGATGGATGTGCCGGCGCATCAGCCCTGCAGTGTTGTGCGTCTGAGTGCGGTCGAGATGCGTCCACAGAAGCTCACACGTCTTGTCGGCGTCGAGCTCGACCATGGTCGCGAGACGACGCAAGGGCGTGGCGCCTTCGGTGCGCGTCAGTTGCTCGACCAACCACTGGATGCGTTCGAGCGCCGCCGAAGTACCTAGACCGAGTCTGCGCATCCAGCGGCCGATGGTCGGCGTCGGAAAGAGATCCAGTTGTTCGTCACGCTTCATGCCGAGGATCGCGCCGAGGAGCAACTGCCGGCCCAGCTCTTCACTGATGAATTCGAGCGGGCGTCGGCCTTGCTGTTTGGCGCCGCCCAGGAGCGTGTCGATCATCTGGAAGAGCAGATACTCGAGGAAGTCGGTGTCTTTCTGATACGTTCCGGGCGTGATGAGCATCTGCCCGGCACCCCCTTGACCGTGTTTGATGGAGTGCAGGAGATGCGTCTTGCCGGCGCCCTTGTTGCCGAGCACGGGGATTAGCTCGGAGTGAAGGGTCGGATTGGCGCGAAAGAGATTGACGACGCCGAGGAGTTGGTCGCGTTCGGTGGCGAACAATTCCTGGACGTGATAGCGGGCGCAGACGTCATCGTCGGGATTGCGCGCGAAGAAGTTGCGAAACGGATTGCCGGCCTGGCGCAGGGCTTCGAGGGTGGTTTCGGTAGGTGTGCGATCGCAAGTCGTGACAGTCATTGTCGTTCCTCGTTCATCCATGAATCAAGCAAGACGGGGAGCGAAAGCACGGCGCAAGAGTTTCCCCACCTCGCCAACAAGCTTCATCCAGAGTATATCTCGACGGCGTGAAACGATGCAAGATCAGGAAATCTAGTTCAACACGGCACAGTTTGCCAAGAATCTGCGCAGGTAAGGCAAGATTCCCCTTCACAGAAATCAGCATTCGGATCATAATGCTGCCAGACTCACTCATCGGTTACGGGGAGGGAGCAAAGGCGAGCGGATTCACCACGTTATTTTTTCGGAGTCATGTCCATGACGAAATCAACTCGGCGGGTGGTCGCGGGTGTGGGGACGATCGGCCTAGTCTTGCTGGTCTGTGCTGGCGACAGCCTGGGTCAGGACAAGAAAGTCCACGACAAGCACGACCAGGCCGCCCTCAACCAATCGCTGCGCGACGTGATCAACTCAGGGGCGCGTCTTTTCAACGACCAAGGCGACCACGCGGGCTGTTTCCATCTTTACAAAGGCGCGCTGACAGCGGTACGTCCGTTTCTGGCCGCGGATCTCCAAAAGAGCATCGACGAAGCGTTTGGCAAAAGCGACGGACTGGCCAGCTACGCCGACCGCGCCTTCGCCTTACGCAGCGTGCTCGATGACATTCGCGCCAAGACCAAACCGTCTGAGGCGGTCGTCGGGCCCAAGCTCGATGGACCCAAAGTAGAAAAGGGCCAGGTTGCAGGTAAAATCACCTATCAAGGCAAAGCCCAGCCCAGTGGCTACTTCGTCACGCTCGTCAGCGGCGACGGCAAAAAATACTCGAGCGCGCTGCAAAAGGATGGCTCCTTCTCGTTCAAGACGCCGATTCCCGTGGGCGAGTATCGCGTCGCGGTCGAGCCGATCCCAGGTGAAAAAATCGGCGGCACACCCCTGCCGGCTCGCTATGAATCGGAAGCCACCTCGGGATTATCGATCCGCGTGCAGGCCGGCAAACAACTTGTTGATTTGAATCTTGTCAATTGACCCTTACTAGCCCGTAGCGCAAGCAAGGGATCAACCATGATTCCCTTGTTGGCGCAGCGGGCTATTATTCAAACAAATCTTTAACTTGAGGTCCAAGCCGCGCCGAGCCGCTATGCCAAATTCACTCGCGCGAAGTACATTAACTTCGGCGTTTCGTGGCAGATCCGCAGAGGTTCGCGCACCCATGTCCGACTCCCCCTTCAATCCCGACGAACCGACCATCGGCATCGCGGACGCGATTGTCTTCTTCGGCGCGTCCGGCGATCTCGCGTACAAGAAGATCTTCCCCGCTCTGCAAGCGATGGTGCTGCGCCGTGATTTTGACATCCCCATCATCGGCGTCGCGTTCTCGAACTGGACCAACGAGCAGCTTCTACAGCGTGCCCGCGAAAGCGTCCGGAAATTCTATCCCAGCGCGTCCGACGACGATTTCGCCCGACTCGCCAAGCTGCTTCGCTACGTGGACGGCGATTATCACAAAATCGAGACCTTTGACAAGCTGCGCGTGGAACTGGGGGACGCCAAGATTCCGATGCACTATCTTGCCATTCCGCCCAGCTTGTTTCCCACCGTCATCGAGGGCCTCGCGAAATCAAAATGCGCCGTCAACGCCCGTGTCATCGTCGAGAAGCCGTTTGGCCGCGATCTGCAATCGGCACGTTCGCTTAATCGCGTCCTGCACGCCGTCTTCAACGAGGCCGACATCTTTCGCATCGACCATTACCTCGGCAAAGAGGCAGTACAAAACCTCGTCTTCTTCCGCTTCGGCAACACCTTCCTTGAGCCGATCTGGAATCGCCATTACGTCAAGAGCGTACAGATCACTTTGGCGGAGAACTTCGGCATCGCCGGCCGCGGCAAGTTGTACGAGGAGACCGGGGTAATTCGCGACGTTATCCAGAATCACTTACTGCAAGTGGTCGGCTTCCTGGCGATGGAGCCCCCCACGAGAACGTATGCCGATTCCATGCGCGACGAACAGGTCAAAGTCTTCCGCATGATCCGCCCGCTCAACGGCGACAACCTGGTGCGCGGCCAGTTCAAGGGCTACCGCAGAGAGGAAGGCGTCGCGTCCCATTCGCAAGTGGAGACCTACGCGGCGGTGCGGCTGTTCATTGATTCGTGGCGCTGGGAGGGCGTGCCGTTCTTTATCCGCGCGGGCAAGTTTTTGCCGCACACGGTCACGGAAGTTCTCGTCGAGCTGAAGCGGCCGCCCATCGCGAAGTTCTTCCCACATCTGGGCAACTACGTGCGTTTCCGCCTCAACCCACAGTTAAGGATCGGCATCGGCGCCCGCGTCAAGCACGCCGGCGAGGCGTGGACCGGCGAGACCGTCGAACTGTCCGCGTTGAAAGCGAAAAACTCCGACGAGATGGACCCCTACGAACGGCTGCTCGGCGACGCGATGGACGGCGAGGGCATCCTGTTTACTCGCGAGGACGCCGTCGAGGCCGCCTGGCAAATCGTACAGCCCGTGCTCGGCCCGAGCGCGACGCCGGTGTTCGAGTACGATCAGGGAACCTGGGGCCCGCGCGAGGCGGACTTGCTCGTCGCGGAGTGGGGCGGTTGGCATACACCCGCGGTGGAGTCCTGACCCTTCTTCGTTTGGAGCTCGTAGTAACTCTCGAATGGGATTTCTTCACCAGACCTCTCCTCCGCAGCGTCACCTCGACATACTCTTTCCCCCATGAGCCAATGCATCGCCATCACTCCCACAGGGAAGCTAAAGCTCGTTCACGCCGCCACAGAGAGCACGCTCACCGATTCCCACTTCCAAAAGCTCGAAGCCGCGTTCGCCGAATCGAGCGCTGCCGGGTTGGTGATGCTCGCCAGCCAGCATGACGCTCACGGGCTTCCCAGCGATTACGCATTCTGGCGAGGCTTCGCGTGGCAGTTCTTTCAGGCGGTGCGTCAACTCGGCGAAGCGGGGTTCGGGCAATGGGCGTCGATCGCGCCGCCACGCGAGGACGAACTCGCTCGGCTCACGGCTTCCTCGCCGCCGATGGTTGGCCTGGAATACCTCACGGTTCCGCATCTCGAAAACCTGTGGACGGAGTTGCGCACCCATGCATCTCAACAGGCGGCGGCACATGACGGTGGATACGTCCACTACTTGCACGACATTCATCCCCTGCTGCACCTGATCGGCCGGGTCACGTTTCATCTGGCGGAGAACAAGAAAACGCCCGAGCGCCCGTTCGCGTTCCTGGCCACGTATTCGCACAAGCTGTCGAGTCAATCGAAGGTTCAGCACCTTCCGCTCGCTGAGGCGCTCAAGACGTATGCAGCCAGCAAGGACCTCGCCAAGCTCGAGTCCTTACTGGAGCCGGTGCGCCGCGTCGCCGAGAAGAGCGCGCTGGTTCGTGACTTGCTGGAGAGCCGCAAGTTGTTCGCCGCGCAGTCGTGGACTATCCAGCAAGCCTACGCCTTCTTGAAAGACACGGCGGCAATGGAGGATGCCGGCGTCGTCGTCCGCGTGCCCGATTGGTGGTCCGCGCGCAAACCTCCGCGTCCCGCGGTGCAGGTGCGCATTGGTTCGGACCGTACCTCGTCCGTCGGATTCCATCAGTTGCTCGGTTTCGACATAGGCATGGCGCTCGAAGGCGAAAAACTGACACCCGCCGAAGTCAAGAACCTGCTCGACAACTCTGCAGGCCTCATGTTGCTGCGCGGCAAATGGGTTGAGGTCGATCAGGACAAGATCAAGGAGGCGCTCGAGCATTGGCGAACGTTACAAGAGGAGCATCCCGACGGCATCAGCTTCATCGAGGGCATGCGCATGCTCGCGGGCGCCGACCTCGACACGAAGACCGAGGAGGAAGGCGCCGACCACGACTGGTCCGAGGTCGTCTCCGGACCCTGGCTGCGCGACGCGCTGGAGCAGATGCGCCATCCCGAAGCCGACAGCTCGTGCGAACCGGGCCGCGATCTACAGGCGACGCTGCGCCACTACCAGATCGACGGCGTGCGCTGGCTCTGGTTTCTCAGCGAGCTTGGGCTAGGCGCCTGCTTGGCCGACGACATGGGCCTGGGCAAGACCATTCAGATCATCGATGTATTTTTGCAACGCAAGCGCTCGGGCAAAGCCAAAGGGGCGACCAATCTTCTCGTCGTGCCTGCTTCGCTCCTGGGAAACTGGCGCGCGGAGCTGACGCGGTTCGCTCCGTCGTTGCGCGTCGTCTTCGCCCATCGTTCCGAGTGCGCGCCCGACAAACTGGCACAGCTGGCCAAGAATCCCGCGCGGGAGCTGGCCGACGTGGATGTCGTTATCACCACTTACCCGCTGATTCGCCGCGAGGAGTGGTTCCAGAACGTCCAATGGTCTCTAGTCGTTCTCGATGAAGCCCAGGCGATCAAGAACGCCGGGTCGAGCCAGACGCGCAGCGTGAAGAAGCTGCAGGCGACCAGTCGCGTCGTCCTCACCGGCACGCCCGTCGAGAATCACCTGGGCGATCTCTGGTCCCTTTTCGATTTTTGCTGTCCGGGACTGCTGGGCAATGCCGCCCAATTCAAGAAATTCGTCAAACGGCTGCACGAACGCGAGGATGCCGAGGCGTTCGCGTCGCTGCGCCGCCTCGTTCGGCCGTACATCTTGCGCCGGCTGAAAACCGATCCCAGCGTTGCGCCGGACCTGCCCGAGAAAACCGAGATGCGCGTCGAGTGCGGCCTATCCAAGAAACAGGCGGTCCTTTACCAAAAAGTGTTGATCGACTTTGAGGAACGGCTCGAAAACGCCGAGGGGATCGCCCGGCGTGGCATGGTGCTCTCGTTGCTCATGCAGCTCAAGCAATTGTGCAATCATCCATCGCAGTACCTAGCGGACGGTGAGTTCAAGCCTGCCGACAGCGGCAAGTTCGAGCGTCTCCGCGCGGCCTGCGAGCCGATTGTCGCCCGCCAGGAGAAGACGCTTGTCTTCACGCAGTTTCAATCGTTAACCGAGCCGTTGGCGGCATACCTCGCGCAGGTCTTCGGCCGCGAAGGGCTGGTGCTGCACGGCGGAACTCCGGTGAAGCGTCGGACGGACCTGGTCAAGCAATTTCAGAGCGATGACGGGCCGCCCTTTTTCGTGATCTCGCTGAAGGCCGGCGGCAGCGGACTCAATCTGACCGCGGCCGCGCACGTCATCCACTTCGATCGCTGGTGGAACCCGGCCGTCGAGAATCAGGCGACCGATCGCGCCTTCCGCATCGGTCAAAAAAAGAACGTGCTCGTGCACAAATTCGTCTGTCGCGGCACCGTCGAGGAACGTATCGACGCGATGATCCGCTCCAAGCAGAGCGTCGCGGATCAGATCCTCCAGGACGACGCCGACGTGCATCTGACCGAGATGAGCGACGAGGAATTACTGCGTTTCGTCGCTCTCGACCTGACGCGTGCCGAGGCGGACGATTGAATTACGAGCCGCGACGGTAAAGGAGCGGAGAGCCGCAACGCTTCCTCACGACTGTGGCTGGTTTCTGAAAAACTCGCGAAACCGCTTGCGTCCGGCAACGCGTTCTGCTAGGACATTTACCTAGAACCCCGAGATTCCTCGCTGCGGCAGCGTGTCCGCGTGGGGCGAAGCCCTCATCCATTGAAAGGATTCACTCATGTCTTGGTTCTACCGCTGGAAGCCGTACGTCCCCGTCGCACAACGTCAGGCCAATGCCAAGAAGCATGCCGAGAAACTCGCCAAGAAGCAAGGCCGTGCCATGCAGCCGATCACGATCGACGGCCGCAAGATCGCACACACGTTCTGGGGTGAAGCCTGGTGCGAGAATCTGGAACGATATAGCGACTATGAGAATCGTTTGCCTCGCGGGCGGACCTATGTGCGTAACGGCTCCGTGATCGACCTAGTCATCAAACGCGGGCAGATCGACGCCCTCGTCAGCGGCTCGGAAGTGTACACGGTCAAGATCAACATCGACACGCTCAAGCCCGCCCACTGGGAGCGCGTCAAGAAAGACTGCGCCTGTTCAATCGGCTCCGTCATGCAGCTCTTGACCGGGAAGTTCGACAAGGACGTGATGGAACGGCTGTCGCGCCAAGACGACGGCTTGTTTCCGAATCCGCAGGAAATCAAAATGTCATGTTCGTGCCCTGATTGGGCCGGGTTGTGCAAACATCTCGCCGCAGTCATGTACGGCATTGGCGCTCGGCTCGACGTCGAGCCGGAGTTGCTGTTCACGCTGCGCGACGTCGATCATCTGGAGCTCGTCGGCCAGGCCGTCTCCGCGGACAATCTGGACGCGGCGCTGCAAGGCGACGGCGACACGCTGAAGGGGCAAGATCTCGGGGCCGTCTTTGGTATCGAATTGTCGGACGAAGCGAGCGGCGGTACAGCCACCGTCGCAAAGAAAACGAAACCCCGCAAGAGCGAGGTCAAAGCGGAGGTGGCCAAGCAAGCGAAGAAAAAAACGAAGAAGAAAGGCGTTCGGGCCAAAAAAAAATAGAGCCGACGTCCGCGTGCGGTTTCGCGTGACTGTAACATCGCGCGAAACCACACGCGTCGTCGAACGTCATTTCTCCATCGCCATGAAACGCACGCACACCGGGCTGGGCACTTGCAGGCTGGCCCCCGTCGGCGTCAATTCGCCGGTTGCTTGGTTGATGCGGAACACGATCACGTTGCCCCCCGATTGATTCGCGACCAGCATGTACTGCCCTGTCGGCTCAATGGCGAAGTTGCGCGGCGTCTTCACGCCCATGCCTTGATGGCCGACCGCGGTCAGCTCGCGCGTCTTCGCATCGATCGCGAAGATCGCGATCGAGTTGTACGGGTCGCGGTTGGAAACGTAAACGAACTTGCCGGATGGGTGGACCACGGTCTCCGCCGTGCTGCCGCCCTTGCGTTTGACATCCTTGGGCAGCGTCGAGAGAACTTGCTTCTGCGTCAGGACGCCCTTGTCGGCGTCGTAAGCGCAAGCGATGATCGTCAGGTCGGATTCGCCGTTGATGTATGCGTTCTTGCCGTCGGGATGCCAGGCGAAGTGGCGCGGACCGGCCCCCTTGGGCGTGTCGAACGCGCCGTGCGGCGTCAGCGTCCCTTTGACGGCGTCGAAGCCGTAGATGATGACCTGGTCGAGACCGAGGTCGCAACAGAGAGCGAACTTGTTGGCCTTGTCGACGTGGATCGAATGCCCGTTCTTCTTCTTGCCCACATGTTGCTGGAACGACGACTCCTTGCCGAGCTTGCCATCCGCTTCGATCGGGATGCTGATGCAGCTTCCGCCGGAGTAGTTGGCGGCGAGGACGTTCTTGCCGGTCGCATCGACAACGAGATGACACGGCGCGCCTCCCTTGGATGGCTCCGAGTTCAGGAATGTGAGGTTGCCCGTCTTGGCGTCGATGGCGAATGCACTGACCGACGCGTCGTTTTCGTTGACCGCATAGAGAAACTTCTTATTCGGATGAAAAGCGAGGAAAGACGGGCTCTTCGTCTCGCCGGCCAGCGTCGGCGACGCCGACAGCGAGCCGTCCTTGAGATCGAGTTCGCACTGATAGATGCCCTTGCTCACTTTGCCGGTATAGGTTCCGATATAGACGCGGAATTTCTCCGGCGCTTGAGCGGACGCGACGGCGGGACAAAGCAGAAGGGAAGCGGCGAGAAGCAGGGATCTCATGGGTGCGGTCTCCGAGGATGAGCGGGGTGGAGGTCGGTTCTGTGCAGGTGAGATTGTCGAGACTTGTAGCGAGAAAGTCAATGGGCTGGGCGATCCCGTTCAATCATCGTTAAGGAGTTCGCAGCACCTCCGCATAGAGAATCGACGAAACGATCGCTGCCCGCCAGCCCTATGACTTTTCGACCGGCATTGGCAAGATCGGAATCCTTCTGCCACGGAATCATCAAGCCAACACCTCGCGCACGACGCGGCCGTGCACGTCGGTAAGCCGGAAATCGCGGCCCTGATAGCGATACGTCAGCCGCGTGTGCTCCAAGCCCAACAGGTGCAGGATCGTCGCTTGCAAATCGTGTGGATGAACGGGGTTTTCACCGACGTCAAAACCCAATTCGTCGGACGCACCATAGGACATGCCGGGCTTGAATCCGCCGCCGGCCGCGAAGAGCGTGAACGAAAACGGGTGATGGTCGCGGCCCAAATTCGCGCCGTTGGCGGTACGGCCTTCGCGGAACGGCGAACGGCCGAACTCGCCCGACCAGATCACGATCGTTTCGTCCAGCATGCCCCGATGCTTCAGATCGCGGATCAGCGCCGTCACCGCGCGGTCCATGGTGCGGCACTTGACGGGCAGGCCGAACTTGATGTCGCGGCCCGAACCGGTGCCGTGGAAGTCCCAGCCCCAGTCGTGAAGCTGCACGAAGCGGACGCCGCGTTCGATGAGCCGCCGCGCGAGCAGGCAATTGTTGGCGAAGCTGGCGGCGCCGGGCTGGGCGCCGTACATGTTGATGACGCTTTGCGATTCGCGCGTGATGTCCATCACTTCGGGAACGGCCGTCTGCATGCGAAAAGCCATCTCGTAGTGCGCGATGCGCGTGCGCGTTTCGGGATTGCCCAGCTCGCTAGCTTGCAGCTCGTTGAGATCGCGCAGGGCGTCGAGGCTCAGGCGGCGCATCCCGGAGTCCATGCCATTCGGGTTCGACACATACAGCACCGGATCGCCCGAGCTGCGGCACTGCACGCCCTGATAGATCGACGGCAAAAAGCCGTTGTTCCAGCAACTGTTGCCCGCGCTGGGAAACGTGCCGCTGGAGACGAGCGCGATGTAGCCCGGCAGATCCTGGCTTTCCGAGCCGAGGCCGTAGGTAACCCACGAGCCCATGCCCGGCCGACCGAATTGCGGCGAGCCGGTGAAGAGCAAAAGTTCCGCAGGGGCGTGATTGAATTGCTCCGTGTGCATCGACTTGATGAAGCACAATTCGTCGGCGACGCCGTGCAGATTCGGGACGGCCTCGGACATCCACTGCCCCGATTGCCCGTACTGCGCGAATTTTTGCGGCGTCCCCAGCAGGCGCGGCACACCGGAAGTGAACGCAAAACGCCGGCCGCGCAGGAACGACTCCGGGCACGGCTCGCCGTTGCGGCGCACCAGTGTCGGCTTGTAATCGAAGAGGTCCAGGTGCGGCGGCGACCCGGCCATGTGCAGGTAGATGACGTTCTTGGCCTTGCCTGGATAATGCGCCGCGCGTGGCCGCAGCGGATTCGGCTCCTGCGTTTTCGCCTGGCCGTTCATCAGCGCGCCCAGGGCGATGGCGCCGAGGCCGAGCTGGGAATCGCGCAGGAAATGCCGGCGCGTGACGTGGAGCATCGTTGGGTTCATCATTTTCTCCGCGTTGGTACATTCGTTTGGTATTCGTTTAGCGCTCGCATGGCGCCATGCGAGCGCTAAACGAATACGGAGGATCACCTTATCGTTTCGCGAACGCCTCATCCAGATTCAACAGCACGTTACCGACCACGGTCCATGCCGCCATCTCACCGACCTGCATTCCCGCCGGCAACGGCCCGATCGGATCGGTCGCCATTTGCTGCGCGAGCTTCGGGTTCTTCGCGTACTCCGTCTGCGCTCGAGTGTACAACTCGACAAGCCGCTTCAGTTCGACATCGCGCGGCGGCCGGGCCAGGCACAAACGAAAGCCGAATTGCAGCTTCGCTTCGAGCGTCGCCCCGCCGTCTTTCACGATGCGCCGACCGAGCGCCTGGGCCGCCTCGACGTAGACCGGATCGTTCAACGTCACGAGAGCCTGTAGTGGCGTGTTCGTGCGCGGCCGGGTGATGGTGCAAACGGTTCGGGCGGGTGCATCGAACGTCGTCATTGACGGGTACGGCGTGGTGCGGCGCCATTGCGTGTAAAGAGCGCGGCGATATTTGTCGTCGCCAGCGCTGGTCTCCCAATCAGTGCTGCCGCCGAACGCCGCGGTCAGGCCGCTCTTCGGACGCGGCGGCCGCACCGGGGCGCCGTACATCTTCGGGCTGAGCAAGCCCGCGACGTATAGCGATTGATCGCGTATCGTCTCGGCCGACGAGCGATAACGCGGCCCGCGCGCGAGATAGCGATTTTCCGGGTCACGCTCGACCAGAGCGGGCGTCACCGTCGTCACCTGGCGATATGCAGCCGACGACACAATCAGCTTCAGCAATTTCTTGACATCCCAGCCAAGACCGCCTGCCGGCCCTTCGCCTTTCGGCGGAGGCGAAGAAAACTCCACTGACAACCAGTCGAGCAAATCCGGGTGCGTCGGCGCCTTGCCGCGGATGCCGAAATCGTCCGGCGATTCCATGAGGGGCAAACCGAAGATCTGCTCCCAGTATCGATTGACTGCGACGCGCGCCGTCAACGGATTCTCCGGCGCCACCAGCCAGCGTGCCAGCGTCAAACGATTCGCGGGCTGGTCCTTCGGCAACGGATGCAGCAAGGACGGCACGCCCGGCTTGACTTCATTACCCTGGTCGAGAAAATTGCCACGCAAGTGCATCTTCGTGACGCGCTGCTTGCCGGCAGGAAGCTCCTTCATGATCGGAGTCGGCACGCCTTTGACGGCGTCATACTGCTTCCGCAACATTGCAAGTTCGTCCGAAACTTTCTTGAACTCCGGCAATGTCGAACGAAAATACTTCGTCACGTCGAGCTTTTGCGCGTCGTTGCGTTTCTTTCCGTCGAGGGCGAGAATTTTTTTGATCGGCGCGGGCGCCTTGTCGGTCGCTTTCTTGTCTGCCTCCCAGGCGCTTTGGGCCGCATCGAGCTTCGGATTGCCAATCAGCAAGTCCTTTTCGAGTCGCCCGATCGTCCCTTCCAACTCCGTCTTCTTCTTTTGTTCGTCCGCCGTGATGAGGAGCATGTTCGGGCTATTGTCTCCCTTGTCAGCGTCCTCGGTCTGATTGAAGATTGCGTACATACGGAAGTACTCTTCCTGACTGATCGCATCGTATTTGTGGTCATGGCACTGGGCGCACGCCATGGTCACGCCCATCCAGACTTGCATCGTCGTGTTGACGCGATCGACGACGGCAGCCGCGCGAAATTCCTCGTCGCTAGTGCCGCCTTCGTCGTTCGTCAGCGTGTTGCGATGAAATGCCGTGGCGAGGATCTGGTCCTGCGTAGCATTCGGCAGCATGTCCCCGGCGATCTGCTCGACCGTGAAGTGATCATAGGGGAGGTTCTTGTTTATGGAGTTGATGACCCAGTCGCGATACTTCCAGATCGTGCGCGCGTTGTCGGTCGCGAAGCCGTTGGAGTCGGCGTAGCGGGCGAGATCGAGCCAGACGTGCGCCCAGCGTTCGCCGTAGGTTGGCATGTCGAGGAGTTGATCGACGTATTTCTCGTAGGCGCCCGCGCTCTTGTCGTTGACAAAGCGATCCACCATGTCGATGGTCGGCGGCAATCCCGTCAGATCGATGGCGAGCCGGCGTGCCAACGTGTAGCGATCCGCTTCGGGAGATGGCTTCAGCCCTTCCTTCTCCATGCGTGCCCGCAGGAACTGATCGACCGGATTGCGCGTCCAATCCTTATGAGCCCCTACCGTAAGGGAAGGGACGGGCCGCTTCGGCGCGACGAACGCCCAGTGCCGTTGATACTCGGCGCCTTCCTCGATCCAGCGTTTGAGCAGAGCCTTCTCCGAATCCTTGAGCGTCTTCTTGGCGCTCTTGGGCGGCATGCGCTGCGAGTCATCGTCGGCAAAGACACGCGCAATGAGCTCGCTGTCCTTGACGTTGCCGGGCACGACCGCGTGGCTGCCGCTCTTGAGTTTCTTCGTCGCCGTCTCGAACAGGTCGAGCCGCAGCCCAGCCTTTTGCAGCTTGGCGTCAGGCCCGTGGCAGGTGAAGCAGTGCGTCGAGAGGATCGGCAAGATATCGCGCGCGAACTGGACTTTGCCCGGAGACTGGGCGAAAGTCGATGCTCCGGAAAGAAAGACAACGACAAGAGACAGCATCCATCGTTGCATGGCGGGTCCTGCGAAAGGAAATCAAGCGGATATTGGCATTGTTAATAGTATAAGGCAAGAGCGCTGTCCTTCGCAATGATTTTCCCAACGGAACTTGACTGCAATGACATGCCCTACTTGCTCAGCCACGGTTCCACAAAAACGCGCCGACGGACGCTGCGTCGTCTGCGGCAAACTGCTTCCCCTGGATTTGCGCGGCGCTCCCGATGCCCTACCCCGGACGGCCGTTGCTTCCGCGAAATTGCTGGCGGGCGATATCGTCGAGATGCACGGCTTGGTGCGGCGCGGCGACATCGTCGTCCTGCTCGCGGTGCATCGTGAACGCTTTGCCATTGTCCCCGTCACGCCAACCGAAGCCGCGACCTATAGCGGACCGAAATACATTTCGCCCATGGACATGGATGGCGTTCCCTTCCCCTTCGTCATGAACGGCTGGGAAGAATGAAAGGGAATGCCGACGCGAAAACCCTGGTGGAAGTTCTGGTAGCCCTTGCCGCGGAGGTTTGATTATGAAACGCGTTGCTCTGTTCATCCTCGTCGCCCTATTCGCCATTTCGCCTGCCGTTGCCCAGGAGAAAACCAAGATCCTCCTCATCGGCAAGGATCGCGATCATCCCTACGCCACGCACGAGTACATGACCGACTGCGCCCTTTTAGCTGCGTGCCTCAGGCAGACGCCCGGCGTGGAGACCGCCGTCTCCAACGGCTGGCCGAAGAATCCGGACACCTTCAAGGACGTGAAGGCCATCGTTCTCTACACGCGCAACGGCGGCAACGTGCTGTTCGATCCCTTCGCCAAGGAGCAAGCCGAGTTGCTGCTCAAGAACGGTGTCGGCCTGACCGCGATCCACTGGAGCACTGGCGCCGAGGGCCAAGTTGGCGAACAATGGCTCGACGCCCTGGGCGGTTGGTTCAGCACGAAGTTCTCCAAGCTCAGCACGACGACGACGAAGCTCAAACAAGTCGATCCGAAGCACCCGATTTGCCGGGGCTGGAGCGAATACGATCTGCGCGACGAGTTCTACCTGGAGCTCAAGTTCAAGGAGAAGGCGACGCCGATCCTGCAGGTCGAATTGAACAAGAAGGTGCACACCGTGGCGTGGACGTACGAACGCCCGGATTCCAAGGGGGGCCGTTCGTTTGGCTGCGTCTTGGGGCACTTCCATGCGAACTTCGGCGAGAAGCCGTTTCGCCAGGCGCTGGTCAATGGCATCCTGTGGACCGCTCATCGCGACGTGCCGGAGATGGGAGCGCCGGTCGCGATCACGGCGAAGGATCTGGAGCTGCCGGCGAAGAAATAGGGCCGCCGGGGATACCATGAAATTCTAACGGTGACCGTTAGAATTTCATGGTCAACTCAATGGCGAGGACGTGAAACTACAAGTCGCGTCCCTTGCGCACCACGGTCCCCGCCAGCATATCCCCAATACGCTGACCGTATGACGAGGCAAGGATCGCGATGCCGGCTGGCAGCGCGCCGAACAGCAATGGATTGACCTCCACGACCCGGGCGAGCGAGCGTATCGCCGCTTGTTGCCAGGAGCAGCGTCCTCCTTCCAGGCGGCGGACCCAAAGCCCAAACACCACTTTGCCAGGAGTGCTGCCGACCAGCGACTCGAAAAGAAAAAAATACCCGAGGTAAATTGCGACCAATGCAGCGCCGCGCCCGACGACTTGATCGCTGGGAATGGCCATGGCCGTCGCGAGACCCACTACCAGGATGAAGAAATTGTCGAAGCTCGCCGCGAAGAGGCGATCCTTGCCCACTTCTCCGGGAACAATTTCGATGCCGCGCGTGACTTCCGCATCGGACATAATGGGTGTCCCTTGGGTATGTGGCTTGATGTGCTACTGCGCGACTAATTCCCAGCGCAACGTCTGCGCCGGCAGCTTTGGCGATTTGAGGTCGCGGTCGAACGGCTGCACTGGCGTGTTGCCGGCGACGTCTTCGAGCTGGCCGTCGAGATCGAGACGATAGCTACCCTTACGCCAGGATTGCGTCGGCGTGAAATGCCAGGTCTTCTCTTCTTTGCCGATGCTGATGACGCCGGCGATCTGCTCGCCCTTGGCGTCGCTCACTTTCAGGAACCGCTGCAAGCTGCGATGATCGATGCTCTTGGAGAGCGTCAACGTCAACGGTTCGCGCGTGTCGGCTTTCGGCGCCGTGAGCTTCCAGCCGTTCAAGTCGATGCGGACACGGTCTTCGGGCGTGGTGCGGAACTTCTTGACGACGTCCGCGCCCAGCTTGTTGCCCGCGGGGTCCGAGAGCGCGCCGCGGACGACCAGCGCGTACGAACGCTTCTCGAAGAGGACAGGGCCGAGCAGCTCGCGCAACAGGACGCCCCACTTGATGCGGCCCGGATGGATGTAGATGATGAGGCAGTTGTTCTCGTCGTCCCAGATTTCGTCGAGCAGCCAGGGATCGTCGATGACGTTGCCCTTGTCGTCGACCAGTTCGATCAGCTTGAACAGTTCCTTGCCGCCGCGCATGGGGCGGTCGAAGTAGATGTAGAACTTGAGATGGTTCGCGGGCAGCACGTCGGTCGTCGGATAGATCTTGAGCACCTTGGGCGGCGTCTGGTTTTTCAACTCAGGGATGCGGCGATCCTCGGTGAAGGACTCGCCGTCGAGCTTGAGGACGGCGCGATAGGTTTGGCCGGGTTCGAGCGGGAAGCGCGGCGTGAAGACGAGTTCCCTGGCGTTGCGTTCGTATTTGCCGAGCATGGCAGGGCCCGGCTTCTTCGTGTCGTCAAGCAGCGACAGGCTCAGGATTGCCTCGCCGGCTTCCTGCGTCAAGCGGCCCGCTGGTAGTTTGGCGGCTTGCGGGGCGGGGAGCGTGGCGATGACTTGGTGCGTGTCCTTCGTCTCATGAAAACGCAACGGGGTGTCGCCGGGCTGCGCAAGCAAACCGAGTGAGAGGAACAGAAAGATGGTCATGATTTTTTCCTCGGGTCCGCCGTGATCTCGCACGTCGGCAGGGCCTTACGCAATTCTGCAACGCCCGCGTCCGTCACCTGCGTGCGGCGGAGGTACAGGCCCCCCAAGCTCTTGAGACCGGCAAGTTCCTTCAGGCCCGCGTCCGTCACTTTCGTGCCGTTGAGGTCCAGGAATTCCAACTTCGTAAGACGGGCAAGTTCCTTCAGCCCCGCGTCGGTCACCTGCATGTCGGCGAGGTGCAGGGTCCGCAAGCTCTTGTGACCTGCAAGCTCCTTCAGCCCTGCGTCCGTAACTTTCGTGCCGCGGAGACCCAGGTGGTGCAAGCTCTGGAGACCTGCAAGCTCCTTCAGCCCCTTGTCCGTCACCTTCGTGTCGCTGACGCCAAGGGTCATCAAGCTCTTGAGACCTGCAAGCTCCTTCAGCCCCGCGTCCGTCACCGGCGTGGCGTCGAGGCTAAGCTCGACAAGCTTCTTCAGACCGGCAAGTTCCTTCAGCCCCGCGTCCGTCACTTGCGTGGCGTCGAGGTACAGGGCCCCCAAGCTCTTGAGACCGGCAAGTTCCTTCAGCCCCGCGTCCGTCACCTTCGTGTTGCTGAGGCGCAGGCTGAACAAGTTCGGGAGAGTTGCAAGTTCTTTCAGCCCCGCGTCCGTCACTTTCGTGCCGTGGAGAAGCAGGTGTTGCAAGCTATTCAGGCCGGCAAGTTCCTTCAGCCCCGCGTCCGTCACTTTCGCGTTGTGGAGTTCCAGGGTCTGCAACCTCTTGAGACCGGCAAGTTCCTTCAGCGTCGCGTCGTCCCCTATGCTGTTAGGGAAGCGCACAGCGATGATGGGCTTCCCCTTTGCCTTGTCGTCACGAACGACACTCCCTCCATGGGCCTTGATCGCTTTCTCTGCCTTCACGTCATCCTCGCCCGCCGACAGTCGGCCGGTCAAGAGCAGCGCAACGGCAATCGCCACGAGCGAATAACGCAGGATGATCATGCATCACCCCGATCTTTCTTCGTTTGTTGTTTCAACATTTTATTCTCGCGTTGCAGGCGCTCGATCTCGGTTTAATATTCCGACTGCAACTGGAGAATCCGCCGCTGAGCCTTCGCCAGCTTCTCATCTGGCGTCATGCACGGGTATCTCGGCCATGGGCTTGCCGTTGCTTTCGGGGTACTCGATTACACGTGCAAGCGTTGATTTCATGGCATTTCGAGTTTGAAGAGGGTGCGGCCTAGCGTTCCGAACATAAGGTGGCGAACGCCAATCAGCACCAACTCGTTCCCAGACTCCCGCCTGGGAACGAGTCGCCGAGATTACGGCAGCATCAAGACGCTCAGCTTTTGCGACTTGCCGTCGGTGTCGCGCAGCACGATGGCGCGCGCGCTATCGAGCTGATCCATGTGTAGCGTGCCGAAGTAATCCTTGGCCACGATCACGCGATCCGTGAGCGTCGCGGAACCTTTGCCGCCGACGCGCCAGGGGGCGTTTTCGTTGACGTTGACCGTTTCCTTCAGCAAGTTGTGATCGACCTTGGCGACCCAGAAGGCGTTGGGCAACCCCACCTTGGGCGCAGGCTGCTTGTTGTTGCGGCCGGCGTTGATGAGGATGTACTTCTTGCCGTCTTTTTCATAGCCGAACATGCTGCGCGGCGTGTTGCCGGTGCCGAGTTCAACCACCGTGGTTCCCTTGACCTTGACGTCGGGCTGAGCGTCATCGAGCGGATAGCGGACCAGCGGCGTGCAGGTGAAGGAGCCGACGATACTGGCCTTGGAGTTTTCTTCGTAGGTCATGAGGCAGCGAATCGGAGCGTTCGTTTCAATCTTGTTGTGCCCGGTGTGGAACGTCTCGGTGTAGAAGTTCGACGAGCCCTTGCCGGGGTAGATGGTGAATACGCGCGAGGCGAACGTGTCGGTGGCCTGCGTGGCGGCGACGATGCGGCCGCCGGCCCAGATCACGTCGGTGATCTTGGTGACGGCCTTCTCCTTCACTAGCAGCGAAGTCCTGTTGAACTTGAGGTTGTCCAGCGAGAATTCCTCGACTTTGCCGGCGCCGTCGATCGTCAGGATGACGTACTGGTTCGACTTGAGCGAACGCACGACGGCGTACAGCTTCTTCGAGGCGGGATTGACGGAGATGCGCGTGATGTCGATGTCCTTCGCCATCAGGCCGAGCTTGCCGGCAACGACTTGATCGACGTTGTCGATGTCGGTCTTGGTCCAGGTGGTTTCCTTGGTGTCGCCGGTCTCGACGGTGACGACGTCGGAACCGCTGCCGATGATCAAGAGGCCGTTGGGACCGAAGCGGATGGCCTCGATCGATTTCAGCTTGAGATTGCCTTGTTCGGCCTGTGCGAACGACGCGGCGCACAGGGCCACGAAACAGACGAGAGTGATACGTGCTTTCATGTGGTTCCTTTGGTGTGAGCATGACGAGATTTCTCAGAGCCTGAAGCGTGAGCGAAGAGGAACCTTCGCTCACGCTTCAGGCTCTGACGGTAAACGCCCATGTTACGGCAACGGCAGCACGCTCAAGCGCCTGCTCTTGCCGTCAACATCTTGGATGACGACGGCCCGGCCATTGTCGAGCTTGTCCATGTGCAGCACGCCGTGGTAAGCCGTGGCGACGACTGCGCGATCGGTGACGGACACGGACGCCTTCCCCTTCGGATCGACGCGCCAGAGTGCCTTCTGATCGACGTTGACGGTTTCCTTGAGCAGCTCATGATCGACCTTGCAGACCCAGTTCGGGTTGGGGCCGACCGCGCCGCCGATGAAGAACTTGCGCAGCACGTTGACGAGAATGTACTTCTTGCCGTCCTTTTCGTACGCGAACATCGACAGCGGCTGGTTGCCTTTACCGAGTTCGACCACGGTCGTGCCCTTGACCTTGACGTTTGGCTCCACGTCGTCGATCGGGTACTTCACGAGCGGCGTGCAGGTGAAGGAGCCGACGATGTTGGTCTTGGCGCCGTCTTCGTACGCCATCAGGCAGAGGATCGGCGCCTTCGTCTCGATCGCGTTGTGGCCGGTGTGGAAGGTCTCGGTGTAGAACTGCGACGCGGCTTTGCCGGGGTAGATCGTGAAGACGCGCGAAGCGAACTGATCGCTGGCCTGCGTTGCCGCGACGATGCGGCCGCCGGCATAGACGACATCGGTGATCTTGACGACGGCCTTCTCGCCGACCGCGAGCGGATACTTCTGGTACTTCACATTCTCCAGCGCGAACTCCTCGACCTTGCCTGCGGGGTCGATCGTCAGCACCACGTACTGATTCGACTTGAGCGAACGCACCGCGGCGTAGAGTTTCTTCGAGGCGGGATTGACGGCGATGCGGCGAATCTCGATGTCCTTCGCCATCAGACCGAGCTTACCGGCGATGGCCTGATCGATATTGTCAACCTTGGCGTCGGTCCAGGTGAGTTCCTTGGTGTCGCCGGTTTCGACGGTGATGACCTCGGAGCCGCTGCCGATGATCAGGAGCCCATTCGGGCCGAATCGAATGGCTTCGATCGATTTCAGCTTGGGATTGCCTTGATCCGCGTGCGCGACGGACGCGGACACGAGCATCAATACTGCAAACAGGAAGCGCTTCATCGACACATTCCTCCGGAGAGAAGATTAATTGGCATTGGCGTCCATCGTACCGCGCTGACGTCGTGCGTCCAGCGCGAAGGCGGAAATTCATTTTTTTCTCATCGTGAATTCGTTTACAATGTTGTTAGCCGGACGCGCAGACGGATTATTCCAATCCGTCGCTTGCGCGTCCGGCTAACAAGTGGCGTCAATCGTACTCTCGCTAATCCGGCACCGCGACCGCTTCGCCGCCCGTCGGCGTCAAGAACGAACTGAAGTTCTGCGTCGAATAGGGAAACATCCGTACCGTGCCATCGCCCATGGCCATCAGCGCCCCGGTGGGATACGGACCGCCCCAGTTGCCGATGCCGGGGGCGTCGGCGAAGTCGTGTTTCAAGACAACGCCGCGCGGGGCACTCTCGCCATTTTCGCCGGCGCGCATTGTGCCGACGGTGCCGCCGAGGAAGACGTTGGTCGAAAGGGTGACGTTTGCGGCCGCGCCGTACTGCCGAGTGTCGATGTTGCCGTGGCCGACGAAGATCGTGTCCGAGGTGCCGTCGGTAATACTCTTCAGGTTGCGTCTGCTGTCGACGGCGTCGGGCTTGGCGGCTTGCTTGGGATCGTTCAGGTAGTTGTTGTAAAAGAAGTCGGTCCAGGCGCCTCCCGGCGGTCGCCCTCGTCCAGGGCACAGGTAGGGCGCGACGCTGATGTCTGGATGTTTCTCGGGCTCGGCGAAAAACGGATTTGCGTCGATATATGGCATGATCTGAAACCCCCAACTTCCGCTCGTCGCCGTTAGCCTACGTGCTTTCTTCTCGTACTCAACGCCGTCAACCGCAACATCCGAGCCGTTGAAGGGCAGCCGGTTGTTGACGTCGTGAAAGCCATGAAACGAGAGAATGATGTTCTTGAGGTTGTTGGTTGATTGCGTCCGCGCGGAGGCTTCACGCACTTTCTCCGTCGCCGGCACGAGCAGCGCAACCAGGATCGAAAGAACCACGACCCAGAACAGTATCCACAGGCCGACGTTGAGCCATGAACGCCGCGCGTCGTCTCGTCGAATCTTCGGCAGGGCGACGTCGAAGTCCTCTGCCGCGCGGCGCCGTTTCGCTTCCTGGGCGTCGGCGATCTCCGGCGTCGTCAGCCCGGTTGACGTGGGAAACATCGGCAACACGTCTGCCGCCGTGATGGCCGCGTTCGGAACGGTCGCCGCGCGCTGGCAGTGCGGACAGAGGATGCTCTTGCCGACGAATTCGTCTGCGGCTTCGATGGGCTTGATGCAAGACGGGCAGGGGAATCTTGGCATGAGGCACCTCACGATTTGGATTCTCAGATTTCTCACGCAAAGGCGCGAGTATTCTTCGCGCCTTTGCGTGAGAAATCCGCGTTTTCCAGCGCGTTCAATCCGGAATCGCGACCGCTTCGTTGCCCTGCGGAGTCAAGAGCGCGTTGAGGTCGTTGAACGTGTAGGAAATCACGCGCGCGGAGCCATCGCCGAAGACGAACAGGCCGCCGTGCGGGAACGGTCCGCCCCAGCTACCGACGCTGGGCGCCTTGTCGGAGTCGCGCATCAGCGTGACGCCGGCTGGGTTGGCCGCGCCGCCCTTGCCGGCGCGTATGGTTCCCGTCGTGCCGCCGTTGTAGATGTTCGACGACAGCGTGACGTCGGCGGCCGACGTGTACTGCGTCACGACAATGTTGCCGTGCCCGAGCATGATGGTGTTGGAGGTGCCGTCGGTGATGGCGGCGAAGTTGCGTTTCGTGTCGGCGTTGTCGGGCTTGTCGGCGTTCTTGGCGTCATTGATGTAGTTGTTGAGGAAGTAATCAGTCCACGGGCCGCCGCCGTTGGAAGTCTCCGCCTTCGGCCGGCCTCGCGCCGGGCACATGAAGACCATCAGGCCGGTTTTGCGGTCAGGCTCGCGAAAGAGCGCAGCTTGATCGAGGTACGGCAAGATCTGAAAGCCCCAGCTTCCGCTCGTGGGGATATCTCCTTTGGCGGCCTTCATGTACTTGACGTCGCCGACGGCGGTATCGGAGCCATTGAATGGGAAGCGCTTGTTGGCGTCGTGGAAGCTATGAAACGCCAGGCCGATCTGCTTGAGGTTGTTCAACGATTGCGTGCGTGCGGCCGCCTCGCGCACCTTCTGCACGGCGGGGAGCAGTAATGCCAACAGAAAGGCGATGATGGCGATGATGACCATCAACTCGATGATGCTGAACGCGGGACGACGTTGGCGCGGGTTCATGAGAGGACCTCCTTTTTCATGCGCTGACATGCTCAACGCGAACTCGACTTATGGTGCAGTGTCCATCGTAACGCATATTGCGATTAAGCCAACGAAAAAACTGTCGCTTGCGGCTCAGGGTTCACATGGCATCACGCGAACGCCAAGCCGCTAGCGGCAAGACCTACGCGGGCACGGTCACCTTCAACCGTTCCGCGAGTGTCGTCAGTTGCTTCCAGGTGCCGTCGTCGAGTGGAATGCCGGTCTGGCGGCGCGCGGCGCACGATCGGCGTTCGGGTTCGCCGGGGACGAGGATATCGCCGGCGCCGGCCGCCTTCGGGCACGCCTTCACGTTCTGCGTCAGGCCGGTGACTTCTTTCAAGAAGTGCTCCGCGCCGGCGAATTGATTGATATCGAGCACCAAAAAGAAGACGGCGTTGCCCGACATGTTCGGCAACCCCGGCGTGCTGCACGGAGCGCCGGAAAACCCGCCGACGAGCATGTCGAGCACCAGGCCGATGCCGAAGCCTTTGTAGGCCTGCGACCCGCCGAGCGGCAAGATCGAGCCGCGCGGCTCCTTGTAGAGGACGCCGGGGTCGGTGGTCGGTACGCCGTCGGAATCGAGCAGCCAGCCGTCGGGGGCTTGCTGGCCCTTGTTGAAGGCGACGCGGACCTTGCCCTCGGCGACGACGCTGGTGCCGATGTCGAGCACGACCGGATCGCCGTTGGTGGGCACGCCGACGCAGAGCGGGTTGGTGCCGATGCGCGGCTCCTTGCCGCCGGGCGGAGCGACGCCGCGGCCGAAGCCGTGATTGTTCACGCTGGCGATGAACGCCATCTTGCGCGCGGCAGCCGCTTCCGCATATTCGCCCAGCCGGCCGATGTGCCCGCAGTTCTTGAGCGTTCCCGCGGCCAGGCCGAGCGCTTCGGCGCGCGGCACAAGACGATCAAGCAAGCGATGAGCTTGCACCTGGCCGAGACCCCAGCCGCCATCGACGACCAGCGTCGCCGCGGTCTGCTTGACGATGTTGAACGGGGCGCCGGGTTTCAAGCGGCCGTCCTTGATGGCGTCCGCATACTGGATGACACGAATCATGCCGTGCGAATCGTGTCCGCAGAGGTTGGCGAGCACCAGGCTCTCGGCGACGCGAGCGGCCTCCTCGTCAGGTACGCCGGCGGCAAGGAACATTGATTTTGCGAAAGTCGTTAGTTTCTCTGCGCTGAAGGTTGGCACGGTGATCCTCGCAATGGACAATGGTTAATGGTTAATGGCCAATGGTTAATGGTTAATGATTAATGTTCAATGGTCAGCGCCTCAAGGCGATCCAATAACGATAGTATATTGCCAGTAGCCATTAACCATTAACCATTAACCATTGGCCATTGGCCATTAACCATTGACCATTTTTTTTTGGAGACGAACGTGCCGTTTCAGTTTTCCTGGGAACAACGCGCCAACTCCTTCGGGCTCGACGATCGCGTCGCGGTTCTTGCAGATGCGAACAATCGCCTCGAAGTTTGGCCGGCGCTCGGCTTCAATGCGTATCACTGGCAGGCGGCGGGACTCGCGTTGCTGTATCGCAATCCGCAGTTTTTTGCGGAGCAAAAGCCGACGCGCAGCGGGTTCCCGATTCTGTTTCCGTTTCCGAATCGAATTCGTGACGGCCGCTATATGTGGGAAGGCAAAACCTACCAACTGCCGCTCAATGATTCAACCAGCAAGAACGCGATTCATGGTTTTACGCCCAAGCGAGCGTGGCGTGTCGTCGATCAAGGGGCGGATGCCGGCGCTGCGTGGATCACCGGCGAGTTCCACGGATCGAAAGACGCTCCGGAGACACTCGCCTTGTGGCCCGCCGATTATCGGCTGCGCGTCACCTATCGCTTGCTCGATCGCGTGCTGCGCGTCGAGGCGGAAGCTGACAATCCCGATTCCAAGCCACTGCCGTTCGGCCTCGGGTATCACCCCTATTTTTCGCTTGCTCCATTCGGTGGACAAGCGGCCATCGTTGCGGTCGGCGCCGGCAAGTTCTGGGAGTTGATCGACACCCTGCCGACGGGAAAGTTACTCGACGTCGATGATCTGCGCGATCTCAGGCACGGGCAGTTCGTCGCCCCGCTCAAGCTCGACGACGTGCTGACCGACCTATATCACTTCACCTACGATCAAGCTGACGGTCTGGGCATGCTCGGCGTCTTGCAGCACCCCTCCGGCGCCCACATGCTGACCGTGTGGGCGGGCGACGATTTTCGCGAGGTGGTGGCGTTCATCCCGCCGCACCGTGAGGCGATTTGCCTGGAGCCGTATACTTGTACAACGGACGCCGTCAACCTGTCGCCGCGCGGCGTGAGCGCGGGGTTGCGCGTTCTGCAACCAGGCGAGCACTGGCACGGCGTCGTGGAGATGCACCTGGCTACATCGTAGGGCGAGCATCTCGCCTGCACCACGGAGAAACGATTCGCGATGGCAAGCAAGAAAACCAAACGCCGGGCCCGCCCGTGTGCCGAGCTGGTGCAAATCGTCGCGCACAAGCTACGACCGCCGTTCGGCGTCGTGCTCGGCTCGCCCGGCGAGGTCGCGGAACTGGTGCATGCGCTTCCCGACGGTGAGACGACTTGCTATCAGATAGACCTCTTCCAGACGGACCGGCTGCGCTCGGCTTTGCGGTTGCGCAACCATCCGGCCAATGTCGAGACGCGCGCCGATCTATGGGACTTGCCGGCAACATTCGAGACGCTCGTCTACCCGGTCGCATACGGCGGCGAACGCTCTCTGAAGCTCGACATGATCGAGCAGGCGTATCACGTCCTCAAACCGCACGGCACACTGATCGTTCTGTCTCCCTACGATGCGGACGACTTCTTCGCCCCCGCGTTAAAGAAGGTCTTCGGCAAAGTCCACGTGCCGATGGAAGGGAACAACACGATCTTCTGGTGTCAACGCGACGGCGACCGCCCGCGCCGCAGACATGAAATGACCTATCACGTCCGCGTCGATGAGGCGACTTCCTATGCCTTTGCCTCGCGCCCCGGAGTTTTCGGCTACGGCTTCTTCGACGGCGGCGCCCGCGCTTTGGTCGAGACGTTCGAACTGACGCCCGGCCAGCGCGTGCTCGATCTGGGCTGCGGTGTCGGCACGAATGGCATCCTGGCGGCGCGGCAGCTCGGCCCTGACGGCTTCGTCGCCTTTGCCGACAGCAACGTTCGCGCCATCGCGATGGCCGAGCATAACGCCCGCGCGCTCGGCGTCGCCCTCTTCGAGACGCGCGCCACGCATACGTTGACTGATTGGCCCGACGCGTCGTTCGATGTCGTTCTCGCCAATCCTCCCTACTACGCACAGGGCTCGATCATCGGCTTGTTCATCGAACGCAGCCGGGCCCTGTTGAAACCGGGGGGTGTGCTCTATCTCGTCACGAAGCAGGTTGATGCGACCTGGCCGATCATGCGCGAGCACTTCGGCGAGCCGGAGTTGTTCGAGAATCGCGGCTACGTTATTTTTCGCATACGCAAGTCCGTTTAGGCGCGGCTCGCAGAGCCGCTCGGTTCTACCTACCGCGGCTAAACGGAAAGGAATCAACATGACCGCGGAAGAACTTATCCGTCATCTCGATTTGCAACCGCACCCCAAGGAAGGCGGCTACTTCCGCGAAACATATCGCTCGGCCGAATCATGCCCTTCCCTACCGACGCGCTACATCGGCCCGCGTTCGGCCGGCACCGCGATCTACTATCTGTTGACGCCGAGCACCTACTCCGCGCTGCACCGCCTGCAAACGGACGAGATCTTCCACTTCTATCTCGGCGGCCCGATGCGCATGTTGCAACTCTCGCCTGACGGCACGGGACGCACGATCGTCCTCGGCCGCGACGTGCTGGCCGGACAGCAGCTTCAGGAAATCGTGCCGCGGGGTATCTGGCAAGGGAGCGTGCTAGAGCCGGGCGGATCGTTTGCGCTGGTTGGCTGCACCGTGGCGCCGGGGTTCGATTACGTCGATTACGAGGCGGGCGACCGGCGCACACTCCTGGCGCAGTATCCCGCCCATGCGGATCTGATTCGCCGCTTGACGCCGCCATAGGATGAACCCGTGGCCTCGAACATCCAATGAAGGAGCAATTTCATGGGACACGGACCCGAACACCACATCGAACATGCCGAGCACGCCGCTCATGCCGCCCATGACGACTTCAACAAGCAGGTGACGATGTCGATCGCCATCGTCGCGGCGGTGCTGGCGTGTGTCTCCATGCTGGGACACCGCACGCACAACGAAACGCTCTTTTACCAGGGAGAGGCCCTCGCCTTGCAAACCGTCGCCGGCAAATTGAGCACCGATACCGCGAACAAATGGGCCTATTACCAGAGCAAGAACGTATTCAATCTCGAATCGGAAATCACGGTCGATCTGCTCGACGTCGTCACGGTTCGCGACGATCGCAAGAAAGAGTACCTGGACATTCGCAAGAAATACGCGAAAAACGTTCTCGAATACAAAGGGAAGGGTTTTCCCGAGGATGACAAGGAAGGCGCCAGGTTGAGTGAGGACGACAAGAAGAAAGCCGAAGGAAAGCTCAAGGGAATCAAGAGGGAAGCAGACGCCAAGGAGAACGAGACCAAGGAGTTGCTGGTGAAAGCCGAGGCGAAGATGCAGGAATGTCATACCGCGCATGGCAAGGCGGTTCGTTTCGACTATGGCGAGCTTGGCTTGCAGTTCGGCGTCGTGTTGTGTTCGCTGGCGATCTTGACGAAGAGCCGCGGCTTCTGGTTCGCGGGGCTGATTAGCTCTGTCGTCGGGGCGCTCGTGGCGCTGACGGGGTTGCTCGGGCTGTTCCTCCCGCATTGATCCAAATGGCCCATCATTCGAGTCGTTACCACGAACGCGCCTTGAATGACGGGCCCAATGGCAAGCGTCAACTCCCCTTGAAAACGTAGTCTTTGGCCGGTTTGATCTTGCCCGGCTCGTTGTGTGCCTGCTGGATGAACTTGTCCACGCAGGGATGACAGCAGAATTCGTATGCCTGCCCGTTGACGGTCCAGGCACATTCCTTCTCCGCCCGATTGTTGGTGATCGGGCAAACTTTATCGCCCGGCTTCTTGTCAGCGTGGTCCCAAATCTTGCCGGCGAATTTCTCCGCCGCCGTCTTGGTGCCGTTGGCCTTGATGTCCGCTTCGGTGTAGATGCCGCCGGGCTTGAGGTAAAGTTCGCGCAAATACGCCCCCTTGGCCTTGTCGGTGGGCTTGTAGGTGAATTTGTTGCTATACGGACTGCCGTCGACCGTGCCGTCAATCACGCCCTTCATCTCGACCTGCTTGCCGAATTGATCGTGCGTCACGACGAAGGCGATGCCCTTGTCGCTGGAGAGGGCGGCATCGTGCTTGAGATCAAGCAAGAGCGGCGGCTGGACGCTGGTGATGGCAAGCTTGACCTTCGTGATCTTGGCGGCGTCGATCTTCGGCGCGAGTTTCGCCTTGTCATCGAGGATATAGACGACAGCCTGTTTCTTGGCGGTGTCGATGGTGAATTCCGCGTGGAACTTGTCGTCCCAATCCGCGAGCGGACCGCCGTGCGGGCCCACCTCGTCATGGTCGTGCTTCGCCCCCTTGTCTTTCTCCTTATCCTTCTCCTTGTCCTTCGCGCCGCTCGGCGGCGTGGTGCAACCAGGCAATGCGACCAGCGAAATCAAAACGCCGAAAAGCAGACAGCAACTCAGGTGAATGATCCGACTCATGGCAGACTCCTTTTCGAGAGGTTCACGGCGAT
This sequence comes from Planctomycetia bacterium, assembly GCA_005799265.1. Lineage (GTDB taxonomy): Bacteria > Planctomycetota > Planctomycetia > Gemmatales > Gemmataceae > SIAQ01. Next base: position 2,245 of record SYHD01000105.1, on the reverse strand, counting down.
ACCTTACGCAAAATCACGCTGCAAACCAGGCGCGGGCTGGGGCGAACTCGGGCCTTCGGACAGCTCATCGTTACCGTTCCCCCACCCCTCTCCCCCTGTACTCAGGCGGAGAGGGGGGAACCGTTACAGCTCGTCTTCGTGATTCGTTTCCCGAACCAGCACCTCGGCGTCCTTGCCGCTGAAACGCCAAAAAATACCTGGGTGAATCAGGAACTCGCACAGGGTTGACGTAATCAAGCCGCCGAGGATGACCGTGGCGACCGGATAGAGAATCTCGCGGCCCGGTTCCTGACCGCCCCAGACGAGCGGGATCAGGCCGATGCCGGCGGTGAGCGCGGTCATCAACACGGGCGAAAGGCGTTCGAGACTGCCGCGCAGGATCATTTTTTCGCTGAAGGATTCGCCTTCGTGCTTCATCAAATGGAAGTAATGGGTGACGAGCAGGATGCCGTTGCGCGCCGCGATGCCGCCCAGCGAGATGAAGCCGACCATGCTGGCGACGGTGAGCGTCTGCTGCGTGACGATCAGGGCAAGTACGCCGCCGATGAACGCGGTCGGCAAGGCGTTCAGGATTTGCAGCACGATGCGCGTCGACGGGAAAAGCATGTACAGGACCACAAACATTCCGGCGACCGAGATGAGCGACAGGACGCTGATGAGCCGGGTCGCTTCCGCCTGGCTCTCGAATTGCCCGCCGTACTCAATGTTGTATCCGGACGGAAGAACGCCGGGCTTGACGATGTCGCGATCGACCGCTGTCTGGATGTCGCCGACGACGCTCGCCAGGTCGCGTCCCAGGGCGTTGGCGCGGATGGTGATGCGCCGCCGCGCATTCTCCCGGCTGATTTCGTTGGCGCCCATGCCGCCGTCCTCGAACTTCGCCAATTCGCCCAGGGACACCGTGCCGCGCCGATCCGGCAACTCCAGACGCAGATTGCGGAGATTCGGGAAGTCCGTGCGATACTTGTCTTCGATCCGGACGACGACATCGAAACGGCGCGGCCCATCGATGACCTGGGCGACTTCTTCCCCCTTGAGGGCGGTGCTGATGAACTCGGCGACGAACATGCGATCGACGCCATGTTGCGCGAGCTTGTCGGGGCGGAGCCGGATGTGCTGCTCCTCGATCGAACCAATCGCCTCGATGACGGGGTCGGTCAGTCCGGGAACCTTCTCGATGCTGTGCTGGATCCTCTCCGCAGTCTTGCGCAGCACGTCGAGATCGTCGCCGAAGACCTTGATGGCGATCTGGGCCTTGACGCCCGTGAGCATGTGGCTGATGAGGTGCTGCAAGGGTTGCTCGTCCTCGATATCGACGCCGGGGATCTCCTTTTTCAGGTCCTTGACCAACAATTCAAGCAGCTCGTCGCGCGATTGCGTCGCATCGGGATTCATCGTAAGGATGTACTCGGTGTTGTTGACGGGGTCGGAGTGTTCGTCGTTCTCAGCCCGGCCGGTCTTGCGCGAGAATTGCAGGATGACGCCGTCGGGGTTCTGCGCCGTCTTGCGCATGGCACGGAACTTGGCGTCCACCACGTCGGCAATCTGGTTCGACGCCTCCAGCGACGAGCCGGGGGGGAGCGTAAAATTGACCTGCACGCTTCCCTCATCGAAGCGCGGCAGAAAGTCCGCGCCGATCTGCGTCAGTATCAACGCACACACAGCGACAAGCGCCCAGGCGATCGCCAGCAGCGTCCCCGCCCACGCCATGCTGAAACGAATTAGGTGCGCCGCGCCCCATTTGAGCATTCGCAGCAACGGGCTATCTTCGTGCCGATGCGTCGCGTCCGCCTGCGGCAGGAGGTAATACGACAGCACCGGCGTCACCGTCAACGATATCAGGAGCGAGGCCAGGATCGACACGATGTACGCGAAAGCGAGCGGCGCGAATAGCCGGCCTTCCATGCCCGACAGCGCGAAGAGCGGAATGAAGACAAGGATTACCATGATGGTGCCGAAGACGATCGCGCCGCGGACCTCGATGCTCGCCTCGTAAATCACGCGTAAGGGCGAGCGCCGCCAAGGCCCCCCCTCTCCCTCTGTACTCAGGGGGAGTGGGGTCGAGTATACCCTCCCCTCTCCCCCTGTACTCAGGGGGAGAGGGGTCGGGGGTGAGGGGGGAGGACCGCCCGAGACTTCAGCCCCCTCACCCCCAGCCCCTCCCCCCCGGAGTACAGGGGGAGAGGGGAGGGTATACTCGACCCCACTCCCCCTGAGTACAGAGGGAGAGGGGGGGCCTTGGCGG
>SYHD01000104.1 GCA_005799265.1 Planctomycetia bacterium | reverse complement strand
TCCCGTCCGGCGTCGGATAGTCGCTGCCGAAGATTTCGATGTGCGGACGCTTCCCCAGCGCGGCTTGGATGATGAGCGGGATCAAGTGCGTTTCGGGCGTGTGATCCTCGCCGATCTGGCCGCTGGCGTGCGCGCCCGAAGCGTTGAAATAGCGCAAGGCTGCGAAACCCCATTGATAGGCGTGCGAATAGTCGGCCAGCACGCGCTCGACCGTCAGCTTGCTCGCACCGTAGGGATTGATCGGCTTCTGGGGCGTCTCCTCGGTGATCGGCATCTTATCAGGAGTGCCGAAGGTCGCGGCGGTGCTGGAGAAGACGAATCGCTTGATGCCGTGGCGGCGCAGGCGCTCGAAGAGATTGAGCGTGTTGACGACGTTGTTCTGCCAGTACTTCGCCGGGCTGGTCACGGATTCGCCGACGTAGGTGAAGGCCGCGAAATGCACGACGGCGTCGATGCGCTTTTCCATCAGCATTTGATCGATGCGATTCGTCTCGTTCAGGTCGCCAACGACGAGACGATCCGCCGGCACGGCCTGGCGATGGCCGTAGACGAGGCTATCGTAGATCCAGACGTCATGTCCGCGTTCCAGGAATAAGCGAACCGCGTGCGAGCCGATGTAGCCGGCGCCGCCGGTGACAAGAATGTGCATAGCCAAGTAAAAAGGCAAAAGGAAAAAGGAAAAAGTAATATCATGCCTACTTTTTCCTTTTTCCTTTTGCCTTTTTCCTTCCTAGTTGGTGATTCCCTTGGTAATCCCCATAAACACGTCTTCGAGGTTGACGGCTTCCTCTTTGAGCATTTTCAGACGGAAGCCGCCCTGGATCAAGGTCTCGGCGATGAAACTGCCGTCTTCCACGCCCTGGGCGAGCGTGACGAGCAAGTAATCGTCGGCCGTCTTGTGCTCGACCGCGTCGATGCCTTTGACCTTTTCGAGGATCAGCTTGGCCTCGGCATTACGGCCGTCGCCGACGCCGACGTCGATGCGCGTGCGTTGCCGCACCTTCTGAATCGCTGTCTGCACGTCGCCGTCGAAGATGAGCTTGCCCTGCTCGATAATGCCGATCTTGTTGCAGATGTCGGCCAACTCGGGGAGGATATGGCTCGAGAGCATGATCGTCTTTCCCATATTGCGCAGTTCTTTGATAAGGGAGCGCATCTCGATACGGGCACGAGGGTCGAGGCCGCTGGCCGGCTCGTCGAGCAGGAGTACTTGCGGTTCGTGTAGCAACACGCGCGCCAGGCCCAGACGCTGCGTCATGCCGCGCGACAGGCTCGTGACCAGGGCTTCGCGTTTGTAGCCGAGGTCGACGAGTTCGAGTACTTGTTCGCATTTTTTGCGGCGTTCGGCGCCCTTGATGCGGTAGGCGGCGGCGAAGAATTCGAGGTACTCGATCACCTTCATGTCGTCGTAAACGCCGAAGAAGTCGGGCATGTAGCCCATGATGCGGCGAATGTCCTTGGCGCCGTTGTAGATGGAATAGCCACACACGGTCGCCTCGCCCCAGGTCGGCGTGAGTAGAGTTGCGAGGATGCGCATGGATGTGGTCTTGCCTGCGCCGTTGGGGCCGATGAAGCCGTAGACGTCGCCGCGCTCGAGCTGCAGCGTAAGGCGATCGAGCGCATAAAGCTCGCCGTACATTTTCGTGAGGTCGCGGGTTTCGATCATGCGTTGTCCTTTTGCCGTTTGCGGCTTAATCGTCTCCAGAGCGCAAGGGCAGGAAGACGCGAACGTAGGTGTCCTGATTCATCTGACCCGTAGTAATCGGCAGCGCCTTGCCCGTATCTGGTGTATCCTGGAGCCAGAGTTTCGTCGCCAGCGGCGTACCGGCGTCACGCATCAGCGCATCGGCGGCGCCGTTGACGTGTCTGACACGGCCAAACAGGATCGCTTCGCGCGTGGGGCGGGTGCGGCGGTCCGTGTCCCCGCGTGGCTCGTCTTGAATGCGCCAGCTCTGATCGAGTGCGCGGAGTAAGTGGTTGCGCACGTTCGACTGGGGATCGAGGCTTTCGGTGAAGAGAATTCTCTTGACCAGGTCGGTGGGATCGGTCGCCCAGACCCGCGGCGCCGCTTCTTTGGCATCGACGCCACGGAGCCATTCGGTCGCATGCGGCGCGATCAGGCCCGAGATTGCCAGCGTGTGAACCTGGCCGCCGCGCTTGAGGCCGCCGTCGATGCGATAGAATCGCTTGTCGTATATCAGCCAGACATCCTCCAGATCGACGCCGAGGTGGTTCTTGATCGTGCCTGTGATCTTCAGTTCCTTGCCTTGCACGGGCTTCAAGTGATAGAAGAGCTCCGCGCCGAACGGCGGCTTGTCGAGCTTGCGTTCCCAGGATGCGGTGAAGGCTTTGGTCGTCCAGACCGGAATGGGGACGCTTGCGAGCGCGGAGGCGTCGTCCTTGTACGCATAAGGCTTGCGGAAAAAGCCGCCCGACCCGCCGCGGCCCATGTCGTGCATGCCGCCGGAGGGGCGTCCTATCCAGCTCAGGAGATCGGCGCTGAATACTTCAGCGACCTCAGTGCCGTCGTTGCCTTTCACCCTCTTCACCTCGGCGCCCCAGAAAAGTGGGTTCGGCTCGATGCCGATCGTGTAATTCTGGATGCGCGGGCTGAGGATCGTGAAAAAACTTTGGCCAAAGGCGTGCGTGCTCAATGGCTGGCGCGTTTGCTTGTCGACATGAGTACGCATATCGAAATCGACGATATCGACCTTGTTGACCTTTAGCTCGCGACCTTTCTGCGCATAGGCGGCGAAATAGGCGAGGACGCTCACGCCCAGGACGACCGACGGAAAGGTGATCCAGGTCCATTCGAGGCGTTTGAAGACGTGCTTGAGCAGGACGTAATCGAGCGGGCCGACGATCAGAATGTACAGGATTATGAACAGCGCCACGTAGCCGAACGGGATAACGGTCACGTCGAACTCATCGAGTCGGCGCACAAGCTCGGTCGCGACGTCGTCGGGAATTTCGCGGCGTGCGAAGCGGATGTCGTGCTCGTCGATGCGCGCCGGCGCTTTGGGGGCGGTCTGCTGGATCAGGGTTTGCAAGAACCTTTCCTTGCCGGGCCAGGCGTCGAAGTTGTCATCTTCCAGCGAAATCGCCACGTAGGTTATTTGGCCTAAGCCATAGCGGACCTGGGCTACCATCGGCATTGGCCTGGGTTCGACTTCGTCGCTGCTGCCGAGCAGGACTTTCCAGTCGCCGGCGGGCACGCTGCCGGGTTCGAGCGTGGCGATGGGAATGGGGTTGGCGGGGTCGGCCGGTTGCAGAACCTGGCCGCCCCAGCTTGCCAGGCCAGGCAACTTGGTAAATGCGTAGTTGCCGCCTACCTGAGGAGGGCGAACAGGGATGGGGGGCTGCCACTTGGGCGAGTTGAGAATCCGGGCGACAACATCTTGCTGAGCGGGCGCGATTGGCACGACGAGCCGGCCGCCGCGGCGCACCCAGGTGGCGATGGCTTCGATCCGCTCCGGGCTGTCGTTGAGCGCGTGCAGAAATTCGCCGTTGTTTTCGGTCGCCAGGATCAGAAGATCGACACCGTTGTAGCCGAACCATTTTTCGGGAACCTGCGTGATGTCGGTCTTGAAAACAACCTGGCGGGCGTTATTGTCCGTGCCGGGACCGCCATCGTTTTCCGCGCCTGCGCCCTGATTCAACCTCTTGACCGCCTTATGCAGTTCGGGGATCTTTCGGCCCAACACCAGGTACAGATGTCGATCGATGTCCACGGAGCGCGCAAGTTCCTGCGGGCGCGGCGCATACTCCCGGCCATCGGCGTGCAGGGTGACTTTGAGTTCGCTGAAGTTTTGGCCCATGTGCCCGGTTTTGACATAGCCGGTGAAGCTGCGAACCGTGTCGGCAGCGACGGCGACCTGGAAGCGGATCTTGGTGCCGACATCCTCGCTGTCGGAGGTTTCGATTTCGACGTAGGCAGGACCGTCGCCGTGATGCTTGATGCCGTCGGCGCCGCCGTAAACGTCGACGTGGATCGGGGTCCACAGACCGACCTTGTAGGATGTGGGATCACTTTTCTCGTAGGGGTGGAAGCCGATCTGAACTCTCTTGATTTCCGGGGGCTTTGTCTGCGCGAACCCGACGGCGGGGAAGCAGCCAGCGGTCAACGCGACGAGTAAGAATAGAGTCCGGTGCATAAGCAGCCAATGAATGATGACATACAATCGTGGCGGCAAGATTCCGATCTTGCCGGTCATTCACGAGCCGCGACCGTAAGGCGACCGGCAGGAGTTACTATACCAACCCGAAGCGTAAGCGAGGGCCACAGCATCCCTCGCTTACGCTTCGGGTTGGTATACCATTTTCTGCCGCTCGCCTAAGGGAACGCCGTTCCGCGTTTGGCGATCCCACCGCTCCCTAACGGTCGCGGCTCGTAAATACTTCAGGGTTTCTCCGCCCGCGCACAGCGGCATGGCGATTCGCCGCAACCGGGGCAGCCCGCGCCGTACTTCGCCTTCATCGCCGCTTCGAGATCGACGCGTGCGATGTTCGCCAGGGTCGCGAGCCAGGCCAGCACGTCGGCGAACTCGTGGGCCTTCTCTTGCGGCGAGCCGTTGCGCAAGGCGGTCGCCAGCTCGCCGACTTCCTGCATGAACCACATGAACGTGCCGTCCACGCCCCGGCTCGCGTCCTTGGCGCCGTAGGTGTCGAGAATGAGCTTTTGCAGTTCCGGCAACGTCATGTGTGACTCATCCTATTTTGAATCATGCCCATACCTCGGAACGTTGACTAGGTTCAGCGCAGTCCAAAGAGTTTTTGTAAGCGGAGCACTTCGTCATCGCGATTCAGCGCTGCGAGCGCAACAATCAAAAGCCCCTGCGATTCGCCATCCGTGACGTCGATCTCCAGCGCCATCCGCGCGTACCGCGCGCACTCCACATGCTTGCCTTCCTGAAGATAGTGGGCTGCCAGCAGCTTTCGCGGCATTAGTGCGTCCGGATCGATGCGTGTGGCGATCTCCAGGACTTCGATCAGCTTGTCCTTGTCACGCGTCTTGTCGTAGAGTTTGATCGACTCCAGAACCCAGTACGTGTCATGCGGATCGATCTTGCGTGCCCGCTCGCAGGTCCGCGCTGCTTGCGGCAGCTTCTTGCCGTTTAACTGCAAGCGCAACAGCAGCTTGAGCGGCTTGGTGTCCTTGAGATTATTGGTCGCGATCGAATCGAGCAAATCATAGGCGATGTCCGGTTTGCCGTCATCGATCAGGATCAGCGCCTTGACGGTGACGGCGATCGGCTGATTCGGTTCCTTACGCAAAACGGCCTCAACCAGGTCTTTCGCCTCGCGTTTCTTGCCGATGGCGAAGTTGCGTTCCGCGATCATCGCGGCGATTTCGACATCGTCGGGGTTCTTCTTGTGGGCCGCCTTGAGCTGCGGCATCGTCAGCGCCTTGGGGGGCGCGAGGGCGGCGTCCTTTTTGACCTTTTCAGCCAGGAAGACGCGATAGCCCTTCTCGAACGCCTCCTTCTTAACGCCGCACGCTTTTTCGAGCGCCGGCCCGGTGTCAAGCCCCTCGGCGAAGGCGGCGAGCATCTTGCCGATCGATTTTTCGCCGTGAGTCTTGGTCAGGTATTCGACATACAACAAGCTCTGCAAATACGCCTGCTGCCATTGGGCCTGCGAACGAGGCCGAACGAATCCCAGCAATATATTGTCGAGATCCAAAAGCTCGTTGTTGGCGACCTTTTCCGCGAGCAAGGCGTGCCAACTCGGCGGGATGTGCGGTCCTTCATAGCGGACCGCCAGCCCTTCGGTGAACCAGTGCGGCACCAGGCCCTTTGTCTGCTCAAGATTGAATACGTGCACCAGCTCATGGCGGATCACGCGATTCCAGTTGAATGGCTTTTGCAGGAACCCCGACGTCTCGCGCGGTGAGCACATCGCCACCAACGGCCCCGTGCAGGCGCCGATCGTGTGCAGGTCCGGCATCGCGATCACCCGGCCGCTGAACATCTCATGCCGGCTGAAGATCTGAATCTGGAACGGGCCTGGCGGACGGTTGTCGAACTGGACGGCCAGCTCCTTGTAGATTTCTTCGAGATAGATCGCCATGAAGTTCGCCAGCACCGAATCGTTCTTCGCGTCGAATCGAATGATGAAATGTTCCGTCTTGAGCGTTTCGTAGCGATCGAGATGCTTGAGCACGATGATCGAGTTACTGACGCGGATATTGAACGGATCGGCCCTGGCAGCGTCGTCGAGCGCCTTACGAGCCTCTTCTTCCTTGCCCATGCGCATATACATCATGCCCAGGCCTGTCTGGGCGTCGGCGAGCTTGGGCTGCATCTTGGCGGCGGTCTCGTAGTACTTGCCCGCCTCGGCGTTGAACTTGCGCTGTTCGAGCAACGTGGCCAGTTCGGTGTAGAAGACGTAGCATTTCGGATTCACCTTGACGGCTTCCTGAACGACGCCGTCGAACTCTTTCTGGTTGCGCTTGGCGAAATGGCACGCAGCAATGCGCGCAAGCGTGGCCTCATCGCGAGGGTTGACGGCGCGGGCCTTGGCGGCGGTCTTCATCGTCGCGTCGATTTCTCCGGAAAACCATTGCACTTCCGCCATCAAATTCAACGCGCTGACGAGCCGCGGGTTCACTTTCAGCGCTAGCTCGGCATATTTGTCGGCGTCCTTGAACTCAAAGCTCCCGGCGGCCATCTGCCCCTTGGCGACGAGCACTGCGGCCGCGCGCGGGTTGATCGTCAGCACGCGCTCGAAGGCGCGAAACGCGGCGGGCTTGTTGTGCTTCTCCATGAAGACGCGGCCGGCTTCGTAAGTGGCTTGCCAGTAGAGTTTGTCCTTTTTCTCGGCGACGCCAAAGTAGTCGTTGATGATGGTCTGAAACTGATCCGTAAGATGCCGCAGTCTGGCCCGCTCCAGCCCGGCGAGGCCGACGAGACGCAATGACTCGGGATCGTCGATGTTTTTCTTGTTGGAGATGCGGACGAACCAGAGGAATTGTTCGTCGGCCTTCTCTTCAAGCCCGCGATCACGATAGTTCTGGCCGAGCACCCAGTGGGCGAGGAATTGCTCGTCGTTCTGCGCGAGGGCTGTGAGGGCGGTTTTTTCCGCTTCATCGAGCCGGCCGCGCGTGTAGTGCAGCTCCGCGAGCCGGGCGAGGAAGTCGGCGTCCTTGGCGTTGTCTTTGAGGAAGGCCTCGACGACCGCCTGGGCTTTGTCGTACTCTCCGGTGCTTTCCAGCGTTTGACTCAGACCGAGCGTTGCGGGGCGGCGCGTCTGGGCGTCCTTGACGAGTTCCTCATACATTTCGCGGGCTTCGACGTAGTCCCCTTCTTGCAGGAGAACGCGCGCTTTTTGCAAGGTCGCGCCGGCGTGTGCGAAAGTCGTCGTGACAAGGAGACAAGCAAGTATCGCGATGGGCTTCATATTTTGCACCAGGCCGGGTGAAGTTCCTGTATTCACCTTAATCAGCGCTGGCCCAAAACGCAAGAATCGCGCTGCATCTCTTGCCCGATTTTTCCGGTTTTTGTAAGACCATTGTTGCTGCATCCCGTTTATCGCTCGCAGTGAATCGCCAGAAATCTGGTGCTTCACTGCGAGCGCTTGACGGAAAACGAGGGAAATTGCGAGGATCCACATGATACCGATCGACCTGAAAGGCAAGCTCGCCCTTGTCGCCGGCGTGGGAGATGATCGCGGGTTCGCCTGGCATATCTCCAAAGCGCTCGCGGCGGCCGGGGCGCGCCTCGTGTTCGCGACGCATCCACGGCTCGTCAACGTCGTTGGCAATATTCTCGAACGCGATCTCGATCGCGAATCGCGCGAGTTGCCCTTCGGCGCCGGCGAGTTGAAAGTTGAACGCGTCATCCCCTGCGATGTCGAACACGACAGCATGGCCGACGTCGATGAAAAGAAACGCGAGGACAAACGCTTCTCGAAACACGGCGACTACAGCATCCAGGGGCTCGCGGCCGCCATCGGCAAGGACTTCGGCAGCCTTGACATCCTCGTGCACAGCATCGCCTTCAGCCCGGAGATCAAGAATAAGGCGATCGACACGAGCCGCAAGGCGTACCTGACCGCGCTCAGCATCAGCTCGTTCTCCTTGACCGCGATGCTCAAGGCGATGCAGCCATACATGGAGAATCGTCCCGACGGCGCCTCGGCGATCGCGCTCAGCTACCTAGGCGGCGATCGCGTCGTCCCGCACTACGGCGGCGGCATGTCCACGGCCAAGGCGGCCTTGCAGATCGACGCCAAACAGCTCGCCAGCAACCTCGGCCCGAAGAACATCCGCGTCAACATCATCTCCGCCGGGCCGTATGCGTCGCGCGCCGCCTCGGCCATCGGCGACATGGACGAGATGATCAACCACGCTGCCTCCTGTTCGCCGTTGCCGCGCGGCATCCGGCCGGAAGAGGTCGCCAACACGACCGCGTTCTTGTGCAGTCCACTTGCTTCCGCCATCACGGGGCACGTTCTCTACGTCGATTGCGGCTACAACGTGATGGGGATTTTCCCGAAGGGGTAATGAATTGGCGTTGACGCGGCTGAGCCGCAATGTGGTGCGACGCTCCGCGTCGCAGATTCACGACGCGGAGCGTCGTGCCACATTGGCAGATCATTACGGCCGCGCCCAGACGAGGTTCGCCAGCGCGAGCGCTTCGCAAACAATGACTGCGTAGAAATAAACACTTCGCAACATGGCCATATTCTCCAATGAGGCAACGAAGAATTCGCTGTCAACGTAATCTTGAAAATCCACTCATTGCCGTAGGACCCCCGTGCGTCGTCAGCCCAAGGAACGCCGCCGACCCTATCGACTTGCGCGCATCCAGCAGCCATTGCATGTACACACCTGAAATTCGCCCGCTTTTGCGTGAATGCGGCTACAATAGGATTTTCGGAATCGTATCCGCCAAAGGCTCCTCATGCGAAAAACCGCTCTAGCACTCGTGATTTTGACATTCCTAAGCGTCGCCTGCGTCTCGGGATCGGACAAATACTCGGTGCGCGACATCGGCTTCGTCGATGTCGAATCGAGTCCCTATCGCATTCTCATGGTCGCCAAGGATCCTTTGGCTGCGAATTTCAAGTTGCAAGAAGCGCATCGGCGCAAAGAAATTGAGCACACCAACGTCACGCTCCGCGTGTTTGCCGCGGACAGCAAGGAATTCACGCAGGAGTTTCCGCAGCTCAAGTTGGCGCCGAATCTGACGGAGCCGCTGTATTGGATCGTCGCGCCGGAGAAGAAGACGCCGATCAGCATCCTTGAACCAGGCCGATCGATTCCGGAGCTCTTGAAATCGCCTTTGCGGGAGACCCTCTTCGAGAAGGTCATGCATGGGCTCTGCGTGGTGGTGCTGCTGGAATCCAAGGACAAAGCTGCCAACGAATCGGCACGGGCGCGCGCGGAAAATGTAATCCTTCGTATCAATGAGGTTCGCCACAAGTTTTACAAGGCGGACGGCGAGAACATCGAACTCGTGTCGCTGACGGACGGCGAACGCAAGCAGGAACGCTGGACGCTGTGGGCGCTCGGCGAGAAAGAGGAGAGCGCCGACGCGCCGAAGATCGCAGTGCTCTATGGCAAACTGCGCCGCGCGGGGCCGATGTTCGAGGGCATCGACTGGGACGAGACCAACCTTTTCGCGCGCATCGCCCTGCTGGCTCAGGAATGGGACGGCGACGCCCGCAAGCTCGTGGCTGGGGCTGCTTTGCCATACGTGTGGACCGATTGGCCGGGGAACCACGAGATCGCCTTGAGGTTTAATCCCGTCAAGGAGAAGGACAAGATCAAAGCGATTCTGGACCAACCGCCAGTGCAGGCGCCCAAGGAACGCAAGTTGAAGTACGAGGATTGGAGCGACCCGCCAGATCCGCACATTGGCCACAGGATTCCACAGCCCGATCCGCAGCCGGCGGCGCCTGAATTCACGCCGCCGCGGATGTCGAGTACCGAGGTCGGCGTCGCGTTTCTCGTCGTCGGGCTCCTCGGTTGGTTCGCCCTGGGCCTCAGCGTGTGGAGGCTTGAACAGACGCGGCCAGTCCCACGACAGCCGGCTTGAGACAATTCTAGAGGCTGTCACGCCTCGCGCTCCATGCGATCGAGTTCCCCATGCCGCGGCCCCGCGTCGAAGTTTGGCGTCGGCAGCGATTGCGCGATTTCCAGCGCCGCCTCGTGCGTCATCTCCTTTCTCACGACGCCCCAGCCGCGATAAATCGGGTAGCGCCGCGCCAGCGCCAAGATTTCGCGCCGTGTTCGTCCCTTCGGCGCGTCGGGCCACGGCTCGTTGCGCACCTGAAAATCGAAGAACGGCGTCACGATTGAGCGGAAGTAGTCCCAGTACGGCGCATTGTCGGTCTGGACGAAAAACAATCCGCCCACTTCGAGGACCTTCTGCACTTGCGCGAGAAAAGTCGGCGTCAGCAACCGTTTGTGTACTACACTTGGATCGTGAAACGGCTGCGGATGGTAGCTGTGAATCTCACGCACGCTTTCAGGCGCTAGATACACGCCGACAAAGCGCTCGGCATCGACGGCGGCGAACCGCAAATTGCCTAGACCTCGCTGGTTGCCTCGTCGAGTCGCGTAACGAAGCACCATCGGCAAAATATCGATGCCAATATGGTCACAATCGGGCCTTGTGAGCGACGAAGCAAGCAAGAAACGGCCGTTGCCGCAGCCGAGATCGACGATCAGCGGCGCCTTTCGCCCAAACAGCGTGGCAACATCGAGCGGCCCTTCCGCAGGCAGCTTCTTGAGGGCCGTTTTCGCCCACAGGCTCGGGTCCAGGATTTTCCCGGGGATGGGCACGCCGAATTCGCGCTCGATTGCCTGTGCTTTTCTCATGAAGGCGTCCGCTTCTGTGGTAGGAATTCTTTGACGATTGTTGTACGATCACGCAAGTTAGAGTGCCATCTTCCTGCCGCTTACCGCCTGGCATGCGTGCTACGCCGCAAGCGGCAGGTTTCGAGGTAACCGATGAGCAACGAACCCAGCCCAGGACGAACAGCAACTGCCAGCTCCGACGAATCGCAGCACGCCGAGCAGGCGCGCCGACAGATCAGCCAGCTGACCGAGGACATCGCGCAGATCTCGGAGTCGGACATTTCGCCGGCCCAATATTTCAGCGAATTCCTGCAGCGTGTCTATCTGGCGACGCAGGCCTTCGCCGCCGCCATCTGGGTCCGTACGCCGCAAGGAAATCTCCAGTTGCAATGTCAGATCAACTTGCGCGAGCTTGGCCTCGACCGCACGCCCGACAGCAAGCCGATGCACGATGAGCTGTTGCGCCAGGCCATCTTGCAAGCGAAGACAAAGGGGGGCGTCATTCGGCCCCACTTCAGCCACAACCTCGAGGGGGCCGACCAGGTCGCCGGCAATCCGACCGATCACACCATCCTGCTCGCGCCGATCCTGCAAGAAAAAGTTATCGTCGGTCTGGTCGAGATCTGGCTAGATCCAAGCCACGACGCCAACGCCCTGCAGAACGTCCACCATTTCCTTGTCCGCATGGCAGCGTTTATTTCACTCTTCAATCGCAACCATCAGCTGCGGCAAATGCTGGGCCAGCAGGAATTGTGGGTCAAGCTCGAGAACTTCGCACGGCAAATTCACGGCAGCATGCACATGACCGAGGTCGCCTACTTGGTGGCGAACGAAGGCCGGCGGCTGATCGACGTCGATCGCATCAGCGTCGCCACGCGCCCCGGCGACAAGTGCGAGGTGACGGCCATCAGCGGCGCCGACGTGGTCGAGAAGCGTTCCAATCTCGTCGTGCTGATGCGCAAGTTGTTCGACGCCGTCATTGACTGGGGCGAGAAGCTGGTCTACGTGGGGACCAAGGATGATGCTCTGCCGCCCAAAGTGCTGGAAGCCCTTGATCTTTATCTCGGCGAGAGCAACAGTAAGGTCCTCGTCATCATGCCTTTGCCGGATGAACGCGAGAAGGAGCGCCAGCGCAAAGCTCGCTCGGCGCTGATGATGGAGTGTTTCGAGACCAACTTGCAGCCGGAGCAGCTCATCGCCCGGCTCGACGTGGTCGGCCGGCACGCTTGCTCGGCGCTTTACAACGCCCAGGAATATCGCCGCATCCCGATGCGCTTCCTCTGGCTGCCGCTGGCGTATTTGCAAGACGGATTGGGAGGCAAATCGAAAGCGATCACGTCCGGCGTCCTGGGTGGGCTGACGATACTGATCCTCGCCATGATCTTCGTTCCCTTCCCGCTCAAGATGGAGGCGAACGGCCAGCTGCTGCCGAAGGAACGGGTGTGGATCTACCCGACGCTGCCGGGCAAGGTCGAGGAAATCGCCCCCGGCCTGAAGTCGGGCAGCCGTGTGTCCAAGGGGCAGATCTTGTTCACCCTTTCCGATTCCGACCTCGCCAAGCAGGTCAGCGAATTGCAGACCGAAATCTCGATCCTCGAAAACAAGGTCAACTTGCCCGTGCAAAAACCAGGCGAAGGGAGCGACAAGGGGACCGACGTCGTTGCCATCCAGGAAGCGAAGACGACGCTGCGAAACAAGATCGAGGTCCTGCGCCGATTGCAGCAGCGCACCAACGCCAATCTTGCCAAGCCCGGGTATTTCACGATCACCGCGCCGCGTGCGGGCATCATCCTCACTGCCGAGCTTCGCGAACTGCTGGGCCGCATCGTCAAGCCGAGCGATGCGTTGATCCACATCGGCTTTATCGACCCGAACCAGGCGAAGCTGTCGGAATGGGAAATCGTGCTGAAGATCCCGCACAAGCACTACGGCCAGGTGATCCGCGCGTATGACCGAACGGATGCGAAGGAGCTGCGCGTGGATGTGCTCTCGACCGCCGACGCGACGCAATCGTTCCAGGCCCGGCTGGCAAAGGATAAAATCGCCCGGCAAGCCAACGCACAAAAGGACGACAACAACGAGCCCGAGCCGGTCGTTCTCGCCTGGGGCCGCATCAACGGCGACGACATCCCCGCGGCGGCGCAGATCACGCCGTCGCTTCTGCTAAGCGGCGGCGAAGTGCATACGCGCATCCGCTGCGGCAATCGTCCCATGGGATATTCGCTCTTCTACGGAGTGTGGGAGTTCGTATACGAGAAGGTGATTTTCCCCTTCGGTTGGAGGTAATTTGGGAGAAGGATGAAGGCGGAAGGATGAAGGATGAAAATACCATTGGTTCATCCTTCATCCTTCATCCTTCCGCCTTCATCCTTCATTTTGCACAGGAGCCCCGGACATGAAGCAATTCATCATCGTAATCCTCCTGGGCGCCGCGTTGTTCGCGGGCGCCATGTGGCAATTCGAAATGCTCGACTTCAACGTCTATCCGCCGCCGCCGCCGATAGGCGATACCCAAGGCAAGACGACCGAGCTCGCCAAGCTTGGCGGCGATCTCTACAAACCGGACCCGAAGGTCGAGATCCCGGCGTCGCCGCGCCGTATTGCCGATCCCATCATTCTCTACGGCGTCATGAATCCCGTCGAGCAGGAAGAAGTCGCCAGCCAGGTCAACGGAAGGGTCCTCTTCCTCGGCGATCAGGTCGAAGAGAGCGCGGTGCTGGCGGCCGGCTCGGCGGCGTTTCTCGCGGAGCCTTACTACTTTGCCAACGTCTTTGCCGGCCGCGAGAGATTCGTCATGTTCTATCGCCGCGTCTATGAAGGCGAGACGATCGCGCAGGGACAAATGCTGGCGATGATCGAGCCCGGCGAGGCGCTAGGTGGCGTTCTGGAAGAAATCGCCAAGATCAGGGCCGCACACGCCGACCATGACGCTGCCCTGGCCGGCGAGGCCGAAGGACGGTTGCGGAAGATTACTGCGGACAACCTTTTCGCGACAAAGTCCATCCAACGCGAGGAACACGGCATGGCCGTATTGACCTATCGCAAACTCATCAACGAAGCCATCTCCAAAGAGCAGGCCATCAAGCTCGCCGAGATCAAGAAGGACCAGGCCGATATCCGCCTGCGCGCTTACGAGATCCGGCCGACCCTGCCCTACAAGCAGTCCACGATCAAGACAGTCGTGCGCCAGCGGGGATCGGTCGTGAAGCAAGGCGACACCGTGGTCGTCGTGCAGAACCTCTCCCGGCTGCAAGCGGAGGCGCTGGTCGAGGAGCAGTACTTCGTCCATTTGAAGGAAAAGCAAAAACACGGGATCACCGCCACGATCGAGCCGACCGTGCTCGACAAGCCGCTGCACGAATATCCGGGACACGCGCTCGACGTGACCAGCGTGGCCGTCGCCAAGGACATGAAGATCGTCTCTGGCAGCGAGGATCGTTCGGTGTGCGTGTGGAGCCAGGATCAGATCGCGCCGCTGCGCAAGCTGGAACACGACGACGCCGTGCGCGTGGTCGCCTGCACGCCGGTGGCCTGCGCGAAGAACCTGTGCCTGGTCGGTTGCGCCAACGGCAGCATCTATCTGTGGGATCTTGCCAAGGACGCCGCCGCGCCGATCGAATTCAAGAAGGAGGCCCATGGGCCCGAAGCCGCGATCACGAGCCTGGCGTTCAGCCCGGACGGTCGGTTCTTCGCGAGCGGCGCCTCCGACGGTTCGATCAAAATGTGGTCAACCTGGATGATGAAGAAAAAAGAGAAGGCCGAGGATGTCGACGAGATCGTCTACGCGCTAGAGCATTACGCCTTCGTGCCGACCAACGGCGTCGAGCACTGTCATGACGACGCGGTCACGTCGCTGCACTTCACGCCGCAATGCCGCTTGATCTCCGCCGGCCGCGACAAGACGTTGCGCGTGTGGATTTTGAAGGAGAAAGGCGCCGCCCTCGACAAGAAGGTGATTCGCGATCGCGTCGGCAATGTGCCGCAACTCGGCGTTGATAGAGACGGCAAGTGGATGCTCTTCGACCAGGGGCGCACGCTCAAGCTCTACTCCGTCGAGACGCATAGCTTTACGCACACGCTGAGCACGGCTGCCAACGCGACGCCGTTCGACACGCTGGCGCTGTTCTCGCCGGACAGCTCGCTAATCCTTACTGCCGGCGCGCCGGAAGGCCGCCTGCAGCTGTGGCGCACGCCGGACGGCGCGACGCGCGGCTTCGAGGTGCGTCAGTTCGCGACACGTGAGCGTCTTCCCGTCACGTGTGCCGCCTTCTCGCCCGACGCGGGCAAGAACTCGTTCGCGGTGTCGGCGAGCGGCACGAAGGTTTACCAGTGGTCGATCCCCACCGCGACGGAGGTCGCCGGTAATCAGCTCAAGGACGTGCGCATGACCTTGTTCAATCAGAACCTGGACGCGACACGGAACGGCCGCGTCGGTTTCGAGATCCTGAACGCCGACGGCCGCTTTGAAGCGGGCCGCCCAGTGACGATTGTGATTGATTGACGTTCAAGCCGCAAACGGCATGGGAAGAGTACATGAACCCCGCCGCGCCTGCCAGTGATCTCGAACGCCGCAAGATGGTGCGTCTGCGCAGGCGCTCCGATCTGACGATCGTGCCGCAGCGCTACGAAGGACGCACCTACTATGTCGTCAAGGATCCCGTCGGCCTGCGCTATTATCGCTTCAAGGAGCAGGAACATTTTTTGCTTCTCAAGATGGACGGCGGGCACACGCTCGACGAAGCCCAGAAGGCGTTCGAGGGCCGCTTCCGTCCCGAACGTTTGCCTCTCGAGGACCTGGAGCAGTTCGGCAAACAGCTTCTCTCGATGGGCCTCGTGCAGAACGAATCGCCGCAAGCGGGTAAGCTCCTCTACGACAACCGCACCAAGCGCGTGCGCATGGAGTGGCTGCAGACGCTTACGAATATTCTCTATATCAAGGTTCCCGTATTCGATCCCGAAAAGCTGCTCACGAAGATGCTGCCGTATCTGTGGTGGATGTTCACCAAGCTCTTCCTGATCGGCAGCGTTTGCTTCATGATCACGGCGGGGTTGTTGGTGCTCACGCACTTCACGACCTTCTACAGCCGGCTGCCGACGTTCGAGAGCTATTTCAGCTTCAAGAACATGATCTACATGTGGGCGGCGCTGGGCGTCGTCAAGGTAATTCACGAGTTCGGGCACGGCCTGTCGTGCAAGGCGTTCGACGGCGAAGTGCACGAGATGGGCTTCCTGCTCCTGTGCTTTTCGCCGGCGATGTACTGTAACGTCTCCGATGCCTGGCGTTTGCCCAGCAAATGGCATCGCATCATCATCAGCTTCGCGGGCATCTACGTCGAGCTGATGATCGCCGCCGCGGCGACATTCATCTGGTGGAACACGTCTAGCCAGCCGTTCCTCAATAACCTGTGCCTGAATCTCATGGTGCTCTGCTCCGTCAGCACCGTGATGTTCAACGGCAATCCATTGATGCGCTACGACGGCTACTACATTCTCGCGGACTGGCTGGAAATCCCCAACCTGCGCGACCGCGCCAACAAGTACCTGCAAAACCTGGCCATGGACTGGTGTCTCGGCATCGAGGTCCCGCCGGAACAGTACATGGAGCGAGGCCGCAGGATCCTCTTCGTCCTCTTCGCCGTCGTCAGCTACATTTATCGCTGGGTCATCACTTTCGTCATCCTGAAGTTCATGGCCAGCTTCCTGAAGCCGTACAAGCTCGAAGTCGTCAGCGAGTTGCTGGCGGTCGGCGCCCTGGCGTCGATGATCGGTTGGCCGATGTATCGCCTTATCAAGAACGTACGTCAACGAGGGAGGTTGCCCGACATGAAACCGATTCGAGCCGCCATCAGCGCCAGTGTCGTCGCCGTCGTGTTGGGCGTGGTCTTTTTCGTGCCGTTGCCGGTGACGCGCATTCGCCAGTATGGCTTTGTCGAGGTGCAGCCGGCCGAGCGCGCCAACGTGTCGATCGAGGTGCCTTCGATCCTCAAGGCGATCCATGTCAAGGAGGGGCAGTCCGTCAAGAAGGGCAAGGTACTCGCCGAGTTCGTCAGCCTTGAACTCGAGAACCAGCGCGATCAGGCCCTGGCGCAGATGGACATCAAGGCCAACCTCGTCAAGTATTGCGACGAGCAAGTCAACAAGGAAATCGATCCGCGCGAAAAGACGTACGTGCAGGAGCAACGCGCCAAGGCCGAATCGGAGCGGCGCACCGCCAAGGACCATTACGACTTCGTCATGGCCCAGTTCCAGAAGCTCACGCTGCGGGCCCCGCGCGACGGCGTCGTCATCGGCTTGCCGCAGATCGACGAGATCGGCAAACGCTGGGACCGCGAACAAAACACGGTGTTCTGCTCGATTGGCGACAAGACGAAGCTGCGCGTATTGGTGCCGATCGAGCCGACCGATTACGAGCTCTTGCTGCAAAATTACCGCAAGGCGACCGCCCAGAACCCGCTGCTGGCGACGATCCGCGTGCAAGGGAACGATCTACAAACCTGGCGTGGCCGCATCGGCGAATTGCCCAAGCAAGACGCGAAGTACATCCCCGAGCAGCTCTCCAGCAAGGCCGGCGGCCCGCTGGCGGTGAAGCCGACGTCGAGCCAAAATCAGCTTGTGCCGCAGAGCCAGGTGTATCTCGTCGGCATCGACTTCGAGCAGGCCGACGACAGCGTCGCCATCAACGCCGGCGCTCAAGTGAAGATCCACTGCGAGTATCGCTCGTGCGCATGGTGGATCTATCGCACGGTGGCGACGACGTTCGACATCGGGCTATGGCGGTCGTGACCAATCTATTCACTAACCCTGAGGGGATAACAGGTCGCTTGCAGAGCACGCGAGTCTCTGCAAGGAATACTGGCTCTGCGCCAATCTTGTGGATTATTTCGAAGCAAAGCCAAAGCAATGCAGAACGCGCAAGCGGAAGTTCTGGAAGTTGGTCATGCCAAACGCTCGCCACAAGATCGAGCGCAAGCCATGATTGAATCCTTCGGTGCGGCCATTGCTGCTGCGGCTGTGAAAATAATTCGCGATCTTGTCCATCCAATTGGTCAACGTCTTGAAGAACTTGTTCAGGGCGACCAATCCCAAGGTTCGCGCTTGCTCCATCCAAGCTTGCAGGCGTTCACGACCTGCCGCTGGATTCCCGATCGTCGTGTCGTTGAACAGGGCACGCAGTGCTTCGCGTTGGTCCGCCAACTTCCCCAACTCGGGAAAACGTTGCTTCAACGCCGCCAGTTCTTGTTGTTGCTCGGCCGACAGATTTTCCCAGTTGGTCACCCACAACCAACGACTCCCTTTCAGTTCCTCACGGTCCGCTTCCGACAGCTTCCTTTGCAATTCGCGGCGGGCGCCGGTCAGACACTCCTGGAAGTTCTTCATCACGTGAAAACGGTCGATCGTCACGATCACCTGCTCGCCAAATGCCTCGCGCGCCGCCGTCACGTAGGCGTCCCACATGTCGGTGGTTACCTCGGTCACTTGGGCCAACAAACCCTCTTGCTTCGCTTGCTTCAAGTAGGCCAGCACCGTGGTTTTTTCGCGGTTTTCTAACACTTCCAGCACCCGATGGTTATCGTGATCGATAATCACGGCGACGAACTGCCGATGTTTTTTTTCAACGACAACTCGTCGATGCCAATCCGGGTGATGGGCTTCAGCGGTTCGCTGCTCGCGGCGCGGCGACGTTCGACGTAATCGTAATACCAGCGCGCCAGCGTTTGTTCGGGCAGCCCGAAAAACTTCGCCACATTGGCCACATCGCTGCTGCGGATCAACTGGGCCGCTCGCTCCAAGAACCGGTCCGTGGCGTGCGCTCCTTCGGCCAAGAACGGCACGTCCGGTGTGAAGGCGACCTCGCAGCGATCGCACAGGAATTGGCAAGCACACACCTTCAACTCGACCGCATAGCCGCTGATCGGTAAATCGACGATCCGCTCGCGTGTCCGCGTCTGATGCACTTCCGTGCTGGCTTTATTGCATCGCGGACAAACGCCGATTCGATGTTCCGCGGCAATCGTAAAACAGTAACGCGGAGGCTGCAATTCCTCCTGGCTGTGAACCACAACAAAGTTCGGCAAGTGCAACAAGCGCGTCCAGAATTCCAACGATTGTCCTGCCATGATGCGCCATCCATCCGTGAATGTGTGCGAAAGGCTCCTTCCCCAAAACAACGGTGCAAAGATACACTATCAAGGTCGGTTTCCACAAGATCGGCGCAGAGCCGGAATACTGCTATCCCCTCGTTTGCGCTTTTTGAAGTTGCGCATTCTCGGAGCACCGAAGGTGCGCAAACAAATCAGCCCAGGGCAGAGCGCAGCGCCGCCCTGGGTAGGCGATCACACGAAAAGTAAGCCCTGAAAGGGCGAAACAAGTCGGCCTCCCACCTGTTTCGCCCTTTCAGGGCTTGGCCGTCGTTTGGTCCGTAACCCAGGGCGGCGCTTCGCTCTGCCCTGGGCTGATTTGTTGCTGCACCTTCGGTGCGAATACAAATGCGCAACTTCAAAACTTGCCCTCAGGGTTAGTATCATGTCTAGAACTACCGCCACTAATCACGAGGCTCGCATGATCCTAAATCGCATCCTCGCCGTCTGTCTTCTCCTCGCCTTCACCAGCACTGCTACGCCGCAAGCGGCCAAACGCCCCATCACGCTCGAAGATCTCTGGAAGGTCAAACGCCTCGGCAAACCGTCGATCGCGCCGGATGGGGCATGGGTCGCCGTCGATGTCACAACGCACAACATGGACGACAACTCCTCCAACACGCAAATCTGGCTCTGCTCCACCGACGGCAAAACGCAGAAGCAGCTCACCACGAACAAGGCGAGTTCGTCCAACCCCATCTGGTCGCCCGACGGCAAGACGATCGCTTTCACGTCGAAGCGCGGCGATTCGACGCAGATCTACGTCATCGCGCCCGACGGCGGCGAGGCGCGGCAGCTCTCGAAGTTGCCGATGACGCCGAGCGGGCTGAAATGGGGCGCCGATTCCAAGACGATCTACTGCGTCGTCTGGACCTGGCCCGACACGCCCGACGACGCCGGCTTTCGCAAGAAGGAGCAAGCCCGCAAGGACGACAAGGTGCAGGCCTACGTCATAGACGACGCCCTCTATCGCGTCTGGGACCACTGGATCGCCGACGGCAAACGGCCCGTCGTGTTCGCGGTCGACGCCGAGAAGGGCAGCCACCGCAATCTGTTCGCGCACACGAAACGCACGCTGCCCGCGAGCGGCGGCTCCGCGAGCGATTACGACATCTCGCCCGACGGCAAGGAAATCTGCTTCACGTCCGAGTCCGCGAAGGAGCTCGGCATGGACTTCAACAGCGACCTCTACGTGATGTCGATCGAGAACTCTACCAGCCCCGGGCGCAAGCCCGGGGACGCTGAGCCGAAGAACATCACGAGCGACAATCCCGCCGCCGATTTCGCGCCGGTGTATTCGCCGACTGGGACGATGATCGCGTTTTCAAGACAGACGACTAGATTCTTCTATGCCGACCGTTCTCGCCTCATGGTTTATGACCGCAAGATCAACAAGATTGTCAACGAGGTTACGGCCAAGCTCGATCGATCCTGCCATAACCCACATTGGCTCGCCAACGATCCGAAATTCATGTTTGAGATCGAGGACCGGGGATGCCAGAAATTGGCTGCCAGCAACGACGCGATAATCCTTGAATTTGGGAACCAGGATCATTCCCAGCACTCACTTGCATATTTGAGGCTCCGATTCGACGAGGACCTCAAGATTTTCCGCGGTGTCACTGCATTCCTACAAACAACGTTTGGCTATCCTAATCGACTTTGCATGATGAAGGATCGAGATCGAGATTACTACTTCGATCCAAATCGGAAGCTGGTAGAGGAATGGGACCTCGGCGAAGTCAAGAACGTCACCTACAAAGGCGCCGACGACGAAGACGTACAAATGTGGATCGTCTATCCGCCCAACTTCGACGCCAAGAAGAAATGGCCGCTGCTGATGTTCATCCACGGCGGCCCGCACAACGCGATCACGACCGACTTCCACTATCGCTGGAACCCCCATCTCTTCGCCGCGAAGGGCTACGTCGTCGCGATCCCGAACTTTCACGGCTCGTCCGGCTTCGGGCAGAAGTTCACCGACTCGATCACCGGCGACATGGCGACCAGGCCGTTCATCGACGTCATGAAGGCGACCGATTACATGGAAGCGAAGCCGTACATCGACAAGAAGCGCACCACCGCCGCGGGGGCCAGCTACGGCGGCTACATGATGGCCTGGCTCAACGGCCACACCGATCGCTACAAGGCGATGATCTGCCACGCCGGCGTCTACAACTGGGACAGCATGATGGCCTCGGATTTCGTACGCGGACGAGAACGTCCGCTCGGCGCCTTCCCGTGGGGCGATCAGGCGAAGGTAGACAAGCATAATCCGCAGCGCTTCGCGAAGAACTTCAAGACGCCGACGCTGGTCATGCACGGCGAGAAGGACTACCGCGTGCCGATCACGCAAGGCATGGAGTATTACAACACGCTGCGGATCAAGGGAGTCCCGACGCGGTTCGTCTACTTCCCGGACGAGAACCACTGGATCCTGAAGCCGCAGAACGCCCGGCTCTGGCATAGGGAATTTTTCGCATGGCTGGAAAAGCATGTAGGCAGCGGGCCGACGAAGTGACTCGTCTTACGTTTAGCGTTCGCAGGCAACAGACAGGTCGCAATGCGTCTCGGCGGTGCGTTGCGAACGCTAAACGAAGAAATGCACCACGCATCTCAATCTTATTCTCGAGGAGATCGAATTATGGCTCATAGGAAGCTCGTGTCCGCTTTCGCGCTCATGACCTGCCTTGCGCTGGCATTCGTGCCGGCGTGGGCGCAGACAGGCGGCCCCGATCTGTCCGAATTCAAGACCGTCGGAAACGCCATCACCACCAAGATCAAGGCAAGCGCGGCCACGCAAACAAGCTCGCCCGGCTATCTTGGCGTCGCCGTTAGCACCGAGTCTGGCGGTCTGGTGGTTGCCGATGTCGAACCCGGCTCCCCCGCGGCGAAGGCGGGTCTGCAAAAGAGCGATGTCATCGTCAAGGTGGACGGTAAGGAGGTCAAGAATGCCGAGGTCTTCCGCAGCCTCCTGCAGATTCATTCCGCCGGCGAATTAGTGACAATCACCATCGTGCGCGGCAAGGAGTCGCTGGCTGTCACCGCGAACCTGAGTGCGACGAGCCGCGCCATGCAGCCTGGCCAACAACGTGCCGTCATGGGCGTCACCGTCGAGGACGGCGACGGCGCGACACTGAAGTCGGTCGCCACCAACTCGCCCGCGGGCAAGGCCGGCCTCAAGGCGGGCGACGTCATTCTCAAGATCGATGGCCGCACGTTGACGCCGTCTGTGCGCCTCACGGACGTGCTGGCCGATCACAAGCCGGGCGACACGCTCGCACTCGTCGTCCAAGGCGACCCAAAGAACAAGAACGTGAAGGTCACGCTGAGCGCCGAGCAGCCCGGCGGATTCGGCAAAGGCAAAAAAGCGGGCGGCGATCCCGCAGTCGGCTGGGACACGCGCAACCTCTCCACCTGGAAGAAGGATGTCTACAGGCTCGCCATCGTCTGCGTCGAATACTCTGATGTCAAGCACAACGACAAGGTCACCGCCAAGAACTGGGAGGATTCGCTTTTCACCAGCAAGAAATACAACACGACCAGCGTCACCGGCCAAAAAGTTTACGGCAGCATGAAGGATTACTATCAGGAGCAATCGTTCGGCACACTGCAAATCGAAGGCAAGTGCTTCGATTTCGTCGCCGTCGGCAAGAAGCGCGCCGAATACGCCGGCGCCAACACCGGCGCCGGCAAGACTGCGCTCTTGGGCGAGGCCCTTGACAAGCTCTACGCGCGCGACGGCAAGGATTGCTTGACCGGCTTCGACGGCATCTTCTTTCTCTACGCCGGCGATCGGGTGCAAACCAACCGCGGCGGCATCTACTGGCCGCACAAAGCGCGCTTCACGCACGGCGGCAAGACCTGGAACTATTTCATCGTGCAAGAAGGCGGCGCCAAGATGTGCGACATCAGCGTCATCTGCCACGAGTTTGGTCACATGCTCGGCCTGCCCGATCTTTACGCCCGGCCGGAGAATCCCGGCTCCGAGGGCGTCGGCGTCTGGTGCGCCATGGCGAATCAAGTGGGCCTGGGCAAGCCGCAGCATTTCTCCGCGTGGTCCAAGGAGCAGCTCGGCTGGGTCACGCCGGCCGTCATCGATCCGACCATCAAGCAGAAGCTGATCCTGGCCCCGATCGAAGATTCACCGAAGGAATGCTACAAGGTGCTCGCCCGGCCCGACGGCAGCGAATATTTCCTGCTGGAGAATCGCCGACGGAAAGGCTTCGACGCCAGCCTTCCCGCCGAGGGGCTTTTGATCTGGCGCGTGGTCGCGAATCGGCCGATACTTGAGGAGTCGCACGGCGTCGAAGGGCCGGCGGGGCCGCGCACGTTCCTGAACTCGGTGCCGTTCCCGAGCGCGTCAAACAACGCCTTCACGCCATTCACGTTGCCGTCCAGCCGGGCGCAACTTGGCGGCGGGTTGCCGGTGCACATCACGAACATTCGACGGCTCGCGGATGGGCGCATCACGTTCTATGTGGGGTATGAGTACTATTGACGGGATTTCTCCCCTCTCCCCCGGTACTCCGGGGAGAGGGGCCGGGAGTGAGGGGGCTGCACGTGTAACAACAACATACCACAGTCGAATGAATTGAGAGTTAGATTCCTGGCGCTTCGTCCCCCTCACCCCCAACCCCTCTCCCCCGGAGTACCGGGGGAGAGGGGAGGAAGAAATGAAAAGAGCCGTGCAATCGTTGCACGGCTCTTTACTTGCGCGGCTGTGAGCGCTTACAGTTCGCGCTTCTGGTTGGGATCGTCCGGCGCCGCCTTGGGCAGATTAAAGCCGTCGCCGTTGGCGGTTGGCATGATCTGGTGGATGGACGAACGATATTGACCTGGCACGTCGTGGATCGAGGTGTATTTCTTCGCGTCCTTGCCCTTTTCATTGATCGTGATCTCGGTGGCCTTGGCGACGCCGTTCGCGATCTTGCCGGCGATCGTGATGTTCAGGTCGCCCTTGGTGTATTCACCGGAGAAGTCGGCGTTGTGCTGCTTGCGGGTCAGCTTGGCGCCGTTGATCGTAAGGGATAGATTGAGGTTCTGCACGTTGTCCGGAATCGGTTCCGGCTTGGGGTTCGCCGGAGGCGGCGGATTGTTCGGGAATGGGTTGGGATTCGCTTTCGGAAGGCCGGCGCCGGGGACGATGCCCTTGGGATTGATCGACAATTTGAGGCCGTTGATGTTGATGCCGGGACGGATCTGGATGCCGCCGGCGCGGTTGATTGTGCCTGAGCCGAGGGTCTGCACGGTCAGTGGCATCTTGCCGGCGTTGATTTTTTCTTCCTTGCCGTCGCGCAGAACGGTAATCTCCATCGCCTCGGCCGCCGGGTCGGTGTCTTTGAGGAGCTTGGCGAAACCGGGATGGTCATTCGGCACGGCCTTCTTGTTGATCTTGACGAGAATGTCGTTGACCTTGAGGCCGGCTTTGTCGCCCGCCGAATTGGGAGCAACCGCGGCGATGACCAGGCCTTCATTTTCGGGCAGGCCAAGGTTTTGCTGCTCGGCGACGGTCGTCTTTTTGAGTTGCATCCCCGCCCACGACAATTGCCCGGCGCCGACGCGTTGATTGAGCTGAAGCTGTTGCAGTTGTTGCAGGCCATTCGGATCGAGTTGCAATTGCTTCAGCGCTTCGGGGTCGAGCTGCAGTTGCTTGAAGAGGTCCTGATTGAGCAGCTTGAGTTGTTGTTCGAGCAGCTTCATTTGCTGGATCTGGGCTTTTTGCAGTTGGGGCAAACCGCCGATGATTTGCGCGGACGCCTGGCTGGCGAGTCCCAGAAGAGCCAAAGTGCCGAACGCGAGGTAGAGGGGCCGTCGAATCATGGCAACACTCCTACGGGGCTATCGAATTACACAATCTCGTGGACCATTTGTAATAGAACGATCTCTGGCATAATATCTAACCAGAAATCCACCGCAAGTGAAAGAGGGAAAATCCTGAATTTCTGGTTAATAGGTAGTGCCGCGACGACCCGTACACGGCATGGTACAAACCGCCGTAACTTGTAAAAATGAGGACCGACATGACGCCATTCGACCGTCGTAAGTTCGTGCTAGGTTCGCTCGCCGCCGCGGGCGCCATGGGGGTCGCGGCCGCGCCCGCCGCCGCCATCGAGCCGATCCGTCGGCAGGGACGGCCGCTCATGAAGCTCGGCCTGGCGGCGTATAGCTTTCGGCAAGCACTCGATCTGCGCCGCAAACCGCCGACCATGACGCTCGACGGCTTCATCGACCTCGCCGCTACCATGCCGTTCGACGCCATCGAGCTGACGGAGTATTACTTCGCCGAGACGTCAGCACGCTATTTGGCCAACCTCAAGGGCCGCGCGACCCGGCTCGGTCTCGACATCAGCGGCACGGCGATCCGCAGCGACTATTGCGTCAACAACGCCACGCGCCTCAAAGAGGAAATCGACAAATCCAAACGCTGGATCGAGCACACGAGCAGGCTGGGCGGCAAGACCATGCGCATCTTCGGCGGCACCGTCGCGAAGGGGGATACCGAGGAGCGCGCCCGCCGGCAGTGCATCGAAGCGATCCAAGAGGTGTGCGAGCACGCCGGTCAGTTTGGCGTCTATGCCGCCCTCGAAAATCACGGTGGCATCACTGGCACCTCGGAGCAGATGCTCGCTCTGGTGCGTGCCATCAAGAGCGACTGGTTTGGGGTCAATCTCGATACGGGGAACTTCCGCACCAAGGATCCCTACGCCGACCTGGAACGATTGGCGCCCTACGCGGTCGTCGTGCAGATGAAGACCGAGATCACGCGCGCCGGCATGAAGCCGGAGGAATCGGATTTCAAACGCAAATTCCAGATGCTGCGCAACGTCAACTATCGCGGCTCCGTGGTGCTTGAGTATGAAGCGGCCGAGGACGCGAAAATCGCCGTGCCGAGATACGCACGTATCATGCGCGAATTCTGCCAGGCCGCGGGGTGAGCGATCAACAGCACCCGCCACCGGTCGCGTGAAACGTCGCCGCCGTGACGAGCATGCGCGGATCACCCGCCAGCCGCGCCGCCGCCGCATCCGATACCGCGACGGGAATGCCGCGCGGTAGGATCGTTCCCGAGGCGTCCGTATGGGTCTCGTGCGGCCCGCGGTAGATCGCCGTGCGCCCGGTGAAGATCGCAGGTCCGTCGAAGCTGTCCGGTACTTTGTAGGCCACGATCTCGACGCTCTCCAGCAACACCGCCTCGGACAAACTCGGATATTCCGCAGGCGTTACGAGCCGATAAGGGAAGCGTGCCCGCACCTCGACGCGGCCAAAACCTACGTTGACTATTGCTGCGAGATAATCGTCGAACGTCTGGCAGCCCGACAGGCAACGCGCCCGCGCGATTTCGTCGGCGCGGAAGGCGTCGGGCAACGACATCGGCGTGATCGGATCGGATGTCGCAAAGAATCCGCCGGGCCGCAGCACGCGAATCACCTCGGCGAGGGCGCGGTCGAGGTCGTCGCGCATGAAGACGTTGAACAGACAATTCTGCGCCGCCACGCTCACGCGATTCGATTCGACCGGCAGTTTGAGCGCATTGCCATCGAGGATGCGCACGAAGTCTGGCCTCAGCCACGGATTGAGCTTCAATGCTTCACGGAAATTCTCGGCGGCTTTTTCGCGCATGGCGGCGACGGGATCGACCGCGATGACGCTGCCGGGCCGACGCGTGCAGTACGCGAACTGCAACGCCTCGAGCCCACCGCCGACGCCGACATAAAGGACGGTGTCGTCTGGTTTCAGATCGCGCGGATTGATTGTCGAGCCGCAACCATAGTTCATCGCCAGCATGATGGGCGGCACGTGCAAGTCGGGCAAACGCCAGACCGGCGACTGCGTACAGCACAGATTCGCCTCGGGCGCACGCGCGGCCTGCTCGTAGACGGTCTCGACGGTTTGCAAGTAGGTTGACATGCGATTGAACCACAGGGAACACGGGGGACACGGGGACGACGGAGACTCGACAATGGAATTCCCCCGTGGTCCCCGTGTCCCCCGTGGTTCATTTCTTCTCGTAGCGATTGCCGTAAACTTTCACGTCATCCCAGTGCCCAGAATCGTCGAAGGAGCCGATGCCGACTTGGCCCCACGTGAATGTCTTGTCGGTCGCGATCATGATCGGAGTCTTCATGTCGTCCCAGTAGATTTCGATCGCGCCGTCGCCGACCTTGCGCACGATCTTGATGTGATGCCATTGATCGTCCCAGGCGGTCCCCTTCGTCGTCTTGGTCGAGATTTTGACGCGATCGGCGCCGTTGACGATGAAGATCTGGTTGGCGCGATCATCGGTCGCCTTGGCCATGTGGACGTAATAGAAATGGGCGGGATCCTGGTAGCCGAAGAAGACGCACATGTCGCGATGAGCGCCGTCCTTGCCGGTTGAGAGCGCCTTGGCCTCGAAGATGAAGTCAGTCACCATTAAGTCTTTGACGAGCGAAAAATTGAACGGACTGCGGAACGGCGTTTTGATCTTGCTCAACTGGAACTGATTGTACCGCTGGCCCTTGTCAGTCTTGACGATTTTCCAGGCCGCAGGATCGCTGGGCTGCCAGCGGTCGGCCCCTTTCTCGAAATCGTCCGCGAAGACGAGCGGCAATTTTTTCTCGCCGGCCGCGCCGAAGGGAATGAATGCACACAGGAGTACAAGGATGGAGTGTTTCATGGCTATTTCCCGAATCCGTAGGGCGCGTCTACGACGCACCCTACAAGGCACGAAGGTACGCGTACAGATCGACAATCTCGCGATCGTTCAGTGCATCGAGCAGGCCCGCTGGCATTAGCGATTGGGCGCTGGGATAACGGCCGAGGACGCTGGCGCCGTCGAGGCGTACGGTCGTGCCTGCGCCGCTCTGCAACATCAGACTATCGACCGCATCATAGATGACCACGCCGGCGTAGGTCTTGCCTTCCTTCGTTTCGACGACCGTCAGTTGATAACGCGCCGGCACGTCCTTCGACGGCTGCAAGATCGCGGTGAACAGATCGGCGCGTGCGAATCGCTTGGCGATGCCGACGAGGTCCGGGCCAACCGCTTGCGCGCCGGTGTGACATTGCACGCAGTTCGCTTTGACGTAGACCGCTTTGCCCGCGTACGCATCGCCGGCGCTCCAGTCGATCTTTTCGAGACGTCGGCTCCACTTGCCGACATCGACGCCGTCGGGATTCGCGAGTCGTTGCCCAAGCGCGGGATGCTGCTTTTGGAGCCAGACGATCCAGGGGTTGCTGTCGACGCCAAACGTCTGCCCCGTGGTTTTCTCCAGGCGAACTGCGAGCGTCTTGCGCAGCGCAGATTGTTTGTCCGTCGTGCGCTGCAATGCCCGAATCAGCGCGAACGATTCGTCGGCGTCCGAATTCACGCCGAGCTTCGTCAGGCCCGACACGCACGCATCGAGCACCGACGCTTGCGGCGAGTTCAAACCCGCGATGAACTTGCCGCGGTCACCTGTCACCGGCATCTTGGCCAGTAGCGGCAGGAATGCATCCGCATGTCCGATCGCGCCCCAGCGTTGACGTACGATCGGCAGCACGTCCTCTGGCGGCAGTTTCTCCAATAGCTGCACGATGTCGCCCGTGAGCGCATAGCCCATGTCGCGCTGCCAACGCTGCAAGAATATTGCCGCCGCTTTCTCTTTCGCGAACCCGTCGGTGTTGGCGAATAGCGCATGATCGGGACGGCCGAAGTCCGGATGCTCGACCATCCGTTGATGCAACGACGCGTCCTGTTCCGCGAGGCCGGCATAGAGTTCGCGCACGCGCAAGGGCCAGTTCGAGTCGCGATTCAGTTTGCGCGCGGCAATTTTTCGATCAAGCCCAAGCAACGTGTCGGCGACGCGAGCGGCTTCCTTGTCATCACGTTTGCCGGCGATGCGGGTGAAGCAGGCGAGGTAGTGGATGTCGTCGATCGGGTCGGAGACGGCCGTGCATTTCGCGAGGATACGCCTGCGCAAGTCGGCGTCTCCCTGGCCGAGCATGCCGAGGGTGCGGGCGAGTTCGCGGTCGAGGTTGTCGTCGCCGCTGGGGAACAGCGGCGCCAGCTTTTTCGCAGTCGCGGTATCGGTGATGTCGAGGCGCGGCGAATAGCCTTCCCAGAGCGTGCCGAGCGATTTTCGCGCGCCGACATCGCCGAGGCCGAGCTGAATGAGGCGAACGCCTTCGAGACGCCGGACCGCAACTTTGCTTCGATTGAGCATGAAGAGTCCGCGTTCGAGCGTGACCGTTCGATCGTGAGGCAGCATGCCGAGGCCGAAGCTCATGGTCTGCGATAACTGGACGTTGTTCTTGAGCACGATCTTGAGCGCTTCGACATAGCGAGGCGGCGCGACGCGAAAGAGGTCGTCCATGAGATCCGCATAGGCCTGACGGACGCACAGATCGTCGAAATAATGGCGTGTTCCGAACGGGCTCGCAACGTCGGGTTCCGTGAGAAACGATCCTTGCCGGCGGGCAATCTGTAAGGCCCGCAGATGATCGGCGGCCGACGTGGAGGGGAGCTTCGCTTCATATTCCTTGCGCGTGACGTCATTCCAATCTAGCGAGCGCGTCGCCATCTTGAGCGGGCCCAACTCGTTCTTCAGCGTTTTGAACCGCTCGATGTGCCGAATGCGATAGACGGCGCCGCGTGTGCCGCGGCCGCCGATGGCGACGTAAAGATCGCCGGTCTTCGGCTCGACGGCACACGCGCTCGGGGCGAACCCGTTGTCGCCTTGCGCTTCGAGAAAGACGCTCGATGTCGCGGTGTAACTGGCGCCCTTGCGTTCGAGCTTGACGAAGTGGATCTTGCCGAAGGTCCAGTCGCACAGAAAAAAGCCGCCGTGATATTCCGGCGGGAACTGGTTGTGCCGATAGCAGGCGGCACCGGTCGGCGAGCCGCGGCCGAGCGTGGCGATCGGGGCGACGACATCACAGAAGTATGGCGGGCGTCGCCAAAACGAGGCGTGCTGCGGATTGAGCCAGCCGTAGTGCCGGCCTTCGATCACGTGATAGAAGCGCGTGTGCTCGTACCACGGCAGGCTGACGCAGCGTTCGTTGTCGGAGTCGAAGGTGAAGAGCTCGCCGTCGAGGTTGAAGTCCATGTCGTACGGATTGCGAAAACCGTGGGCGACGATCTCACACTTCTTGAGGTCCGGTTGCAAACGCACCACGCAGCCCGCGGTCGGCTCCTTGATCGGTGACGTAGGCAAATCCGCGTAGGTCTTGTCGATGCCGGTGTTGTTGCCGCACAGGACGTAGAGCCAGCCGTCGGGCCCGCGGCGGATGGCGTGGGCAGCGTGTTCGCCGCCCGTCTTCATGGCGCGGATAAGTGTTGCCGGTCCGTCGGCCTTATCGCCGGTCTTGGACGTGAAGCGCCGTAACCCGCCGTCGCCCATGGCGTAGAGAGAGTCGCCTTCCCAGAGGAGGCCCATCGCACCGTCCTTGGGAGTTGAGGCGAAGTCGAGAGCGCGATCCGCTTTACCGTTGCCGTCGTCATCGATGAGGATGCGGATGTAGCCGCGCCCCGCGACGACAATGCGACCCTTGGGGTCGATGGTCAGGCAATGGATATCGTTGGTGAGCTTGGCATCGGCGAATTCGACGACTTCAAAGCCGGGCGGGATTCTGAGGCCCGGGGCCGATTGTCCATGAAGATGGGCGGGAGCGCCAAGAAGAAACAAGGAACAGACCATGACGGATCGCATGGTCGCATTGTAGGCGAAATCCAAGTCTTCGTTTAGCGTTCGCATCGGGCCACGCGAACGCCAAGACGCAAGCGGCTAGACAAGCGCGCAAATTTTTTCGGCGCCGACGCGCTGGCAGTAATCGCCGAAACCTTCGTCCGGCTGGCGATCCTTCTTGTACGGCTCCAACACGCGCAATAGGATCGGGACGATCTGATCGAGCGGCACGAGGTCTTTGAGGATGAAGTTCAGCCGCGAGCCGACCAGGTTGCCGCCGACGAAGACGGTGTATTTGTCACCGGAGCGGCCGACGATGCCGATGTCGCTCTGATAGGGGCGCACGCAGCCGTTGGGGCAGCCGGTCATGCGACTGCTGATCTTTTCGTTTTGCAGGCCGAGTTGCCGGAGTTCGTCCTCAAGTTGATCGATGACGCCAGGCAGAGCGCGTTCCGCCTCGGAGAGCGCGAGGCCGCACGTCGGAATGGCCGGGCACGCCATGCTGTGTTGCTGCACGAGCGAGATGCGTTCCGGCTTGGCGATGCCGTACACGGTGAGGAGGCGATTGATGAGCGGTTTGGCGGCCTTCGGCAAATCGCACAGGAGGATGTCCTGCATCGGCGTCAGGCAAATGGTTGGCTGGAGTTTTTCGACCAGCTTGCGCAGCGCCGTGCGCAGGCGGAGATCGCCGTCGTCCTTGATGCGGCCATTCTCGACGGAGATGCCGTAGAAATATTTCCCGTCGCCTT
This sequence comes from Planctomycetia bacterium, assembly GCA_005799265.1. Lineage (GTDB taxonomy): Bacteria > Planctomycetota > Planctomycetia > Gemmatales > Gemmataceae > SIAQ01. Next base: position 9,623 of record SYHD01000104.1, on the reverse strand, counting down.
GCTCGTGCCAGCCCAGGCGCAGCGGAAAGCCGGTGACGGGAATGTCCTTGGGCGGGACGAGTGGGAACGGCAAATAGGTTTGCAGCGTCGCGCGAAATTTATCGATACCCCAATCGTGCAGGACGTACTTGAGGCGAGCGCGTTTGCGGTCGCCGCGATTGCCGTGGTCGCGAAAAAGCTTGATGACCGCTTCGCCCGCTGCGATAACCTGGTCGGGCGTGATGTAACAAATGGCCTGGGCGATGCACGGAAAGGTGTTGACGTTGCCGTGCGTCATGCCCATGCCGCCGCCGGCGTGGAGGTTGTAGCCGACGATGGCGCCGTCCTTAACGTCGGCGAGATAGCCAAGGCACTGCGCGTAGATATCCGTCGAGTTGTCGTCGGGGAGCGCGAAGGCGGCCTTGAACTTACGCGGCAGGTAGACCTTTCCATAGATAGGCTCATCGACGAGTTCCGGCGTGCCGGTCGGTATGGATTTGCCGTTCAGCCAGATTTCGTGATAAGCCCGCGAACGCGGCGTAAAGTGCGCTGCGAGTAGGTCCGCCTGGCGTTGCAACTCCTGATGGACGGGCGTGGCCAGCGGCGCGGGAGGCGCCATCACGTTGCGCGACACGTCGCCGCAGGCGCCGAGCGTGGTCAGCAGGCTGTCGTTGATTTCCTTGATGGTTCGCTTCAGGTTGTCCTTCAGCACGCCGTGGAGTTGAAAGCCCTGACGCGAGGTGATGCGCAGGGTGCTGTTGGCGTATGCTTCGGCGAGGCGATCGATTTCGAGATATTGCGCCGCCGTGACTTTGCCGCCGGGGATCTTGCAGCGGACCATGAAGATGAACGCCTTGCTGCCGGGCTTGCGCTGGCTCTCTTTGCGCGCGTCGCGATTGTCTTGCTGATAGGTTCCATGGAACTTGATCAGTTGTTTGCTTTGATCGTTGAAGTGATCCACGTCGTGAGCCAACTCGTCGGCCAGTGTGCCGCGCAGCTGGAGGCTAGATTCCTTGATCGCTTCGACCGGGGACCGTTTGGGGGCCGGATTTTCCGTCGCATTCGGCTCGCTCGACATGGGTATCGCTTTCAACGCGGGCGGTGTTGGTCCAATTCTTGTCAATTTAGGGAGAGTCTACCAAAAAAGCTACGGGAGATTTCAGCCGCATGCACGCCTCGAACGATTGGGCGATTTGAGGCGGTTGTTCGCAGCAACGCAGTGCTGCGGATTGCTGCGAGCGATGATCATCGGTGTCGGCCGTGGATATCGGCAATCCGGGTAAAGTGACGTCCGCCGTGAGACGAAGCTAACAGGGCAACGCCTCGTGATCGTTGATGTAAGCCTCGCCATGAAGAACCACCCAAGAGGACACCGCTTGGCCTCCATCGAGCCTACCTCCGTGTCTCTACTGGGCTTTCTTTCCGTGTTCCGCGACGCCGGCGGCGCCTGGACGGGAGGCTACCTGGTCACCAACACCTGGGGCCGACCACTCGAGTTCCGCATGTCGAGCGCGGTGCAGCCGAACAAGGTTCAGCAGATCCTTTACGGCGAAACGCTGCACGCCTACCTGTGCGGTGAAGTCATCGGCAAGACGCTCATCGAAAAAACCGCGACGCCGGCGCAATGGCTGTTCGTGGATAACCCGCGCTCGCTGGAGGTTCGCCTCCACGTAGGCATGCCGGTCGGGCTGTGGTACAACATTGTCGATGCCGATCAACCGTGGCCGGGCCTGGTCGTGCAATCGCGTCTCTACGCTCATCCCAGCTATCCCGACGATGTGCCAGCCATGCGCGAACAAATCGAGAAGCTTGGCCCGTTCGATTTCGGCGAGCCGTTCGCGCGAATTCGCGAGGCCATGACCGAAGCACGCAAGCTCGGCGTCGCCCGTGCGGCCTGACGGTAAAGGAAGAAGGCAAAAGGGCAGCATCACTTTTTCCTTTGGCCTTTTTACTTTTGCCTTGCCAAACGACCCCTCGTTTATCATACTGCCTTGACCAAGTGGATAACTTCCGATCGGCTTCTCACTTCCTCCAGAGGATGATGCCATGGTCAAGAGAATGGTGCTGGGGCTCCTGTTCGTACTCGTTCCTACCGCAGCCTGGGCACAGGCGCAGGAAAAGTATCTCCCCGCCAAGAGTCAACTCTACTTCCGCTTCGACGGCATGCAAACGCATCAAGCCGCCTTCGATCAGACTGCCATGGGCAAAATGATGAAGGGGGACACCGGCAAGTTCCTCGACGAATTCTGGAAGTTCGTCCAGGAAAACATCCAGACCGCGGCCCGCAATGAGCCGAAGGTCGGCCCGATGTTGAAGGACTTCACGAAGCTCGTCAGCTCGATGAATCAGAACGGTATCGTGTTCGCCCTGGAACTGAACCAGATCCAGCCCGTGCCGTCCGCACAGGCGGTGCTGGTGTTCCCCAAGAGCGCCGGTGAAACTGGCACACTCTTGGCCCTGGTCGACAAGATCGCCCAGGAGACAAGGGCCAAGGTCAAGACCGAAAAGGTCGGCAAACGCTCCATCAACCACATCGAACTTGAGAAGGTCGTCAAGTTCGGCTGGTGGGCCCAGGGCGAAGACGCGGTCCTCTACCTCGGCACGAACGATCCGGTCTCCTATGCCAAAAGCATCGACAGCAAGAAGACCGGGCTCGCGGCCAACCCGCTCTACAAGAAGGTCACCGGCTTCAAGGAATTCAAGACCACCACGCGCGGCTATTTCGATCTGACCAGCATCCTGAACGTCGTCAGCGGCGATTTCCGCCAGGCTGGCGAGGTCATCGATGAACTCGGCGTGCGCGGCGTCAAGAACATTACCTTCGTTTCCGGCTTCGACGGTCCCGCCGAACGTTCGATCGTCGACGTGGACATGCCCGGCCCGCGCAAGGGGCTGCTCTCGTTTTCCACGCAGCACAAGATCAGTTTGAAGGACCTGCCCGTCATGCCCAGCGATCTCAAGGGCTTCTCCGCCAGCGCCGTAAAGATGGACAAATCGTACAGCACGATTGTCAATCTCGTTGACGGCGTCGCCCGCATATTCGACAAGGACGCCGCCGACCAGATCAAGGATGCGATCAAGGGCTTCGAAGGAATCATCGGCAAAGACTTCGACTTCGATCGTGATTTCTTCGGTTGCTTTGGCGATATGGTGGTTACCTACAACTCCCCTTCGGATGGTTTCCTCGGCACCGGCGCCGTCGTCGCAATTCAACTCAAGGATGCCAAGAAGCTCAGCAAGACACTCGACAAACTCGTCAAGGCGGTCCCGCCGGCCAATCCGCTCGGCAAGGTCGAATTGAAGAGGAAAGCCTACTACAACGGCGAAGTGATGCAACTTTCGATCGCGGGTCCGATGGTCAACTCGCACCTGGCGTCGTTCGGCATCTACAAGGACTGGTTCATCTACTCTCAGTTTCCGCAACCGGTCAAGGGCTTCATATTGCGTCAGGAAGGCGAGCTTCCCGCCTGGAAGGCTGACCCATCGCTTACCAAAGCTCTGAGTCAGTTCCCGAAAGAGTTCACCTCGATTCAGGTGAGCGACCCGCGTCCGACCGTGCAGACCGTGCTCACCATCCTGCCCTTTGCGTTCAACCTCATGAACACCGTCGGCGGCGCGGCCGGCAACGCGGGGTTCCCAGGCTATCGGCCGTTCGACTTGGATGTGATCCCACACGCCCAGGACGCGACGCGGCACCTGTTCCCGAACGTCACTGTCACCGTTGACGACGGCAAACGCATTCGCTCGGAGACGCGCGGCTCGTTGATCCTGCCGTTTGGGCTGTAATCCACCATACGCCGCTTGCGGCATAGCGCTCGCAGAACGTCACGCGAGCGCTATGCGCAAGCGGCTGTTTCGCCTCTCACTTCGTCAAATCGCGCTCATACACCGGAAAGCCCCCCTGGCGTTCAAAGGTCCGCTGGTAGAACGCGAAGAGCACCGGTGCGTCGCTGGCAACTTGAGCCGCGTAACAGATGTTCTCGTCGTCGTCCCGCAGCAGATTGGTGGCATGGCAGAGCATATCCATACCGTGGACGTGCAGGCTCTTGTCTGGTTTGGCGACGAAGCTGAACAGCCCGCGGACCCGCTTCGTGGACATCCCCTCGGTGCCGAATGCGCCCAGGCGAAAGCACGGCATCAGCGAATCCACTGCGAGCGGATCGGCAAAGCTGCCGTCCCTGATGAAGAGGCCCGCGGCGACCACCCCTCCGTCGCTGCGGCTACGCAACACGAAGATCGAACCCGGCGCGATATGGGGATTCTTGAAAAGCGTCTCGCCCAAGCCCTCGGCACTGGCGACGCGGAACACGGACGGATCGAGCGCGAAAATGCCCGACGCATCGCTGATCTTGGCCGGTTCGATATTCAAGCGGCTGCCGGCGGTGGGTGTCGGCATGTCTTCGAATCTCATTACGAAATTCACCATCTCGCGCGCCAGCGTGAATTGACGCTGGCTAAAATAATCGTTAATCGTTGGCCAATCCTGACGGTAGGCACTAAACGCGCCGCGTATGCCGCGCTCCTTCATGACGGCCAAAGTGTGCGTGAATAGGGGGTCCGCTGCGGACTCGTTGCCGGGCAAGGCCCACGGATAGCCGATACGGCCGTTCGTTTGATAGGAGCAGTAGGCGACAGGTCTGCCATTGTCGATGGCGTAAAAGCGCGTGGCCGGGTCGAAATCTTTCGCCTGGACGCGGCGCTGAATGTCCACAATGGTCGCGGGTTTGAACCGCGTGAGATTGGCCGCGGCGGCGTTGTAAATCTGCAACTGCGCGGCTTCGTCGCCAGCCTGGAATGGACGAATATTCACGCGAAACGCTCCGGGGGACCTTGGCGGGCTCTGATCATGACTCGTAATTCTCAAGAGCGCAGATCTAGTCTTGCCATAACAGCGCGTTCGACGATTGCACACGCCAATCGCGAGACTCTTCATTCGGCAGCTAAAATTCGCGTCTGATTCAACCGGGCCGCCTTCCGTCCAAGTCTGTCTATTGGCTTTGCCGCGATGCTACAATACATAATGTCCAGAACCTGCCCGTCAACGGAGATGACATGATGCCGCTGCGAATCTTCTTGTGCGCAATCCCGTCTCTGTTTTTCGCCGCCGGGCTGGGCGCCCAAGAACCCGAAGCGATCGCGCGCGGCAAAAAGGCGCTGGAGACGCGCGCCTTCACGCCCGGTGGATGGTCATTTGCGGCCTACGAAAACGCCTGGAAACAGTGGCAACCCAAGCTCGACAAGACGCCCGACAACTACGATGAGGCCTTCCGCGCTCATTACGGCTTGCACGCCGCGCCGTTCGACAATGGCCGTTACCCGATGGGACTACGATCTGGCACGCTTCTATTCGCCAAAGGCCTCGCGACCGATTGCATGCTCTGTCACGGTGGGTCGATCCTGGGCAATAGCCACATCGGTCTGGGCAACGCCAGCCTCGACATCCAGGCCTTCTTTGAAGATCTCAACAAGGCGAGCGGCCTATCCGGCAAGCTGCCATTCACGTTCTCCAACGTGCGCGGCACCTCCGAAGCGGGCGCCATGGCGGTCTTTTTGCACTCCTTCCGCAACCCGGATTTGAGCTTGCGTCTGGAGCGCCACAAGTGGGAGTTGCAGGACGACCTGTGCGAGGACGTCCCCGCCTGGTGGCTGCTCAAAAAGAAGAAGACGATGTATCACACCGGCGGCGCCGACGCGCGCTCGGTACGTTCGATCATGCAATTCATGCTCACCCCCAACAACGGCGTCACGACCTTCGAGAAGGCGGAACTCGTTTTCAAGGACATTCAGGCGTTCATCCTCAGCCTCGAAGCCCCGAAGTATCCGTTCGCCATCGATCGAAAGCTTGCCGACACAGGCCACATACTCTTCGACAGAAAATGCGCTCAGTGCCACGGAACCTACGGCAAGGAGTGGACCTATCCCAACAAGGTCGTTCCGCTCATCGTCGTCGGCACCGACCCGAATCGTTTCCGCGGTTTGCCTGTCAAACTCGGCGAATTCTACAACGAGAGCTGGTTCGCCAAGGAAAAGCCTGAAGGTTACAAGTCGTTCGCGCCGCTCGGCTATCAGGCGCCCCCGCTCGATGGCGTGTGGGCGACCGCGCCCTCTCTCCACAACGGTTCCGTACCGACGCTCTACGATGTGCTGAACTCGAAGACTCGGCCAAAGTTATTCACACGCTCCTACCGCACCTATGAGGTGGACTACGACAAGGTCAAGGTGGGCTGGAAGGTCGAACGGCTACAAACTCCGCCGATGGACGGCAGCCCGCACGAACGCCGCAAGAATTACGACACCACTCAGCCCGGCCGCGGCAACCAGGGCCACACCTTCGGCGACGATTTCACGGACGAGCAACGCTGGGCGATCGTTGAGTACCTCAAGACGCTGTGATTGCCGTTTGCGTCCCATTTCGTCGCTCGATGCGCGCCTTAGAATTGCGGCGGTCGAAAGTTGCTTACGGGGCTTTTAGGTCTCGGCACTTCGATGCCAGGCACGCAGTCGTGATCGCTCATTCAGGAAGTCTCTTGACCCGATGAGCGGGCGCCTTCTGCGCCTCGGCCTCGTCAAGCTTCGGCAATTCCCATTCGACGCCGTGCAGTTTCAAGTAGGCCTGAAATTCTTCCAGGGTCCGTGCGTAGCGTGTGGAGATCTGCAGGCGTTCGGCCAAATCGTCCTCGTTGGGATCGTAGCGCGCGAGTTGCCTCGTTCGCCAGGAAAGCAGCAGGCCGCCGATCGAACCGAGGACGACCGCGGCGATTCCCAGCCAAATCGTGAAGCTTCGATTGGTCGTGTCATAGAGCAGCGAGATGAGCGCGATGATGCCGGCGAAGACGCCTACGCCCAGGAAAAACCATGCCCCGTAGAATGTGCTGGACATGAAATCCCATCGCAAGGCTTCGATCATGTGCTGCTGATACTGGCCGCACTCGAGACAGGGAATGGCATCGCAATCGTCGCGTAGTTTCTGATTCAACTGAAAGGACGCGGCGGCTTCGGCGTGTTCGGCCGCATGTGGATTGGCATTGCCTAGCGAATCCGAAACGCTCCCGGCGGCGCGGCGCGTCATCTTGTAGACGTAGACAAATCGGCACTGCTCGCACTGCACGATCTTGAAGGAGCTGCCTTCGACAGTGCAGGAGTAGGTGTAGCCGGTTGGGCTGATGATGGGGATGAACATGGCCAGGGCTTTCTACTTGGTCGTCTTGCGAATTCGAGTATGCGATTCCGTCGCAACTACGAAATTTCCGACGACTGCATCGCCATGCGTCTCAAGAACTGTCTTGACGACATGCACACGATTGGCGGCACTCTCGTCACGTAGTCGCAATAGTAGAATGCCCGCATGTCCCTCGCCGCTACGGTAAACCAGATCGCCAAAATCTTTGTCATTGGTGATGACGATAAGCTCTTCGTCGACGGCTTTATGCAGTATCTCTACATCCTGCGCTTGCGGCATTACTTCTGAAACGACCACAACCTCGTGTCCTTGCCCGCGCAGGTACTGAGCGACTGCGGTGCCAGTCGATTCGTCAACGAGGAATCGCATATCGTTTCTCAACCGGCCACGGGGAAAACGTCTTCATTGGCCACGACGTTTGCGCTGTATAACAGGGCCGCCTCAATATCCTCGCTTTGAAGACGGGGATATTCATGAAGGATATCCGCATCGGAAATTCTCTGCGCCACCATGCGAACCAACATTTCAACCGGAATGCGCGTCCCGCGAATGACCGGCTTTCCGCGCATGATTTTGGGATCAAGTACCACACGAGACAATAGCTCAGAATTCATGGAGCACCTCCGAAAAATGGATCGCTCTTCTATCGTATCATATCCGCGAACGGTATTGCGGCTAAACGAGCGCCTTCAATCGATCGACATTGACTTGATCCAAACTTGTGACGACGAGATCGGCCCCTGCGGCGCGCAGTTTCTCGGCGGGATGATGGGCGACGAAGGTGACGCCGATCGCGCGCATGCCAGCGGACTTCGCGGCCTGGACGCCGACGGGAGCGTCTTCGAGGACGATGCAGCGTTCGGGGCGAACGCCGAGGGCCTTGGCGCCGAGCAAGAAGACTTCGGGATCGGGCTTGCCGCGGCGTGTGTCTTCCATCGCAACGACGGCGGCGAAGTGCGGCGCGGTCTGGGTGTTGCGCAGGATCAGGTCGATATTGCGGCGCGGGGCGCTGGAGCCGATTGCCTGCTTGCCGCCGGCTGCGCCAATGGCGGCGAGTAGTCCGGGCACGCCGGGCAAGAGCGAGACGCCTTTTTGGGCCTCGTCGCGGTAGAGGTCCTCCTTGCGGTCGCCGAGTTCTAGCACCTGCTGCTCGGTGTAGTGCAAGCCGAAAAGCTTCGGGATGATTTCCGGATTGCGCCAGCCGAAGGTGCCGGCGAAATCGGCGCGCGTGAACGGCTTGTCGATTTCGCGCGCCAGGGCGCACCACGCTTGAAAGTGGAGTTCCGCGGTATCGACGAGCGTGCCGTCCACGTCCCAGAGGACGGCCCAGGGTTCGTTCTTCTCCGAAGTGTTCATGTGATGATTGTATGTAAGCGCCGCGCCAATCAAGTTCACGCAAAGGCGCAAAGGCGCAAAGAAATCAAGATAATCTGTTAGCCGGACGCGCGAGCGACGGACCCGTCCTCCGTCGCTTGCGCGTCCGGCAAACACCCCTGTACAATTTGGTTCTTCACGCATCCTGACCCTTCTTTGCGCCTTGGCGTGAGATCATTGCTCGGCGAGATTTCATCCGTGGCGCGTCTGTTGTGGGAAATGCGTGAAAATTCTATAATGATCGCTCCCCGTCCTCGCACGGCGGATTTTTCTACGTCCACGGGATCAAACCATGTTCGATGGAATCATGCGCGGCATCGGCGATGCTATCAAGAGCATTCGCGGCAAAGGGCGCATCACGGAAGCCAACATTCAGGACGGCTTGAAGCTGGTTCGCGTCGCGCTGCTCGAAGCGGACGTCAATTTCAACGTCGCCAACGATTTCATCGAACGCGTCAAGAAGCAAGCCATCGGCCAGGAAGTGCTGCGCGCTCTCGATCCGAGCGAGCAGATCATCAACATCATCTATCAGGAACTCGTCCGCCTGATGAAAGGTGATGTCGAACGCCCGGAGCCGCTCTTTCATTTTGCCAAGGATCGGCCGACCATCATCATGTTGTGCGGTTTGCAAGGCTCGGGCAAGACGACGACGTGCGGCAAACTTGCGATGATGCTGCGTGACAAGTACAACAAAAAGCCGATGATGGTCGCCGCCGACTTGCAGCGCCCGGCCGCCATCGCCCAGTTGCAAACGCTCGGCGAGCAGCTCGGCATTGCGGTCTACGCCGAAGGCCCAGGGACGGCGGTCCCTGGGCTTTCCGCCGTCACCGTCTGCAATAACGCCGTCGCCCAGGCGCGCAACACCGCGCATGATGTCATCATCCTCGACACCGCCGGCCGGCTGCACATTGCCGAGATGCCGATGGAGGAGCTGAAGCAGATCGACCGCCAGTGCCGGCCCGACGACGTGTTCTTCGTCTGCGACGCCATGACGGGCCAGGACGCCGTCAACAGCGCGAAGGCGTTCAACGACGCGCTCGATCTCAACGGCGTCATTCTCACCAAGCTCGACGGCGACGCCCGCGGCGGC
>SYHD01000012.1 GCA_005799265.1 Planctomycetia bacterium | reverse complement strand
GTCGTGGTCGAGAAGCCGATGGAGATCACGCTGGAGCGCTGCGACCGGATCATCGACGCCTGCGAGAAAAACAAGGTCAAGCTGTGTACGATCTTTCCATCGCGATTCGGCGACGCCAACCAAGCGTTGAAGTCCGCCGTTGCCGCGGGGCGTTTTGGCCGACTCACGCTCGGCGAGACCGCCTGCAAGTGGTGGCGCGAGCAATCGTACTACGATCAAGGTGGCTGGCGCGGCACGTGGGCCCTCGACGGCGGCGGCTCACTCATGAATCAGGCCATCCACAACGTCGATCTCTTGCTGTGGATGATGGGCGACGTCGTTTCGATCATGGGCTTCACCGCCTTGCTCGCCCATGAACGCATCGAGGTCGAGGATACCGCCGTCGCCGCCCTGCGCTTCAAGAGCGGCGCCCTCGGCTTCATCCAGGCGACCACCAGTGTCTGGCCCGGATATCCGAAGACCATCGCGATTCACGGCGATCAAGGTTCCGTCGTCGTCGAACAGGACGATCTGTTGCGCTGGGAGTTCAAGACTGCCAAACCCGATGACGACGCCATTCGTCAGCGCTTCGCGCAGAAGGTCGGCGGTTCGGGCGGCTCGAGCAATCCCGCCGCCATCTCGCACGTCGGCCATGCCCGTCAACTCACCGATTTCGTCGAAGCGATCCAACAGAACAAATCGCCGCTCGTCGATGGCCGCGAGGGACGCAAGGCGGTGCAGGTGATCTTGGGGGTTTATGCGTCGAATGCGTCGGGGAAGTGCGTTAACATTTAGCCGGGAAGCGGGCTCAGCGCGGTGCGCGTGCGCGTTCTGCCGACAACGATACCCTCGGGCAGATGCACGTTCCAGCGACTTTCTTCGCCGTCGATCGAGAGGACGATTTCCGCTTCCGCGGGCGGATGTTCGGCAGGATTTCGCAGAATGATAAAGTCAGGGCCGAGTTGTCCGATCGACAAGACGAAGCCGTTGACGTTGAGATGCATGCGAACGTCAGCGGAATAACCAAGGCTGGCGTTGGTGTTCATCGGTTTCTCGCTTTCTGTAATCGCACTTGCATTATTCGGAATCAACCTCGCAGCGTCAACCGGCACTCGTTCGTCCAAGGAGTGATTCCATGCGCCGTCGTTCATTCATCGCTGCTTCCGCGGGACTCGCCGTGATCCAGGGCACCGACGCCATTGCCGCCAATCAACCGGCCCCCGCCGGTGACCTGCGCGGCCGAACACGCGCCGAATTGCCCACGCCCGCGCTGCTCGTGGACCTCGCCGCGTTTGAGGCGAATGTGCGCACGATGGCGGATCATTGCAAGAAGGCCGGCTGCGGCTTCCGGCCGCACGCCAAGACGCACAAGTGCCCGGAGATCGCCCGGCGTCAGATAAACGCCGGCGCCCTGGGCGTGTGCGTCGCGACGGTCCCGGAAGCCGAGGGGATGGTCGCCGCCGGCGTGCGCGGCGTCTTGCTCACGTCGCCCATCCTTGAGCCGGGCAAGATCGCTCGCATGGTCGCGCTCGCGCAGAAGGGCGAAGTCATGCTGTCGCTGGGCCACGCTCGACAGGCCGAGTTGCTGAATGATGCGGCCGGGCAAGCACGCGTCACCGTCGATGTGCTGATCGATGTTGACGTAGGGGATCGTCGGACCGGCATTCTCCCCGGCGAGCCCGCACTCGAACTGGCTCGCCTCGTCGCCCGCAGCAAACACCTGCGCCTGCGCGGTATCCAGGCATACGCCGGGCATGCGTCGCACGTCGTCGGCTTCGCGCAAAGGGACAAGGTCTCGCGCGAGGCGATGGGGCGCGCCGTGGCGACGCGCGAGTTGTTCGCCAAGGCCGGCCTCAACGTGACCATCCTCTCCGGCGGCAGCACCGGCACCTATAACATCGACAGCACGATTCGCGGCGTCACGGAGTTGCAAGTCGGCTCGTACGTTTTCATGGATGTCGATTATCGCCGCATCGGCGGCCGCAACGAGCAGGCCGTCTACAGCGACTTTCGGCCCAGCCTGACCGTGCTGACCACCGTCGTCAGCGCGACGCATGTGGATCGCGTCACTGTCGACGCGGGGACCAAGGCGCTCGACACAACTGTTTCTTGGCGTGCCGAGGCCCAGGGTATTCCGGGTCTGACTTATAGAGCTGGCGGCGACGAGTTCGGCATCCTGACCGCGGAAGCCGGCGCCAAGCTGCCGCGCCTTGGCGATCGGCTCGAGTTCATCGTGCCGCATTGCGATCCGACGACCAACCTTTACGATCGCATCTACGCGATGCGCGGCGAACGCGTCGAGGCCGTCTGGCCTCTCGTGGCACGCCGGGAATCTCGTTCCTGAACCCACACCGACCGCGACGCGGAGCGTCGCACCACATTGTGGCACGACGCTCCGCGTCGTGAACGGCTATGTTTCACTTTGTCGCTCGCCTTGCAATCCAACGAGAAGCATCAATATGAGCTCCATTTCCATCATCAAGCCATTCGTCGTGGCCGCGTCCTTCCTTCTCGGTTATGTGAGTTCCCTGCACGCGCAAGGAGAAAACCTCGCGGCCTCGCTCAAGAATCTCGACACCGGTGTAATCGTGCGCGGCAAAGTGCGCATGCCGCCGCTGGCGTCGATGCTGGCGCGCGATGTCGAGGCGCGGCTGCGCGACGCCAATCGCGCCGACACGCAAGCCTTCGAAAAAGTGAAGACACGCGCTGACTGGGAGGCGTTTCGCGATGTACGGCTCAAAGCGTTGCGCGCCTCGCTGGGTGATTGGCCGACCGTGCCGAAGGATCTCAAGGTTCGCGTCACCGGCAGCCACGAGGGGGACGGCTATCGCATCGACAACCTCGTCTTTGAAAGCAAACCCGGCGTGGTCGTGACCGCCAATCTCTATCGCCCCTCGAAGCCGACCGCGTCGATGCCGGCGATCGTCATCGTGCACAGCCATAATTCCTCCAAGCACAATGCGGCGCGCCAGGATATGGGCATGACGTGGGCCCGTGCCGGCTGTCTGGTCCTCATCCCTGATCATCTCGGCCACGGCGAACGCCGCAATCATCCGTTCGGCGCGGAGTCCTCTTACGATTACCACGGCCGCTACGACCTCGGCATTCAGCTGCATCTGGTCGGCGAGAGTTTGATGGGCTGGCTGGTCTGGGACCTGATGCGCGGCGTCGACGTGCTGCTGGCACAGAAGGGAGTCGATCCAAAGCGTCTCATCATGATCTCCGAGCCGGCGGGGGGCGGCGACGTCGGGGCTGTCACGGCGGCGCTCGATCCACGCATCGCTTGCGTGCTCGTCCAGAACTTCGGCGGCCCGCAGCCCGAGACCGCCTATCCGCTTCCCCGCGATGCCGAGCATTCCTTCAACTATGCCGGCAGCGGCAGCTGGGAATCGACGCGCAGCTTGCGTCTGTCAGCCCGCGACGGCTTTCTCCCCTGGACGATCGTCGCCTCGATGGCGTCACGCCGGCTGATCTACTATCACGAGTTCTACTGGGACGAACTCAGCGACCCGGCCTGGAAACGCATCCGGCGCGGTTTCGAATTGGGCGGCAGGGCCGATAGCATCAGGGGCTTGGCGGGAAGCGGCTTCGTCGTCGGCTCGCCGCCGGAGAACACGCACTGGCTGGCGATCAATCGCGAGATTGTCTATCCCGTCCTCGAACACTGGTTCAAGATCCCGAATCCCAAGAAGGAATACAGCAACCGCCGGCCCCTCGACGAATTCACGTGCCTGACGCCCGAAGCCGCGAAGGAATACAAGCCGCAGCCGGCGCATGCGCTCGCCGCGCAGCTTGGCGCCGATCGGCTGGCCGGCGCGCGCGGCGAACGCGCGAAGCTAAAGCCGTTCATCCGGCGCATCCGTCTTCAGGAGGAATGGGCGCGTCTGCTTGGCAACGTCACTCCCGAAGGGCACACGCCCATCATGGGCTTGCCGGAGGAGCCGCAGCGCCTCGGATCGATCACGATGGAGCGCTTCCAGATGCGGACGGAGCCGGGCATCCTCGTCCCCGTCATTTTGCTCATGCCGACGCGCAAGCAAGGCAAGGCGCCGATCGTCGTCTGTCTGGCACAGGAGGGCAAGCAAGAGTTTCTGAAGCGGCGCGCGGGGCAAATCGCCGAGCTATTGACCGCGGGCGTCGCGGTGGTGCTGCTCGACGTGCGCGGCACCGGCGAAACCGATCCGGGCGGCAGTCGCGGCCGCGGCGGGCCGGCGTCCAGCACCTCGGCCAGCGAATGGATGCTCGGGCAATCGTTGCTCGCCGGGCGCGTGCGCGATCTCCGCGCGGTCCTGAATCGCGTCAAGAACCATCCAAACCTCGATGGGAGTCGTGTTGGCCTGTGGGGAGATTCGTTCGCTCCCATGAATCCGCCCGACCGCGATCTGAAAGTCCCGCACAATGCCGCGAACCGACCGGCCCAGTCCGAACCGCTAGGCGGCCTGCTTGCACTCCTCGGCGCGCTTTTCGACAATCAAGTGCATTCGGTCTACATCAACGGCGGCCTGAGCGACTACGCCTCGGCTCTGGAGTCGCCGCTCGTCTATCTGCCTCATGATGTCGTGATCCCCGGCGTCTTGACCGTGAGCGACCTCACCGACGTGGCCGCCGCGCTCGCGCCGCGCCCGCTCTGGATCGACGGCATGGTGGACGGCCACAACCGCGCGGTGCGGAAGGACACGCTCGTCAAACGTTATGCGCCAACGCTGACCGAATATGGCGCCGCCGGGAGGTCCAGCGTCCTACGTTTGGGGGAACAACCCGCGATCGTCACGCCCGCTGGTTGGTTTGTGACCAACTTGCGCTGAGCGGCGCCGATCGCCTGTATCTCCGAAGGAACCACCCCATGAAGCTTCTGCGCATCGGCCTCGCTCAATGCCGCCAAACCGACTCGCTGGCCGCCAACGAGCAGACGATCTTTCGCTTCCTCGAAATGGCGGCACAAGAACGTGTGCGCATCGTCTGCTTCCCCGAAACGCAGACTGTCGGCTACCGCGTCGATATTGCCACGCCGACAACGCGCGTCGAACCGGCCTGGCTTGACGATCTGCATGGCCGCGTCGCCGTCCGCTGCGGCCAGCTCGGCCTCGCGTGCATTCTCGGCACTGAGGTTCCCTGCGCTGCCGGCAAACCCTACAACTCGGCCCTGGTAATCTCCGACAAGGGCGTCATCCTCGGCGTTCATCACAAGACCAAGCTCACGCCGCTCGATGCCATCGCCTATTCGCCGGGCAACAGCTTCGAAACGTTCGACCTGTGCGGCGTCAAGGTGGGCGTCGTCATCTGCTTCGAGGGCTTTCGTTTTGCGGAGACGACGCGCGCGTGCGTTCGCCAGGGCGCCCAGCTCGTGTTTCATCCGCAGAACAACACGACGCGCCCCAACGATTGGAAGATCCCGATTCACCACGCGATGATTGTCACGCGCGCGGCCGAGAACACGATCTGGTTCGCGTCGTGCAATCTGTGCCATGACGCGCATCAGAATTGCCGGTCGATGATTGTCGCCCCGGACGGCCGCATTCAGGCGCAAGCCGAGTTGAAAACCGAACAACTGCTCGCAGCGGACATCGACATCGATCTCGCGACCCAGGCGATGTTCAAGTTCGACACCGACGGTTGCGCGCAAGTGCTGTTCGCGAACACAGTCGAGCGGCACGAATACGCGGGGTCGGACTAATGAAAAGTGATACCACTTGCCACGATTCTTGTGGTCCGGTCACAGAGTGACCGGCAGCTCATCCGGTCACGGAGTGACCGGACCACAAGCTGTACCACGACGGAACAATGCCATCGCATACGATTTGCCGCTGTTTGCATACATTAACTATCCCACCGCACCAGTCCTACCGTCAGGAGCCATCCTTCCCATGCAGAGAATCTTGTTGGCCTTCGCCGTCGCCGTATATCTTCTTGCCGCGAACTTTGAAAGCGCCGCCACGCCGCAGCAAAACGACGACGCCGAGCCGATCACGATCGGCCCCGACGATTGGCCCTGGTGGCGCGGCCCCAATCGCAACGGTATCGCGGATGCCAAGCAAAAGCCGCCGTTAAAGTGGAGCGAGACGGAGAACGTTCTCTGGAAAACACCCGTCCCAGGCCGCGGACATGGCTCGCCCATCGTCGTCGGCGAGCAGATTTTCCTCGGCACGGCCGATCATGCGGCACAAACGCAGTCGGTGTTGTGTTACGATCGCAAGTCCGGCAACCTCCGTTGGCAGAAGGAAATCCATCGCGGCGGTTTCGAGAAGGGGGGCAACGCCAAAAGCTCGCTCGCCTCCGGCACGATGGCAAGCGACGGCAAGCGCGTTTTCGTCAACTTCCTGCACAACAAGGCGATCTACGCCACCGCCCTGGACCGCGAAGGCAAGCAACTCTGGCAGACCAAAGTCACCGATTACACGCTGCACCAGGGCTTCGGGTCCTCGCCGACGGTCTACAAGTCCCTGCTCCTCGTGGCGGCCGACAACAAGGGCACGGGCGTTCTCGCCGGGCTTGATCGCGCCACGGGCAAGTTCGTCTGGAAACAGGAACGTCCGAAGATGCCCAATTACGCGTCGCCGATCATCCTCACCGCCGCCGGCCGCGAACAACTGTTCTTCATCGGCTGTGAAAAGGTGACGAGTCTCGAACCGCTCACCGGCAAGAAAATATGGGAAGTAGACGGGTCCACGACCGAATGCGTTACGTCCACCGTCACGGACGGCAAGCTCATTATCACCAGCGGCGGCTTCCCGAAGCTGCACGTCGCCGCCATGCACGCCGACGGGTCCGGCAAGACCGTGTGGGAGAACAAGACCAAGGTCTACGTTCCGTCATTGATCCAGCACCGCGGCTACCTCTACGCGGTGGCGGACAACGGCGTTCCCGTGTGCTGGAAGTTCGACACCGGCGCGGAAATGTGGAAGGGCCGTCTGGGCGGGAATTTCACCGCGTCGCCCATTCTCGTGGGCGATCTCATGTACGCCACCAACGAGGTGGGCCGTACCTTTGTTTTCAAGGCCCAGCACGAGTCCTTCGATCTGGTCGCGGAGAATCAACTCGGCAATGAAGTGATGGCCACGCCGACGATTTGCGGCGGGCGAATCTACCTGCGAGTTGCCATGGGTGAGAAGGGGCAACGTCAAGAGATGCTCTATTGCGTGGGCGCGGGGAAATAGGTGTAATATCGCTTGCGGCTTGGCGTTCGCGCAATTGCTTTCGAGCGCCAAACCGCATGCGATGGTGCGCGGTTATTTGTCTTTTTCCTTGGTCTCGTTGCCGAACCCGCTCAACTCCGCGACCGTTTCCAGCGCCATGCCCTGGACCTCGGCTTTCATTTCCATGCGTGCCATGCCGCTGAGCGGAATCGCCTTGCTGAACCAGACTTTCACGTCGGCGTCAAGCCGGATCCCCATTTGCTCGGTGACGATACGGCCGGCGATCCAGGTGCATTCGTATTCCTTGCCCCCGATCGTCCGCTTTTCCTTGCCTGCGCCTTTTTCCTTTTCATGTTGCTTGAAATCGGCCTTTGCTTTGCCCTGGTTGATCACGCTCGTCGGGTCGAATGGCTTGGTCAGGTCGACCATCGTGGCCGGCACCGGCACTTCTTGCCCGAGGACGCTGACCGTACCCTTGACGGTCGCCGTCTTGTCGTCCTTGCCGGCGACCACCTGCTTCATGCTGCCATCGACATTCAGCATGCCGATCTTGGTCGAGGTCTTGTAGTTCACGTAATCGCCAATCTTGACGGCCCGGTACGGGTTTTCATCCTGGGCAGTGGGCCTCGTTCCCTTGTCACCGGCGGGCACGACCGCGCACGACATGGCGAGAATCAAGGCGGCCGATAGCAAACGAAACAGCATGGACTTCTCCTTTTTAGGTAATGCGGCACGAACGAGCGCGCCCGGATCGCAAATCATCCTTGTGCCATTGTCCGACGCCGCGCGCGGATGTCAAGCGCGTAGGCGATTTTCGCCGGCGGGCCAGGACAAGGTGGGCCGTTGGCTTCGCGGGTGCTTCGCGAACGAAACGACAGCGTGCGGAGGGTTCCGGACGCCATGACACTTATGCGAACAACGCGCTGATTGCTCTGCCGCCGTCGGTAATCGGCACCGGGCGCGGGCCGTCGTAGAGCGTCCTGGCGGGATCGACTCCGAGGGAGGCGTAGATCGTCGCATGGAAGTCGGGGATCGACACGGGGCGCTCCGTGATGCGCTGGCACAATTCATCCGTCGCGCCATATGCGCCGCGATGACGCAGCCCGCCGCCGGCCAGCACCATGCTAAACGCCGCCGCCTGATGACTGCGGCCGCCGCGCGCGTCGAACGCCGACGGTCGGCCGAACTCGGTGGCAACCACGATCAGGGTGCGTTCGAGCAAGCGCCGTTGTTCGAGATCGCCGATCAAGGCCGCCAGCGCGACGTCGAGTTCGTGGATCAAGAGGTGCTGCCGTTCGTGCCCTTCGTTGTGTGTGTCCCAGCCGGTGCCGTTGAGGAAGTTGAGATTGTGCGACACCTCGATGAAACGCACGCCGCGCTCGATCAACCGTCGGGAGAGCAGACAGCGCTGGCCGAACTCGCCGCCGTAGCGTTCGCGCAACGCGCCGGCTTCTTCCTCCAGACGGAACGCACGCAAGAACTGTGGGCCGGACAAACGCAGGCTCTCGGCGATCGCCTGATCATAGCCCTGCATGGCGGCGCCGGGCTGGCGAAGTTGTTGCAGCAGATATTCGCGCGTCGCCTGGCGGTCGGGCGGAACGTCGGCGGGGCGCGTCAGTCCCGCGGGGCCGGCGCTCGTGTCGGTCAGATAGACGTAGCCGGCGCGCGGGCCGAGAAAGCCGGGACCACGGCTCACGTTCGGATAGCCGATGAGCACATACGCGGGGACGCCCGGTTCCAGCGCGCCGCGCTCATGGGCGACAACCGACCCGACCGACGGATAAGCCACCGTTCCCGTCGTCGGCCGACCGGTATGAACGCGCAAAGTCGCGGCTGCGTGCTCATCGACGACATTGTGATGCACCGAGCGAACCACAGTCAGTCGATCCATCAGCGCGGCAACGCGCGGCAGATACTCGGTGACGCGCACCCCTTGGACGGCGGTCGCGATCGACGGATACGCCGAGCCTGCGACGCGCTCGGCTGGAGCGCCGACGCGCTTCGGGTCGAACGTATCCACTTGCGAGAAGCCGCCGCCCAGCCACAGGAAGATGCAATGCTCCGCCCGGCCGCGCGGCGTCTCTTGCGCGCGCAAACGATCGGCAAGCGCGGTGGCGGCGAGAGCTCCGAGGAATCGGCGGCGCGTTAACGGTGGGGGCATGTCGCGTCCTCAACAAACAAATCGGTGTATTCGTTTAGCGCTCGCGCAGCGCAGCGCGAACGGTAATCGAATTATCGGGTATATATCATCTCCGGCGAATTCAGCATCGCCCATAGCACGTCTTCCATGCGCTCACGCCATTCCGCCTGCAAGCGCGGCGTCGGCGGGTCGCCCCGGCGCGCGGCGGCTTCCAGTTCGATTTTGATCTGATTCGACTCTTCCGTCAAGTGATTCGACCACGAAACATACTTCGGCGGCGCCCGCTTGGTAGCCAACAACGGTGCAGGCGATTTCACCACGCGCTGATCGAACCCTACACGCAAATGCTCAACGAGCGTCGCCTTTTCGTCCGTCGTCGGCCGGCGCATCAGGACACGCACGAACAGCTGCTCGACCAATTCGTCCGGGGTCTTGCTTTCGAGCGAAAGTCGGGTGATGCCATGCTCGTCGGACAGGCGCGTCAGCCACGTGCCGACGACGCCATTGGACAGAATCGCCGGCTGCAAGACGTTGGGCGACACATCGCGATCCGTGAGCGGGAACTGCCGGGTCGCACGCCAGCCGAACGCCTCCAGCACATCGACGACCGCCTGCACCCTCGGCAACGACAGGCTGGGCCGATCGCGCTCGTTGGACGTGGACGCGAACATCCACGCCCGGTTCGGCTTGCCGAGACTGAGCGAGTTCTTAATGTCGCGCCCGCCGTCGATGTCGAGGCTGACTTCCTCCGTATCCATACGTTTGCCGGCTGCAAGAAAAAGCGAATCGACGATCTGCTCCGCGGCCAGCCGACGCGGCGCATGCGCGAGATGGAGCGGGTCAACCTCCTTGAGATCGGCGTCGGCCGCGCGCTGATAGGCGTGCGAGTTGACGATCACGCGCGTCAAATGTTTGAGATCGTAGCCGCCGCGCACGAGCTCCCGGCCCAGGTAACGCAGTAATTCGGGATGCGTCGGCGCATTTTTTTCCCAGTCATCGACCGGTTCGACGATGCCGCGGCCCATCAGGCGTTTCCAGAGACGATTGGCGATGACCTGAGCGAAGCGTTCGTTGCGCGGGTCCGTGATGGCGCTGGCGAGTTGATCGCGCGTCCTGGCAAGCGTGCCCTCACCCCCGACCCCTCTCCCAGGGGGAGAGGGGAGAAATGCCTTGAATGGCCACGCCGGCGCCACTTTGGTGCCGGGCGTAAGTGTCACGTTGATGAGCGCCTTGCGTCCCTGGTGCAGTTTGTCCTTGGGCACGGTGCTGGTCGCGGGAACGGCGAGCGGCGCTTCATTAAGCATCGCGCCGAGTTCAAAGAGGTCTTTCTGAGTCGATGTATGCCCCGGCGCGTCGTGGCAGCGGGCGCACTTCATCTGCACGCCGAGGAACGCCGAGGCGACGATGGCCGCCTTCTCCGCCATCGGCGCGTCGTTCTGCGACGCCATGGCGAACCCCGCCGGACCGCCGAGGTAATGGCTGCCGCGCATGCGCACCAACTCGGTGACGAACAGGTCCATGGGCTTATTGTCGAGCAGCGCCTCGTGGATCCACCAGCGAAACGGGCCGGTGTTGTTCAGAGTCGGATTGAGGATGTTGGGATTCTCGGCCAGCACGTCTTGCCAATAGCTGACCCAGTGATCGGCCCAGCGCGGATCGCCAAGCAAACGATCGATAGCGTGGGCGCGCTTGTCGGGACGATTGTCGACGCGGAAGGTGTCGATCTCGCTCGGCGACGGGATGACGCCGACGGTGTCGAGCGTGACGCGGCGCAGGAACGTCAGATCGTCCGC
Source organism: Planctomycetia bacterium (assembly GCA_005799265.1). Lineage (GTDB taxonomy): Bacteria > Planctomycetota > Planctomycetia > Gemmatales > Gemmataceae > SIAQ01. The sequence continues at coordinate 4,388 of SYHD01000012.1, read as the reverse complement.
GCGGCCGGGCACGGGACGCCGCTTGACGCCCACGGAATCGTGCCGTGCGCCTTCCGCGATCCACTGGCGCACCAGCTTGATTTCGTCAACCGTCAGACCCGGACCCTGCGGCGGCATCTTCTCGTCTTTGTCCATGCTCGTGATGCGTGCGATCAGCTCGCTCTTCTCCGGGAGGCCTGGCACGATCGCCGCCTTGCCGGAGACGCCGCCCTTCAATGCCGCCGCGCGCGTATCGAGCCGCAGCTTACCCTTGACCTTGTCGCCTTGATGGCACGAAAAGCACTTCGTTTGCAGGATGGGCCGAACCTGCGTGTCGTAATCGATGCGCCCGCGTGCTTCGTCGCCAGCCTGGAACGCCGCTTCGATTCGGGCGGCGAGGAAATGATCGACGGCATTGTGACCCGGCATCCCCTTGGGCAGAGCCGGCACCTTCACTTCGGGCGTCGAAGCGAGCCACGCCTTCGCATCGGCTCGGCGTTGTTCCCAGACGGCGGCGTGCTGCGCGAGCGCGTCCTTACGGCGACCAGCTTCGAGCGCGTGCAGGCGTGCCCATTCCGTTTCTTCGAACTCGCGCCAGCCGGCGTCCGTGTACGTGATGACTTTCACCGGCGCGATCAGATGAAACGATTCCGAGCCAGCAAACGACACGGCCGCGACGGTCTCGCCGAGATCTTGCTTCATGATGCCGCCGCCGCGTTTGCCGCCGACGATGGTTTCGAGCACGATGCGATGCGTCGAGCCTTTGCTCTCGAAGGTGGTCCACTTCTCGCGATTGCCTGGCGGCTTGAAGCGAAAGTCGGGGCCGAGATCAAGATAGTCGGTCGGGATCGGCGCATGCCCGTCGCTGATCTTCGGCACAAACGGCGTCGTCAAGAGCTGCCGGCCATCGATGAAAAGGCGGGACGCCCCGCGTGCGCGCAGGAGGATGCGATGCTTGCCCGCCGGGAACACCACGTCCGCAGTCGCGCGCAAGAGATACGGGTTGGCGCGATCGGCGCGGATGCCGGTGTCGATGTATTTGAACGGCACATGGAAAAACGCCAGCGCGTCAGCCTCGTAGCGATCGCTCGCTGCCAGCACGTCCTTGGGCCATTCGGGTTTTTCGGAAAGCCCAGCTTCGCAGATCTCGACGTGTACTTTCGCGCGCGGCTGATCCTGGCCCCGCGCCGAGCCGACGCCGAGAAGCGACAGGAACACGACTGACAAGGCGAGGCGGCTTCGACGCGGCGGAATCATGGGGACCATCCGAAAAAATGCGAGCGATTCCATGATTAGGATAACCGCCGCAGCCGCGGAAGTCACTACCGCCGCAGCCAATTTTGGCTCATCGTGCGCGATAACTCATCCAATCGCGGCCAGATCCAGCGTCTGCCCATAGCGCGCCAGCACTGCCTGGCGCAGCGCGTGATGCTCCGGCTGACGCAAGCCCGCGTCGGCGGCAACGATCTCGATCGCGTCGGCCCTCGCCATCTCCAGCAAGTCGATATCGTGCAGCAAATCGCCGAAGCGCAGGTCGCCCAGACCGTGTTGGCGCGTGCCAAAAAACTCGCCCAGGCCGCGCAATCGGGCGTCCTCCTCGGCGAGGGCGAAGCCGTCGGTCGTGCGTGAAATGGCGCGCAAGCGTTGCCGTGCTTCGTCTGTCGTCACGCCGGCGAAGAGGTAGCACTCGCCCGCCACCGTGCCTCGACTCACGCGGCCGCGCAATTGATGAAGCTGCGACAGGCCAAAGCGGTCGGCGTGCTCGATAATCATCCGCGTCGCGTTCGGCACATCGACGCCGACTTCGATCACGACCGTCGTCACCAAGAGATCGAGCTGGCGGTCGCGGAAGGCGTTCATCACGTGCTTCTTTTCGTCGTCCGAAAGGCGGCCGTGCAGCAAGCCGACGCGGCAGTCCTTGAACGGGCCGGTACGCAAAATCTCGTATAGCTCGGTCGCCGACGTGAGATCGAGCGTTTCTGATTCCTCGACGAGCGGACAGACGATGTACGCTTGCCGGCCCTTCTTGATCTCCTCCTGAAAACGCTGATAAACGCGCTCGCGCTGCGCCTCGGCGTGCCAGCGCGTCAAGACGCTCTGTCGTCCGGGCGGGAGCTGCTTGATCGTGGACGTATCGAGATCGCCGAACACCGACAGGGCGATGGTGCGCGGGATCGGCGTCGCGATCATCACCAAATAGTGCGGATCGACGCCGAGCTTCTTGACGCGCGCCCGCTGATTGACGCCGAATTTGTGCTGCTCGTCGATGACCACCAGAGCGAGCTTGGCGAACTCGACGTCGTCTTGAATCAGCGCCTGCGTGCCAACGACGAGATCGATCTCCCCGGCCTTGAGCCCGTTTAGCGTTCGCTCGCGTTCCTTCGACGACAGGCTCCCCGTCAGAAGCGCCCGCCGCACGCGGCTCTTGGCGAGATATTGTTCCAGCGTCTGCCAGTGCTGTTGCGCCAGAACCTCGGTCGGCGCCATGATGATCGCCTGATGCTTGTTGGCAACGGCGACGAGCAATGCATAAATCGCGACCGCGGTCTTGCCGGCGCCGACGTCGGCTTGCAGCAAGCGTTGCATCGGCCGATCACTTGCCAGGTCCTTCACGATGGAGGCGATGGCCCGATTCTGATCAGCCGTCAGCGCGAACGGGTAGAGCTTGCGGATGTGGGCGTCAATCTGCGGCGTGGTCGCGAGCTTCGGCGCCTGCTGCCGATCGCGCATGCTGCGGCGCCGCACCGCGAGGGCGACTTGCAGGATCAGGAATTCTTCGTAGATGAAGCGCCGCCGCGCGTGAACGCCTTGAGGCAACGCCTCGGGGAAGTGGACCTGCCACAGGGCTTGGGCGACGGAGGGGTATTCACGCCTGGCGCGGATCAGGGCAGAGAGAGTATCGAGAATCTCGTCCGCGCTTTTTTCCAGCGCCAAACGGATCGCGTCGCGCAAGTGCTCCGGGCGCAATCCTTCGGTCAAGGGATACACCGGCACGACTTCGAGTTTCGCTTCTTTTTCGTTGAGCACTTGCACGCGCGGATGGTTCATCGTCCAGTGATCGCGATACCACTTCGGCTTGCCGGAGAACGCGACCTGTTGGCCATAGTGGACTTTGCCGACGATCATGAGTGAGTTGTACCAGACGCCGGCGACGCACTTGCCGTGCGGATCGGCGATGACGACTTGCGTGACGCGCCGCCCGTCGGGGAGTTCCTTGCCGTCAATCTCCACGACCTCGCCTTGAACCGTTTGCAAGACGCCGGCTTCAATCTGCTCCAACGGCTTGACGTTGGTGAGATCGTCATACGAGCGCGGCAAATGAAAAATGAGTTCGCCGACGGTGTTGATGCCGAGCTTGGCCAGCAGTTCGGCGCGTGCGGGACCGACGCCTTTGAGGTATTGGACGCATTGCTGGAGGTTTGGCGTGGACATGGCGGAATCTCACCAACCCTGAGCGCAAGCGAGGGGATACCAGGAACCTCCAGAAACTTGGCTTGCTGCGTGGGAACCTGTTATCCCCGCGCTTGCGCTCAAGGTTAGTTTTGCGTGGCCTCGTGCCGTTCCACTCGCGTCGGCACGCCTGCATACACGCGCGCATCGACGCGCTGCGCCTTCGCCAGCTCGATCTGCTCCGCGGCGAGGTCGAATTCCAACCTCGGTTCCTCGCTGAGTTGCATCGGCAGCCGCACCGTGAACGTCGAGCCGCGGCCCAGCTCACTGTGCAGCGTCACTTCGCCGCCCATGAGCTTGCACAGTTCGCGGACGATGGACAGACCCAGGCCGGTCCCTTCGTGTTCACGCGTCAAGGGATTGCCCGATTGCCGGAACTTCTGGAACACGAGCTCCTGTTCGTCTTTCGCGACGCCGACACCCGTGTCGATCACGGCGATCGTGATGAATTTCGTGTCTGCCTCGGCCTTGATCGCGACGCGGCCCCCTTCCGGCGTGAACTTGATGGCGTTTGACAGGAGGTTCTGCAAAATTTGCTGCAGCTTCGAGATATCTTGCCGCAGCGTCGGGATGTCCGGTTCGAGCTGACTGCGCAGGTCGATGTTCTTTTTTTCCGCAAGCGGGCGGGCCATGTTCAACAGGCCGTCACAGACGTCGTGCAGGTTGAAATTTTCCAGGTGCAGCTGCATCTTGCCCGCTTCCATTTTCGCGAGTTCGAGGATGTCGTTGATGAGCGCGAGCAAGCGCTGTCCACTCGATTGGATGTTCGACACCCAGCGGCGCTGTTTGTCAGTTAGGGCGTCCTCCTTGGCGAGCAACACGTCGCTGAAGCCCAAGATGCTGTTGAGCGGCGGGCGCAGCTCGTGGCTCATCGTCGCCAGGAAATGGCCCTTCAGCTTGTTCGACTCAAAGTGGGCCATGTTCGTCTGCGAGAGTTCATCGACCTTGCGCTCGAGGTC
>SYHD01000103.1 GCA_005799265.1 Planctomycetia bacterium | reverse complement strand
CAGGGGAGAGGGGTGAACGGTTACATTTTTTCTTTGTCTTCCCCGTGGCCCCTGAGTCCCCCGTGGTTCATTTACTGGAGTGCGTCATGTTTAGTCGCTTTGTCGCGCCAGTTTTGTGCGCAGTGTGCATTTGTGTCGCGCCAATATCCGCGCAGACGAAGAAGGCGCTGGCGGAAAGGGACACGCTATTCAAGACGCCCAAGGTTCTGGAAATCGCCATCGAGCTCGACAACAAGGAACTCGATGCCCTGCGCCGTGCTCCGCGCACCTATGCCAAGGCCACGCTCAAAGTCGGCGCCAAGGTCTATCCCAACGTCGGCATCCACATCAAAGGCGCCGCCGGCAGCTATCGCGGCATCGACGACAAGCCGGGCCTGACGATCAACATGAATAAATTCGACGAGGCAGCCCTCTTCTTTGGCATGGATAAATTCCATCTCGCGAACTCCGTGCAAGATGGCAGCTACGTTTCCGAGTTGATCTGCGGCGAGCTGTTCCGCGCCGCTGGCGTCCCGGCCTCGCGCGTCAGTCATGCCCTTGTCACCATCAATGGCCGCAAGCGCGGGCTGTATTATTTGAAGGAAGGCTACGACAAGTATTTTCTCCGGCACCACTTCAAGAACGCCGACGGGACATTCTACGATGGCGGTTTCCTACGCGACGTGGACCAGCCGCTGCAGATCGTTTCCAGTCGCGACGATGTCAAGGACCGCTCGGACCTCAAGACGCTCACGGCCGCGGCGCGCGAAGGGAGCCCCCAGTCGCGCCAGCAGAAGCTCGAGAAGATTCTCGACATGGACAAGTTCATCAGCTACCTCGTCCTCGAATCGGTCACCTGGGACTGGGATGGCTACCCGATGAACCGCAACAACTATCGCATCTACCACGACAAACCACTGGACCGCCTGGTCTTCATCCCGTCCGGCATGGATCAGATGTTCGGCAACCCCGGCGGGCCGATCATGCCGGGCTTCCAGGGTTTCATCGCGCAGGCCGTCGTCGGCACGCCGGAACTCCGCAAACGTTATTACTTGCGCATGGCCGAGGTCCACGAGGAAATCCTCAACCTCGAAAAAGTGTCGAAGCGGCTCGACGAGCTCCAAGCCGTGCTCCAGCCCGCGCTCATGTCCGTGAACGAAGGCGCCGGCCGCGATTATCCCAATCAGATCAATCGCCTGAAGCAATTGATTGCTCAGCGATTCAAGAGCATCGAACAGCAACTGGTGATCAAACTGGCCGACATGAGGATTCAGTTCAGCCCGCCTGGCGAATTTCTGGGTGGGAAGAGTTTGGAATTCAATATCCGCTATCTCCCCGAGAAGCGCGACACCACAACGACCGGCAAGCTGTTTTGGCGTCCCAAGGGTGAAGCGAAGTTTGCGGAGCTGCCTCTGGAAGCGCTCGCCAAGAATCACTTCAAGGTGACCGTGCCGCCGCTTGTCACGAAAGCCCCCTTCGAGTACTTCCTCGAAATGCAGGAAACCGGGGGGAAACCCGTGCGTGAACCAAGCAAGGGGGACCAAACGCCGCAGCTCGCCGTCCCCGACCTGACGCCGCCGACGATCGTGCCGGAGTTACACGCGAACATCGTGAAAAGCTATCGCGTGGCTCTGACCTGGAAGCCGGCCATCGATGATCGCAAGGTCGTCGAGTATCGCATCTACCGCGGCGGCGCCGACAAATTCATGGCCAACGAAAAATCGCTGCTCGCGAAGTTGCCCGGCGACGCGCTCACGCACATGGACAACAAGCCGCAAGCCAAGCAGACGTCGTGGTACGCCGTGCAAGCGCTTGACGTCGTCGGCCGCGAGGGTGAAATCCGCTATTTGCAGGTCGATGTGCCCGATCATCAGCCCCCCGCCAACACGGTCAAGCTGCAGGCCGTCGCGGGATCGAAATCGGTGACGGTCGCGTGGACGGGTGAACTCGAACCGATCGTCAACACGATGGAGATCTACCGTGGCGAAGGCAAGGACGGCCCGCTGAAAAAGATCGCCGAGGTCACCGAACTCAAGAAGGCAAGTTACGTCGACAAGGACACGAAGTTCGGCAGCGAATACCGCTATCAAATTCGACCACGCAGTTCGACGGGCCTTCTGGGCGAGCCGGGCAACATCGCCACCGCGTCGCCGCTGCGCTATCTGAAGCGCATCAATTGCGGCGGTCCTGAGATTGCCGGGGAGGACGGCGTTCCCTGGGAGGCGGATATCGGCGATGGCCATCCGTCGCTGAAATACAGCGGCACGCGCATCTGGAGCCTCGTGGAAAAACCCACGCAGCTCTACCAAACGGAACGCTGGGCGAGCGTCGGCATCGGCTACGAGTTCAAACTCGAGCCGGGGCGCTACGAGATCGTGCTGCACTTTGCCGAGACCAATGAAGACTTCGCCGGCAAGGGCAAGCGTCTGTTCGACATCGAGATCAACGAGAAGACCGTCGCCGAAAAGGTCGATGTATTCACGCAAGCCGGCGGCGCGTCGAAGCCGTGGCAATTCCGCAAGGAAATTGAACTGAAGAAGGGCGAACTCGAAATCAAGCTGATGGCCAACCCCACGGGTCCCGCGATCAAGGCGCTCGAGATCCGCGGGTTGCCGGCAATCAAATAGGTGCGACTCAGCGCCATTCCAAGGGCGAGAGCGCGACTGCGGGCGTTATGGATGGCACACACAAATCGATATGCGCAACGAAACTTGACATTTCCAAGGAGGAGACTTTTGACAATGAAGTCGCGGCTGGTCCATGATGCCGAGTTTGGTGGCCTGAAGTATCCAACCTGGGTACGCCAATCATGACTAAACGAACTCTTTCAATTGTCGGGTGCGTTGCCATCCTGGCGATTTTTGTCGTTTTCGGTGTTTGGAAAGTGTTTGACTCGTTGGGGCCAAGGCTGAGAATTCTCAGTGCCGGTACCTACTCTTCCATGAAACCCTACGGACAGTTCGTCACGTCGAATCAGGGCACGGTGCTAGAGATTTGGTGTGCCAACTCCCCGGGGCCGAACGACGCCACCATCGAGTCCAGACTCTTCGGCTACAGCTTCACCCCGGTAGGGTATTTTACCTTGGCCGACGGAAAGCGCATCAACTGGAAGTGGGAAGATCCACGTGAGAAAACTGGGGACATCGAGATCGATGGGACACGTTACGAGCTGGTCAATGGCGCCTTGTTTCTTGTATCAGCGAAAGATGGTCAAGTTCGTGTCACGCAACTTGACGTCGATTTGACTCGAAAACTCGGCAATCTGGCGGAGACGGATGCCAAAATTGCCAAGTTCTTCGCTGAAGCGTCGGGCCAGAAGTAAATCCACAAGACTCCCGACGTCTCAGTGAAGTTGCCCGACGCGCGTCTGTCGGGTGTGGTCGTAGAGAGTCATTCAGCTCAGTATGAGAGGGAAGTATGATCTGGTCACTCGTTCGCAGCGTGGGCGCCGTTCTCGTTGGCCTTGTGGTTGCAATGGTCTTGATCGTAGGTCTTGAAGCTCTCAGTTCGATCGTCCATCCCTTTCCCCCCGATGTCGATCCCACGGACATTGAGGTGTGCAAAGCGCACGTTGTCCGATATCCGGCGTGGTTCTTGGTGGTTGCGATTTTTGCGTGGGGCCTGACCACGTTCCTGTGCGCCTGGCTTGCAACCCGCCTTGGCCTGCGACGGCATCGCGCTCACGGTTTGGTGGTCGGCACGATTCTGTTCGCGCTCGCCGTCATGAACATGAGCATGTTGCCGTATCCCATTTGGTTCTGGGCCGGCAACCTGATTGTCTTTCCGCTTGGCTTCTACTGCGGGGCCACGCTGGGAGGGCCAAGGCCATCGGCCGCCGACGGAAGTGGGATTTGACGGGCGATTACAGTGCCTCAACCAGTTGTGCCACGGTTTGACGCAGCAGCTTCTCGCCTCCGAATGTCATGCCGAGCTTGCGTATCTTGCTCGTGTCGATTTGGTTCTTCGGCCCGCGATTGACATCGGAGACGACGCTCACGCTGCCGGTCAACTCCTTGGCGATGCGCGCCACCTGTTCCTCGGCCACGTACATGTCGCAACAATTGAACGACTGCCCGGCGATCCGCTTTGCGTCAGCTTGAAGAAGCAACTCCACGGCACGGGCGACGTCGATGGCATGCACTTCCTTGCCGCCGCGCGGCGCCTCGACGCGTTCGCCGCGCAGCACCTGGCCGACGAGATCGTACCAACGGCTATCACGCGGCGGCTGCGCCAGGCCGTAGACGCCGGTTGGGCGCAGTGCGCAGATCGGCCAGCCCTCACCGAGACCATAGCTATGAACGTATGCCTCCAGGGCCGCCTTGTGCGCGCCGTAGTGCGTTATTGGCGAATGCGGATGCGTCTCATCCAGCGTCCGATCGTTGAGGATCACGTCATGCACGGCGCAGCTCGATATATGCACAAAGCGCGGGACACGCGCCGCGAACGCCGCCTGAAAAAGTTGCAACGAGCCGGTGAGGTTTATTCCAAAGAAGGGGTTCGCATCGCCATGGCTACGGGCGCCGCGATTCTGTGGCCCAAGCCATTGCACGGCGCCATGGACCACCGCATCCACGCCGGCGACAAGATCAAGGGTTGCGGCGGGATCGCCCAGTTCGCCGGACAGCCATTCGACGGCGCCGGCCACATCGCCGAAACCGCTCCGGTCGCTGCCTCGGCGATGCCAGCAGCGCAAGCGATGCCCGGCGGCGGCGAGATGTTTCACGATGTAGCGGCCGCAAAGGCCCGTGGCGCCGGTCAGCGCGATAATCATGTTGATCTCCGCGTCCGCCGACGTTTAATTCTTCAGGACGCGTACCTCGATCTTGCGGAATTCGCACGGATGGCTCTCGGCTTGCAGCGCGATGTAGCCTTCCTCCAGAAGTAGCTTGCCGTTCGCGGCCTTGATGAGCGCGGCACCGTCCTTGTCCTTCGGGTCAAGCTGTGGTTGTTCGTACTCCATCACGACCGCGCCGTTGATGAGGTGCTTGATTTTTCCTGAGCCACGCACCTGCAACTCGGCGACGACCCACTGATCGCCGGGATAGGTCTTCGATTTCGAGTTGACGCAGTGCTGCGTGACAAGCTTGCCGTTGATGACGACGTTGGTGCCGGGCGAACACATGTTGCCGGTGGCGCGCTCGCCCTTGCCGGGACCGCCGAGGAACTGGTACTCGATGGATACGGGGAAATCCTGCTCCTTGCGCATGCTTCGCGGCGCCTGGCAGTGGAACATGATACCGCTATTGCGCAACGCCCAAGTCGGAGCGGCCTTGACCTGTTCGCCCAGGAAGCGATATTCGAGGCGCAGGTCGTAATGCGAGAATTTGTCCTTGTAGAAGAGATGGCCGAACTTGCCGTCGAATTGTTTGTACTTGTCGTAGGCAACCTTGAGGACGCCGTCCTCGACACGAAACGTGTCAAGATAATTGTCGCCCGGCTCATGCCCCGCGAACTTGGGGGTCCAGCCGTCGAGGTTCTTGCCGTTGAAGAGGCTGACCCATGCGCTGTCGGCTTTTTTCTCCTGGGCTGGCGTGGACAGCACGCACACTGTGAATAGGAGCATCAGGAGAAAATAGCGCACCATGAAAGCCTCCATAAAAGATAACAAGTGCCATGAGCGGCCAAAAAAATAACGCAGGCACTCTTACTGCCTCAAACCGCGAATCGGGTCAGCCATGTACACGGCATACGGCCGCCCCGTCGTGTCGTGCCAGTCGGCGCTGTGCGGGATGCCGAGCGCGTCGTATATCGTGGCCGCGAAGTTTTCGGGCGTCTGCGCATCGGCGGCGGGATACGCGCCGTTGACATCGGAGGCGCCGATCACCGTGCCGCCGCGCACGCCGCCGCCGGCGAAGAGCGCCGTCTGCACCGGGCCCCAGTGGTCGCGGCCTGGCGTGCGGTAGATGTTCTGCGCGATATGCGTGATGCGCGGCGTACGGCCAAACTCGCCCGCCATGACGACCATGGTGCTATCGAGAAGGCCGCTCTGGTCCAGGTCGTCGAGCAGCGCGGAAACGGCCCGGTCGGTCGGCGGGAAGAGATAATCCTTCAGGCACGGGAAGTTGTTGCCGTGCAAGTCCCAGGAGCCGAAGTTGCCCATGTTGACCTGCACCATGTTGACGCCCGCCTCGACGAGCCGGCGCGCCATGAGAAGCGACCAGCCGAACGAGTTGTCGCCGTAACGCTCGAGGACGCGCGGCGGCGCGCTGCGCACGTCGAAAGCCCGGCGTACGTCGGGGCTGGTCAAAAGCGTCACGGCCGACTGGCGGACGCGATCATAGCTGGCGACGGCGGGGCTGACTTCGAGTTGCCGCTGCTGGCCCTCGATGTGTTCGAGCAGGTTCATGCGCTGACGGTGGCGCGGATCGAGGGCGCCTTCAGGCAGGGTGAGACTGGGGATCTCGAAACGCCAGTCGCGCCGGTCGGAAAGCTCCCCCTTGTGCAAGTCGAACAAGTATTGGGGAAATGCGCCCGAGTAGGAATGATAGGCGTGCGGCTTGTCGGTCATTTCGAGAAACCACGGCTCGTGTCGGCTGCCCAGCATACCGGCGAACTGACCTGGATAGATTCCCGTATTCGAGTGATAGATCTTTTCGGGCAGCACGGCACTCCCCGGCCAGATGCCCCGCCGCTGGGTCATGGCGCCCGCGATGGCTGCAATCGACGGAAAGTCGGTCCCCTGCGGACGGCTCGACCGGAAGTTGGTGGGCAGTTGCGAACGGCCCGTAAGCATCAAGTACGTGGCGGCATCATGCCCATTGTTCGTGTGGGTCAGCGAGCGGACCAAAGCCCAGTGGTTGCTGCGCTCGGCCAGCATCGGCATATGCTCGCAGATCTGAATGCCGGGCGTGCGCGTCGCGATCGGGTCGAATTCCCCCTTGAAATCGACCGGCCCGTTCGGCTTCATGTCGAAGGTGTCGTGCTGCGACGCTCCGCCCGTGAGAAAGAGGAAGATGACGGCCTTCGGCGCCGCCGTTCCACCTGCCGGCGTCGAGGCTCGCAACGCGGCGACATCGGCCATGGACAACCCGAGCGCCCCGATCGTCCCCGCCTGCAGGAAAGCGCGTCGGGCCATGAATGGATGACGTGGGATTGTTGTCGGCTGCATGGGTTCACCTTCGAGCAAAGGGTAGCCGGTTGTGCAGTTGCGATCCTTGATAATATTACCATAATCGCGGCAGATTGGTCACATCGCATCTAACTCAAATCGAAAAATCCAACCCCACCTCGCGAATGCTCCCCTTCTCCATCAAATAGCGCACGACGCGGTCGGCCGCCTTTTCCGGCGTCATCTGCGTCGTGTCGATCTTCAGCTCCGGGTTCTCCGGCGGCTCGTAGTCGGAATCGATGCCGGTGAAGTG
>SYHD01000102.1 GCA_005799265.1 Planctomycetia bacterium | reverse complement strand
GCCGCATGTTCTTGGTGCGAAAAGCGACTTCGCGGCAAGCGGCAAATGCGTACGGTAGAAGGTTATCGAGCGTCGGCTCGGCAGGCAGCGTTTGATCCATTGCGGCCATAATGGCCTGGAATGCCTCGGTGGGCTCGTTAGCCGAAAGCGCAAGCGACGGAGGCGGCTGTCCGTCGCTTGCGCTTCCGGCTAACGTGGCGGCGGACTTCTTCGGAAACGGCTGGTGTTCGATCCCCATGCGACGGCGCATGTCCGAGGTCAATTGCTCGAACTCGTCGTCGCGCAGTTGCTTCATCGTCTCTTCAAGCGTGTTGACCAGATCGAGTAGCGATCCGGGCGTGACGGTATGCGCCTCGCTCCCCTTGGGCCGAATGTAGCCGAGCGCACGCACGTAGCGTTCATTGCTTGAACCGAAGAGTCGGCCCAGGAAATTGACGATGCCCTCGGAGAACGCGCTCAAGCCGTCAGTGAAGCGTTCCCAGAGAGTCAGTTGTAGATGCTGGTCGGTAGCCATGAAAAGAACACCTATGTCGTTATTTGGCCACGGGTTGTATTCGTTTGGCGCTCGCATGGCGCCGTACGAGCGCTAAACGAATACGACGGGAGCCAAACCCGTCGTCGCAACTTAAAAAGTCAGTCTAAGTTTCCAGGCCGCTCTGGTCAATATGGAGTCGCCTGTTGCTCTTATTATATGGAGACGAAAATCGTGATTCCTCGCACGGCGACTGCGATTGCACGAGCAAACCATACAATGGCTGCCGATGCAAATCACGAATACTGATACCACGGGTTGTCCCTTCTGCAATGCGGCCCTTCCGCCTCTGGCTACGGCGCCGAGCACCGAGAAGCTGCCGTGTCCGCGCTGCGGCGAGCCGGTGCCGACGTCGCGCTGGCGCGTCGATTCGACGGTGGCCGGTATCCACGCAGGTGAGCCCCCATCCTCGGGCCCTCCGTCAGAGGCAGACCGCAGGACGGCGAACAATCGTAGGACTGCGTCCATCATGATCGGCATTATGCTGACGATGGCGGTAATCTCGACGGGTTACGCTCTCTGGACCACGAAAGAGCGGCAAGATCGACATCCCTGGATGCCCAAAACACTTGAGCCGATCGCCCTGCGCCGGCCGCTCGACCTCCCCGCGCTTGGCTATTTGCCCAAGGATTGCAAGCTCGTTGCGGGGCTGCACGTCGCGGAGATGATGCAAGACGCGAAAACCGGCAAGATATTGCTTGCCGAGCCTCGGCCCACTTATTTCGACTGGCCGCTCAAGCAGATCAAGCGTACTTCCGGGCTAACCTTGGACGACGTCGATCACGTCGTCCTCGGCGCGGCCGACCTCAAACAACTGGTGATGGTGGTCAAGACACGCAACAAGATCTCGCTGGAGAAGATCGCGGACGCCCGGCCGATGAAGTCGTCCAAGCACGAGGAGCGGCCCTACTACGAGTTCCCCGTTGCGCCCGTGGGCCAAGCCATCCTCTGGTGCGTGGATGACGAGACGCTGATTTATGTCATGCGGCTCGATGAACCGAAGCGGGAGCACCTGAGCGGGTTGACGACGAAAGCGCGTGCGGTCGAGGACGTGCTGCCGGGGCCTTTGCATGACGCGGTGGCGCAGCTATTGCCGAAGCGCGGCTTCGCGTGGTCGGCCGGGCGCCTCGAGCAACTCGGCGAACTGAAGTTTTGGCTGCCGATCCTTCTCGGCGGAAAAGTGGATGTCGCCTTCGTGAAGGAGATCAAGATATTCGCGGTCGGGCTGGAGCCGATGGAGGGGCAGTCGGGGCTTTCTTTGAGTGGGGCGTTCTTGATGACCGACGCCGACGCGGCAGCCAAACTCGCGGCGCGTCTCAAGGCCGTCAAGATCGACGGGGCCATCCATGACGCATTTGCGACCCCCAAGGATGCACGCTTCCACTCGGTGAACTGGCAGGTGCGCGGCGAGGTCGCGACGCTGCGGAGGTTCTTGAATGAGAGCAAGGACGCGAAATGATTCAAGAACGAGGCGCCGGCGTGTGCTCGGCGTCCCTGTCTGCCCGTTTGATGCTGACGACTTCCTCACCCAATCTTGACGAGAAGCCGCAAGACTTGGCGGTCTTCGCCGCTCTTGTCAATGGTCATGGTGGTCTGCTTCAGCGCCTGAATCTTCAGCGTTTGCCGCGTGCCATCCTCGAATAGAACGAAGACCGATTCCCCGTCCTCATCGAGTTTCCAACGGCCTGTTTTTTGCGTTGGCGAATCTGCTGTCGCTTGCGCTTCATTGCCGAAATGGGACTTGATCTTATCCAGGAAACCGGTTGGGTTTCCTGGGTGGTGGATCGAAAAACGCTCGTCCGCGCCGAAGAAAAAAACGTCCTTGTCTTTTTCCAACTCCTTGTGAATCTCCAAGCCCATGTCAGGCTTGGCGTTTTTTGGATGAGAAACGTATTCAACGCACTGCCAGCGCCCCAATAGCAAGGCCCGGTTCGAGCGCCAGCGTTTTTCCTTCTCCGCGATTTGCTGGGCTTGCTGGGCGCTCCTCTGCGCGCCGTGAGCGGTCGTCCGAGCTTGATCAGCCTCCTGCTGCGCCTGCTCGGCTCTTTTGCGTTCCTCGTCGGCGCGGCGCTCGGCTTCTTCAGTACGTCGCTGCGCGGCTGCAAGTTTCGCTTGCGCCTCGGCAAGGCCGGCGCGATTCTTGTTCAACACGGCTCGCAAAGTCTGAATTCTGTGCTGATCGCGGGAATACCAAAAGAAGTTCACCAGGCACATAATGGTGGCAGAGACGATGGTGGTGGCCGTGCCGATGCTCCAATAAAAGGCGTCAGGGTCCTTGGGCCAAATCCCGTGTACCGAAATGTCGTCGTTCGTGCTGGTCAGGTATGGAATAGCAAAGAAGCCGACGCACGCATTCAACACAACGATTCCGCCCGCAAACGAGACTCTTTGGAGATTCGGGGCGTTGCCAATGTGCCTGCCAATCCAGAGCCCAAACACGGCGCCCAAGCCAAAACCGGTGATCAAACCTGCGAGAATCCACTTATACCACTCCTCCCGTGTGTGGCTGAAGGCGGCGATGGCGAGCAAAAGCAAGAGAGCACCAATCAACCCGATGCCGACAATCATGACGTTGAAACGCGATTGCTTCGGTATGGGATTCGACGTGGCCAAAGCGTCGGATTCGACTTCCGACGCTTTGGTTGAACGATCAAACTCCTGAGAGGACATGGGCTCACCTTCGAGTTAAGAAGTATCCTCCGATCACAACATGAGCCTCGCCTGGTACGCTACGCCTTGAGCATCTCATCATGCCGCATCCCGCTCGGCGGCAGATCGGCGCGGCGGCAGTTTGCCAAAGCGGCCTTGGCGCCGGCGTGCTGCTCGGCGTCGTTGTCTTCCCACTCGATCGAGACCGCGCCGTCGTAGCCGACGCGGTTCAGCTCGATGAAGATCTCCTCACAGCTATTGGCGTCGCGCGCCGTTCCCGCAGTCACGAAGTTCCAGCCGTTCAAGGGATGACCCATCGGCCGATGCCCGCCCAAGAGACCGGCGCGCGTGTGTTCGCGGCTCACTTGCACGCCCTTGATATGGGCGCAGTGGATGAACTTGCCGAACTCGCGGATGAACTGCACGGCACTGACGCCCTGCCATTCCATGTGGCTGCCGTCGAAATTGAATCCGACGACGCCTTCATAGCCGGCCTTGCACATATGGTTGATGTAATCGGACGCCGATTCGAGGTCACCCATCGCGCGTTCGCTGGGATGGCATTCGAGATCGTAGGTCACGCCATATTTCTTGCATGCATCCCACACCGGCGCGAAGCGTTCGACGAGCAGCTCCAGGCTGACTTGGCGGGCGTCGGCAATCGCGTGGCCGCCGATACTCGACGGCAAAGGCGGGAACAGGAAGAAGTGCGACCAGCAATGCGCGGGCGAGCCGACGAAGCCGGGCAAGGCGATCTTGCGATTTTGCAGCTTGCCCAGGAAGTGGGCGAGCCGCACGCTGCGCAGCAGGGCTTGCTCGTTTTGCTTGACGATCTGCTTGCCCACATCGTCGGGAACGAAGTACGGATTGGTGCGCGGCGGGTTGTTGCCTTTCGCGCGCCAGGCCTTGTACATCTCGACCGCTTCGCCGCCGGTGAATTGCAGCGTCTTGGCGCTCGGCTCATCGCCTAATGCCTGCCCTTGCAGATGGGTAGCGATGGTGAAGATCTCCAGGCCGTGTTTCTGCGCAAGGGCGCAGCGTTCCTTGGCATACGCTTCCGCGCCGGCGTCGGTGTCGCATTTGGCGAGATCGAGCTCCCACGACGCCTCCTCCCAGCCGTCGAAGCCGACGTCGGCGACGAACTTGACCCAGCCGTCCATCGGCACATTGCCGAACTGGCCGCGCACCAGGCCAATCTGGTGATACGAACCTTTGCCGAAACGATGCTTGTCCGTCTGCTTGAAGCCCATGACGTTCCCCTCGAATAAAGGATGTAAATGATGGTCAGGACAGCGTACACGGCCCATCCGTGGACTTCAAGCAGAGGCGCGGTTTTTCTGGAAAACTCGGCGTAACAGTTCACCCCTCTCCCCCTGAGTACAGGGAGAGAGGGGAGATCCATTCCAGGTCAAAACGAAAAACCTCGGCGCGACGGCCGAGGTTTGTTTGCCTGCGCGGTTGACGATTGGATCAGCGTGCAAACAGGCCCGGCGACGCCACCTGGTAGTGCATCTCCGAGCTGGCGCGAATGATGAGCATGCCCTCGTAGTACACGATGGAGCCGGGGCCGCCATTCGCCTGCCAGTAGTTCGGGTCGGTCGTCATCATGATTAGTTGGATGATTCGCTGAGCGTTTTGCATCTTCTGTAGCTGGGCCATCTGCGGATTGAATAGCTGCAGTTGAGCATTGGGTATGCCCAGAAGATCATCGACCATATAGACGCGAACCGTCGTGGTTTCGCTCGCGCGTTTGGGCGTCATCACTTGGATGTTGCCTTCCTTGATGATGTAGGTCAGGCGCTCCTGGCCCAAGACCACCTTGAGGATGGTGCGAACCGTCTGCTTCTCGGCCTTGAACGTGATCGGGTCGTCGTAATTGAGATCGATATCCCGTTCGGAGTTCGGGTCCATGAACAGACTCAGGCCGGTCTTTTCCTCCAAGTCCTTGAGGACCGCCTTGAAGTTGTCATTGTTGTAATTGACGGACATCGGCGTGTTGAGCGTTTTCAAAACCTTGACCTCGCGCGGCGTCAACTTGCTGACGAGTCGCAAGCGGCTTTTGGTAAGCTCTCCCCAGTAAGCGGGGAATGCGATCCCGCTTTCACCGGGAATCGGCGAGAATTTCTCACTGACCACTATTATGTCGAGGTTGCCCTTTTCGCGATCGCGTATGAGCTTGGCGTGCAGCTCAGCCGCGGCCGTGGGCTGCGTCATGAAGTCCTTGGCGACGTTGCTCGTGCTCTTGGAAGGAGGATCACCGGCGACGGGCCGAGTGATTATTGGGGGATCGCGCGGAGGCGGCAGCTTGTCGTTCGCCTTCTTGGCTTGAGCGCCTTGATTGACGGCGCGCATGCGAATCGCCAGCTGTGAAAGAAGCGGAGCACGCTCACTTTCGAGCAAGTCCGCCGAGTTCTCCACTTCGCGTCTGATGTTTTCCAGCAAGAAGCTGGCATCGCGCGTGTCCATCTTGAGCGAGCGCTCGATGGCGTCCTTGACTTGCCACTGGAGCTTCTGCACAGCCGCCTGCTTGCGGGCGGCGATAGCTTTGAGATCGCCAGCACTGCTGACGCCGAGCGAAACGACCAGGAGCGCCAATCCAGCCAGACCCGGCACAATGACACGAAACATGCTTCCGGCTCCTCTCATTTGAGAAGGAAACCATTCTTCCCTATTGAGTCACGTTATCTTGCCGTGGCAGACAACACCAGAGAAAAGTGGTCGATTCAGTTAGACATTTTCGATTACAGCCGGAAACTATCGTACCCCTGCACTCGGGGAGACATCGCCATTGGCCTTACTTGCGCAGCTTTCCTGGCTTGGACCGTTGCAAGTGGATCGCTTCGCCGCGAAGGGTGCTGCGAACGCTAAACGAGGAAGGTTGTCTTGTTAGCGGTGTCGCGAAGGATTACGATAGGCGACGATGGAACGACCCTCGACAACCGCGGATGGATCCGCGGGCTGGACGCTCCCCGTCTGGGCCTGGCTGTTCGGCATGCTCGTGCTGTTCACCTGGCAGGGCTGCCTAACGCTTGCGCTCTTCGGCGATGATGCGTGGCACAATCTCACCAGCAATCAACCGATCGTCTCCGGCGCGCATGGGCAACATCTCTATCTCGGCAATGTCGGCGCGCGCGCCATCGTGACGCAACGCCGAAACGTCGTTTACGATCACAGGTATAATGCCGGCTATCCCAAGACGCCCATCTTCGACGGCAGCCGGCTCGCGGAATTGCTGCTCGTTTTGGGCGGCGGCTCGTATCAACCCGCGGCTTACAAGATCGGCTTTGCCATCCTGTGCCTGCTCGTACCGGGCTTTCTCGTCCTCACCTGCAAGACGCTCAACCTCGGCAATGCGACCTCGCTCCTGGCGGCCTTCCTCGGCCAGCTCGTCTGGTGGGGGCCGCACGGCCGCACGGCCATCGTAACCGGCGATTGCGAGCTGTATCTGGCGTCGCTGGCGGCGCTGGCGCACCTCGGAATGTTGATCGCGTATCATCGCACGTCGAGCATGTGGTCCTGGATCGGGCTGCTCGTCACGGGCGTGATCGGCTGGTTCTTGCAGCCGCTGCTGTTTCCAATCGCGTTGCCGGTGCTGCTGACGTATTATCTCACCGTCGGCGTGAAGCACGATTTTCTGACCTGGCACGTCGCCTTCTGGTCGGTCGAGCTTCTGGCGGTGCTTGTCAATTTCCCCTGGCTGACGGATTGGTTTTACTCCTGGTGGCTGCGGACGACGCTGCCCTCGGCGGGACTTCTCGAACATCGCACCATCGCCACGCTCTGGAGCGCGCCGCTTTGGGGCGGTGCGACCAATCGTATTCTGGCGGTCGCGCTCATCGTCAGCGCCGCGGTCGGCAATACGATCTTGAATCAAACGCGCGAAAGACCGGCCGCGCGGCTCCTGGCAGTTTCAGGAGGCGGCGCGCTTGTGCTGGCGTTGCTCGGCATCGCCTGGGAGCCGCTCGGCGTCGTGGGCACGGCGACGCTGTTCGCGCCGGCATTGTGGTTCGCGTGCATCCCGGCCGCGCACGCCGGCGTCTGGATTGCGGACCAACTCTGGCAGCGCGACACGCCGGGGCGCGTTGTGCTGGCCATATTGCTGCTGGTCGGCGCGGCGCCGGTGGTCTACTGGCACGACATGTCGATCAATCTGCTGGCGCGCTGCCGGCCCGGCGCGCCGCTCGAGATCGGCCTGGGACCGAAACGCGAGGCCATCGTGCGGACGCTAATCGATTACACAAAGCCGGACGCGCGCATCCTGTGGGAGGATCGCGCCACCACGCGCCAGGCATCGCGCTGGGCCGCCTTGTTGCCCATCCTGACGGATCGTTGCTACATCGGCGGTCTGGACCCCGACGGGTTTATCGAGCATTCATCGATCTGTTTGATTCAGCAATCGCTGGAGAACCAGCCGATCGGCAAGTGGACCGATCCGCAACTGATGCACTACTGCGGGCGCTACAATATCCGCTGGATTGTCGCCTGGTCGCCGGCCGTCATCGAACGCTTCGAGAGTTGGAAGGACGCCAAGAAGCTCAGGCCCCTTCACGATGACGACGCGGTCGGCTGGCTGTTCGAGGTCGATCGCGTGGCCAACTTCGCGCTCAAAGGCCAGGCCGTGTTCGCGGGCGCCGATGGCCGCTGCATTCGGCTCACGAACGTCGTTCCCGAGAACGGCGAGGTCGTGATCAGCCTGCACTACCAGTCGGGCATGCGCGCACTCCCGGGTCGCGTGCAAATCGAGCGCGCCGCATCGGGGGACGATCCGATCGACTTCATCCGCCTGCGCTTGTCGGAACCCGCCGTGGGGGTGACGCTGGTGTGGTAACGATGAATCATCTCAAGGCCGTCAAGCCTCAAGGTAACCGTTCACCCCTCTCTCCTGAGAGACTGCTGAAAAAGCCCGGTGGGTACCGATACTCATTTCTTTGGCCGAAACGCCTTCGCAACATGATCGTGGGTCGTCAGAAACGGCCCATCGATGAGATCGACGCAATAAGGAATAGCGGGAAAGACGGCGAGCAGGCACTCGCGGATGGCGCTCGGCTTGCCCGGCAGGTTGACGATCAGCGATTGGCCGCGGATGCCGGCGATCTGGCGCGACAGGATGGCGGTGGGGACGACCTTCAACGAGACGGCCCGCATCTGTTCGCCGAAGCCGTCGAGGATCTTGTCGCAGACGGCTTCGGTCGCTTCGGGGGTGACGTCCCGTTTCGCTGGGCCGGTGCCGCCGGTGGTGACGACGAGGCAGCAATGTTCCTGATCGCACAGGTCGCGCAGGGTTTGCTCGATGATCGGCTGCTCGTCGGGGATGAGGCGCGGCACGGGCTGCCAATCGCACGACAGGATTTCGCGCAAGGCGTCTTGAATCGCGGGGCCGCCTTTGTCTTCGTAGACGCCTTTACTGGCGCGGTCGGAGACGGTGACGATGCCGATGCGGATGGTCATGATCGATTCTCCCCGCCGCTTGCGGCGTAGCAGCTACGGCCAAAGTTTTTCCACCTGGGGATTGTTCATGAGCTGCGCCCGCACCATCCAGCCCTCGATGCCGCGGTTCAGAGAACCCAAATCCAGGATGAACCGTTTGTTGGCGTGCCTGATCGGCAGCCAATCGCTGACCGTCTCCGTCACCGGCCCCATGACGGCGCTGTAGCGCTGCGCGAACGGGTGGCCGTGCAGGACGCCGTGCAGCAGGTTGGGGCCCTTGTCGGTCCAGGCATCCGTCCGCGGGGCCGGGGCGTCCCAGTAACGTTCGACACGGAATGGCATGTTCTTCTTGACCAGCTCATCATAATCCTTCGGGGTTTGGCAGAACCAATCAAGCGTCTCGCGGCGTCGGGCGAGCATTACCCATTCGGTAGTGAAATGGCGCAGCTCGGCCAAATCTTCGCCCCGCCCGCGATCCGCGCCCGGCGCCATATCGTGACCCCGGCGTACCTGGATCTTGAGATCGCGCGCGATGGCCGCCAGGACCGGAGGGAGATCGAGGTAGCGATGCGACGTGTGTACGCACAAGACGCCGTCTTCGGCCAGATTCTCGAAGCACTGGGCGATGCCTTCCTTGGTGAAGAGGTCGAGAAAGATCTTTTCGCCGTCCTCGCCGGAGCAGGCTTCGAGAATCATCAGGCGATAGAACCCGCGCGGCCCTTCCTTGGCCAGCTTCGCACGCGGCGGCCCATGCAGGAGCGAAACGAACGCGCCACGCGTGCGCGCGTCGGCAACGAAGTGAAAGAAACGCTCCTTTGCCGCGCGCTCGTTCAAGTCAATGACATCTTTGGACATTTCGTAGAAATGAAACTGCTGCGTCGGCCGGGCATAGCTCGCGGGCGTTCCCGCTTCCAGGCCGATGACGGCGACGGGCGGCTCGGACCACAACGCGATCATGGGCCCGAGCCGATCGAGAACGCTCATCGCTGCCAGGGACGCAGGCAATCGCACGTCCGCGCTGTAGGTGTTCGGCGCCCCGGGAAACCAGTTAAACCTTTGCAGCGCCATGCCGACGGGCCCGAGTGGATGATAATACGTGCCGGGCAGCCGGCGTAACTCTTTGTCCTCGAAGCATTCGCCGAAGTTGATCTGGTCGCGCAGAATCGTATGATAGGCCGCTTCCTTTCGGTCGCCGACCGGCGACGTGTGGCGCCTGACTTTGAGGCTGCCGGCGCGAAATCGCACATCGTCCCGTTCCTGGGCAAGTGATGACGCCGCGTCCAGACCTACAACCACCAAGAGCAATGAAAGTCCACGGAACATAACTGGGTCTCCCCAGAGAATTGAAGCTTCGGGGACAACGCGCCTAATTCTAGGACACGCGCCAAGGCATTGCAAGGCTCGGCTGTTCGTTCGGAGCAAAACATTCGGATCATGAGTCTTCAAGGCTGCACATTGTTTCTCTGGAAGCTATAACGATGTGATGATAACACCCATCGCCGCGAGGCATCTCGCTGCGCCGAGGAGAGGAGATAAGCGATGCGTACCGTCTGGTCTTTCCATATTGCCCGCTCGGTGATTTTTGGCCGCGATGCCGTGTTGCAAATCGGCGAAACAGCAAGACGTCTGAGCGCGAAAAAGGCGCTCATCGTCACCGATACGATCCTCGAAAAAGCGGGCCTGCTCGAACGCGTGCGCCAACCGCTTGTTGCCGCCGGACTGAATGTATCGGCGTTCACGGGCGGCGAACCGGAGCCGTCGATGCGTGCCGGGCTGGCGTGCTATGAACAGGCGAAGGCGTTTCAGCCGGACGTGCTCGTCGGTCTCGGCGGCGGCAGCAACATGGACCTCGCCAAACTTGCCGCCACGCTGCTCAAGCACGGCGGCGGACCGCGCGATTACGTCGGTGATGACAAGATCCCCGGCCCCGTCTTCCCGCTCATCTGCGTGCCGACCACCGCCGGCACCGGCTCGGAAGTCTCCGCGGCAACGGTCATCACCGATACGGAAAATCAAATCAAGGTCGGCATCCTTTCCAACTGGTTGCGACCGACTGTCGCCGTCGTCGATCCGTTGATGACCGTGTCGAGCCCGCCCAAGGTGACGGCCGACAGCGGCATCGACGCCCTCACGCATGCCATCGAAGCTTACACCGCCATCGACAACGCCGACTTCCCGCTCCCCGCCGGCGAACGCAGCGTCTATCAAGGTAAGCATCCGCTGGGCGATATCTGCGCCGAGCGTGCCATTACGCTTGTCGGCAAATTCCTGCGCCGGGCCGTCAAGGACGGCAACGACCTCGAAGCCCGCGAAGGCATGGCGCTCGCCGCGCTGCTGGCAGGCATGGCGTTTTCCAACGTCGGCGTCGCCTTGGTGCACGCGATGGAGTATCCCGTCGGCGGCGCGGTGCATTGCTCGCACGGCGCCGGCAACGGCTTGCTCCTGCCTTACGTGATGCGCTTCAATTTGTCCGCGAAATGGAAGGCGTTCGCCGAGGTCGCGACGATGCTCGGCGAAAATGTGTCGGGCCTGAGTGAACGCGCTGCCGCCGAAAAAGCGGTCGCTGCCGTCGAACGTCTACGCGGCGACATCGGCATTCCTGGTAGGCTGCGCGACATTGGCGTCAAACGAGAGCAACTGCGGGCGCTCGCGGAGAAAACGTTTGGCATCAAGCGCATCCTGCGCGTCAACCCACGCAGCGTCACCGTGGATGAGATCGAAGGGATCTTCGAGGAGGCATTCTGACCGCTGACCGTTTAGCGCTCGCGTTGAAGCGCCAAGACGCTGGCGATTCAACGCGAGCGCTAAACGGCCCGCGATCGAGGAAGCATCATGTGGCCCAACGCGACCGACACCCAGGAACTTCTTGTTCAGGCGAAGAAGGGCGACGTCGACGCCGTCGATCAGCTCTTGGCCAAGCATCGCGAGGCGGTGCGGCGCATGATCGACCTGCGCCTCGATCCCGCCATCGTGCAACGGCTTGACGCCAGCGATGTTGTGCAGGAAGTGTTGATCGAAGCCAGCCGCCGTTTGCAGGACTATCTCAAGAATCCCGTGATGCCGTTTCACCTGTGGCTACGTCATATCGCGAAGGATCATATGATCGACGCCCATCGCCGACATCATCAGGCCCAGAAGCGCGGCGTCAATCGTGAGCAGCCGATGCACCGTCCCGGCTGGTCGGACCGCTCGTCGCTCGATCTGGCGGGGCAGCTACTCGATCAAGATTTGACGCCCGCCTCGGCCGCGATTCAGGAGGAAATGCAACGCAAGCTGCGTGAAGCGATCGAGCAACTCGACGACGACGACCGCGAAGTGATCCTGATGCGGCACTACGAGATGCTCGCCAATCAAGAGGTCGCGGAATCGCTGGGGCTGACGGAAGCGGCCGCGTCGATGCGTTACCTGCGCGCGGTGCGCAAGTTGCGCGACCTGTTGACGCCGTCCTGATCCGCCGCTTGCGGCTTGACGCTCGCCCTGCGCTACGCGAGCGCCAAGCCGCAAACGGCTTTTGGAGACGAACATGCCAATCATCCTGTTGTTGTTCGCAATCATCGGCGCTGCCGCCCAGAACCGCGCCGCCATCCAGCTCGTCCTCGACGACCAGGCGGCCGCGTGGAACAAGGGCGATCTCGTCGGCTTCATGAAAGGCTATCTCGAATCGGACGAGCTTACCTTCTTCTCCGGCAACAACAAAACCAAGGGCTACAAGGCGACCCTCGAACGCTATCAAAAAAAATACCAGGGCGAAGGCAAGGAGATGGGCAAGCTCACCTTCAGCGAGATGTCGATCGAAATGCTAGGGCCAGATCACGCTCTCGTACGCGGCCGATTCCGTTTGCAGTTGAAGAGCGACAATCCGACCGGCATCTTCACGCTCGTGATGCGCAAGACGGCGGCAGGGTGGCGCATAGTGCATGACCATACCTCAACTTAGCGCTGCTTATGGGTTAGCAGTGTTGCTACGCCGCAAGCGGCTGGAACAAAATCAAACATGGACGCCTACACCGACCTCATCCAGCATTTCCGCGAATTCCGCTTGCTCGAATCGATCGGTGCCGTCGTCGGCTGGGACCAGCACACGTACATGCCTACCAAGGGCGCGAATCATCGCGCCGAGCAGATGGGCTATCTCGCCAAGCACGGGCACGAAAAGCTGACGTCTCCGAAAATCGGCGAATTGCTCGGCCAGCTCGACGGCGCAAAGCTCGACGACACGCAAACGGTCAACGTGCGGGAAATACGCAGGACGTACGATCGCGCGGTGAAGATGCCGTCGAAGCTCGTCGAGGAGATCGCGAAAACCGTCTCACAAGCGCAGAACGTCTGGGCCGAGGCACGCAAAAAGAGCGACTTCCCGGCGTTCGCGCCGTGGCTTGACAAGATTGTGACCTTGAAGCGCGAGGAGGCGAAGGCCGTCGGCTACAAGGATTCGCCCTATGACGCGCTGCTGGACGAATATGAGCCGGGCGCGACCGCCGCCGAGATCACGCGCGTCTTCGCCGAGCTGCGCGCGGATCTGATCCCGCTCGTGGGCGCGATCGCCGCATCGGGCCAGAAGCCGCGCAAGGACATTTTGACGCGCGAGTACGCCATCGATCGCCAGCATATCTTCGGCCAGGCGGCCGCGGCGGCGATCGGGTTCGACTTTCAAGCAGGCCGGCTCGACACCACCGTGCACCCGTTTTGCTCCGGCATCGGCCCGGGCGATTGTCGGCTGACGACGCGCTATCATCCGCGCGAGCTCAACCAGGGGCTTTTCGGCATCCTCCACGAAGCGGGCCACGGCATCTACGAACAAGGTCTCGATCACGCACACTTCGGCACGCCTGTCGGCAGCTTCTGCTCGCTCGGCATCCATGAATCGCAATCGCGCCTATGGGAGAATCAAGTCGGCCGAGGACGAGCGTTTTGGGAGCATTTCTTCCCACGCTTGCGACAGACCTTTCCCGGCACACTGGACGACGTGTCACTCGACGACTTTATCTTCTCGGCCAACAACGTCGAGAAATCATTCATCCGCGTTGAGGCCGACGAGGCGACCTACAACATGCACATCATCCTGCGTTTCGAGATGGAGCAGGCGCTGATGCGCGGCGACTTGAAGCCGAGCGATGTGCCCGGCGCGTGGAACGAGACCTTCAAGCGCATGCTAGACCTCACGCCGGCGAACGATGCTCAGGGTTGTTTGCAGGACATTCATTGGAGCATGGGCGGGCTCGGCTATTTCCCGACCTACACGCTCGGCAATCTCTATGCGGCGCAGTTCATGCAGCAAGCGCGCAAGGACCTGGGCGATCTCGATGCGGATTTTCGCGTCGGGCAGTTCGGTCGCTTGAAGGGCTGGTTGAACGAGAAGATCCATCGGCAAGGGCAACGCCAGCGCGCGGGCGAGCTTTGCAAGCGCGTCACGGGGCAGGCGTTGAGCCATAAGCCGTTGATTGCGTATTTGCGCGGGAAGTACGGGCCGTTATATGGGATTTGACGTTTAGCCCCGCCTCGCAGAGGCGGGGGCGGGGCTAAACCGGAAAATCGCGCTCGAACGGAAACATCGGCCGCCGGCGATGCTTGTACTGCAAGCGCGTCAAATCTGCCGACGTTACGCCCGGCGTATCGACGCGAATCAGATGCTTCGACACCGGCGCATACGCGGCGACCGGTGCGTGCACTCCTTTCGCGACGAGGATGCGAAAGCGCGCGGGGTCGAGAGCGCAGCTCGTCAGTTGTTTGATGCTGAAGGGAACCATGCGTTTGGTCGTCAACACGATTGTCAGCCCGCCGATGGTCTCGACGACGGCGGTCGAGCCTTGATCGAAATTGAGGAAGCCGCCGTGGCGAGGCTGCGTCTCGGCGAACTTCCCCTCGAACAAACCGCGCACGACAAGATCGGCTTCAAACGACGTGCCATGCTGATTATCCGTTTTGCCTCCGACCTTCAAGTGGACCTTGGCTCCGATCCCGGCAGCGGTTGCTTTTTGGACGGCCTCGGGATCGAACAAACAGACGCAGGCCGGCATCAGGTCCGCGTGTTTGGCGAGCGCGTGCACGAGCTCGGTGCCGTCGCCCGGTGAGCCGCCGCCGACGTTGTCACCCATGTCGAGCAGCGTAATCGGGCCTTCGAGCTTTGACGCCTGGGCGAGCGCTTGCTCGATCGTGATCATGTTGCCGGCGAACTGCTCGCGGCGCTCCCACCAGAATTTTTCCATTTCACTGACGAGCGCCGCGGCTCGCGCAAAATCGTTGTCGGTGACGACAATCGCTGATGAGCCCATTTCCTCCACGTCGGCATAGGGGAAACCAAGTATCACGCTGTTCGACAGGACGCCTGCTTCCCCCAGCATCGCGTTGGCGTAATCGTAGAGCGTCTTGCACGGCGGTTCGGCGGTTAATTGCCGCTCAATGTTGACGGCGAGCGGCGGAAATGCGGCCGCCATCGTCGGCTTCACTTCGCCGCGCAGCGTGCGTGCCATCAGCTTCGCCGCGTCGATGCCGCGCTGCCGTTGATCCAGGTGCGGATTCATGCGATAGCCGATCAGGGCGTCGCAGGCGGCGACCATCTTAGGCGACACATTCGCATGTAGATCGAGCGTGCCGATGATCGGCATTTTCTTGCCGAAGCGATTGCGTAAGCGCGTCAACCAGTGCCCATCGGCGTCCGCGTGATTGGCGGCGACCGTCGCTCCATGTGGCGCGACCAGCAAGCCATCGAAGGAACCCGCACGTTCGATTGCCAAATCCATGCGTGCCAGCAGCGCATCGAAAGCGTCCGCGGCGACGATGCCATAGGGCAGGGCACGCGCCGCGAAGATCGGCATGGCGTCGATGCGTTCCTCGGCCAGCCCCGCGAAGAAGCCGCCGACTTCGTGATGGGCATCCTCGAAGCGTGTACGAACGGCGTCGCCTTCGAGCAGCAAGTCCGCCTCGAAGTGCGCAAACGTTGTCGCGCCCTTGATGAACGTGTTCGATTCCTGCAACAGTGCGATGATGCCGACACGCATGGTGTCTCCTCACTCACATTCGCTCGACCGTCTTGATGCCGAGTAGGTCCAAACATTTCTGCAACACGCGTGCCGTCAGGTCGCACAATAGCAGCCGGCTTTGCTTCAGCGCGTCCGACTCGGCCTTGAGGACCGGGCAGTTCTGGAAGAAGCCGCTGTACGTTTTCGCGAGATCCCACAGGTACGCCGTGATCGCGCTCGGCTGATACTCCGCGACGGCGGACAGCAACGATTCTTCGAGCTTGAGTAGTTGCAGCGCGAGCGCGCGCTCGAACGGCGTATCGAGCGACACTGACGGCGGATCGGCGCGCAAGGTTGCGGGATCGAGCTCGGCCTTGCGGAAGATGCTGCGATTGCGCGCGTACGCATATTGCATGTAGGTCGCGGTGTTGCCCTCGGTCGCGAGCATCTTGTCGTAGTCGAATTTGTAATCGCTGGTGCGATTCTGGCTCAGGTCGGCGTATTTGATGGCGCCAATGCCTACCGTTTCGGCGATGTCGCGCTTCACGTCGGTGGTAAGGTCGGGCACATCGTGGCCCTGCGCCTTGCGGTCCACGTAGCTTTCTTCATAGCGTTGCAGGCCGAGCTCGATCGCCTTGTTGATGAGATCGATCAACTCGGTGCCGTCGCCCTTGCGCGTCGAGATCGGTCGGCCGTCGCGATTAAGGACCGAGCCGAAGCTGATGTGCGTCATCTCGACGCCGGCGACGCCCCAGCGTTTGCCCGCCTCGAAGAGGTTCGCGAAGTGCTGCGATTGGCGAAAGTCGACGACGTAAAGCAAGGCGTGCGGCTTGAAATGCTCCAGGCGATACTGGATCGTGGCGAGGTCGGAGGTCGTATAGGTGAAAGCGCCGTCGCGCTTGCGGACGAGCGCGACGTTGTCCTTCGTGAAACGGATGATGATCGCGCCGCCTTCGCCCGGCTCGGCGATGTTCTTCGCGAGCAGGCTGTCCACGACGCCGGGGAGCAATGGGTTGTAGAAGCTTTCGCCGTGTTCATGATCGAACGTCAGGATGCCGAGCTTGGCGTAGACGTCATGAATCTCCGCGAGGCAGTGCGGCATGAACTCTTGCCAGAGGCGGTTGTTCTCCAGGTCGCCATGGTGCAGCTTCGCGGTCTCGGCTCGGCAAGCGTCGGCGATCGGCGTCTTGGCGTCGTCCTCGTCGTCGGTCCCCATGCGATGGCGGACTTCGATGTAAATGCGAGACAGTTCGCGCACGGGGTCCTTCGCGTATGCGTCCTTGTCGAGCAGGTTCTTGTAGCCGTAGAGGAGGATGCCGAACTGAGTGCCCCAGTCGCCCAGGTGGTTGTCGGTGATAACGGTATGGCCGAGGAAACGCAGCAGGCGCGTCAGAGCGTCGCCGATGATGGTGCTGCGTAGATGGCCGACGTGCAGCGGCTTGGCGACGTTGGGCGAGCTGTAGTCAATAACGTACGTTCGCGCAATTTGCAGAGAAACGCCGAGGCGCTCGTCGGTTGCGATCGCTCGCACGGCCTTGGCGAGCCAGGTTGGTTGCAGGCGTAGGTTGATGAACCCGGGACCGGCGATCTCCGGCTTGTCAAGCAGGTCACCGCAGTCGAGACGATTGACGAGTTCCTGGGCGATGTCGCGCGGCTTCTTGCCAAGCGCCTTCGCGAGCGCCATGGCGCAGTTGGCTTGATAGTCGCCGTGCTTGGCGTCCTGCGTCGATTTGATCATGGCGACGTAAGGTTCGACATCGGGAACGAGGTCGGCGAGCGCGGCGCGGAACTTTTGTTGGATCTGGTGGAGGAGGTTCATGCCAATCAATATACGAAAGCCGCTTGGCGTTTAGCGCTCGCGTCGCAGCGCCG
>SYHD01000101.1 GCA_005799265.1 Planctomycetia bacterium | reverse complement strand
GGCAACTCGGGCAGCCCGGTCGTCAATCGCGCCGGCGAAGTCGTCGGCCTGATCTTCGACGGCAACATCCAGTCGCTGGTGTGGGACTTCGTCTACACCGACGAGCAGGCTCGGGCCGTATCGGTCAGCTCACAGGCGATCCCGGAATCGCTGCGCGCGGTCTATGACGCGCCGGAGTTGGCGGAAGAACTGGTGACCGGGAGCCGCAAGTAGACGATAGAAAATAACGCGGCAAGCAAAAGCGCGTGGTTTGCGAACTCTGGAGAGCTTGCGAACCACGCGTTTCTTTGCGCGCTGATATGGACGCCGGCAGCGGTCGCGTGTATCGTCCGCTGCCGCCGGCGGCCTAGCGTTCGGATGTTTTGGATCGAGCGCTAAACCGCGAGCGGCTACGCGGAGGTGGTCATGCGAATCCGAGGTTGTCTGTTGTTGCTTTTCGTTGTCGGTTGCGTGCCGTTCCAGCTCGTGCCGGACGAGCCGCCCACGCAGCAGGTCGCGAGCAATCCGTTTGCCGTGCCGCGCAAGGCCATGCCGATGCGCCTAAACCTTCCGCCGGCGACGCAGGAAGTTGTCTATCGCGTCGAATTAGTCCGCGGCAAAATCGTCGGCGACAACATGGAGAAGACGGGCCTGCGGCCGAACGTCGTCACGTTGGGAGCAGCCGACCCGGAAATCTTCCACGTCGGCATCGGCTTGATCTACATTACGGAAGGACTGGTCCGCCAATGCCAGACCGACGGCCAGCTCGCAGCGGTATTGGCGAACGAGATGGGCCGCATGGTGGCCGAGCGCGAGTCGGCGGTCAGCGACTCGATCCGCAATCCGGATCGTCTGCCGCCCATCTTCTTGCCGATCAGCGCCAATGGATATTCGGCACACGCCGATCCAACCTACGAGATCCAGTTGGCCCGTTTCGAGAAGCAATTTCCGCGTCAAGGCAAGAAGCTGGCTGGGCCGAATCCCCAGCAAGTCGCCCGCGCCATGCTCGAGCGCGCCGGTTACGAACGCACCGAACTCGACGCTGCCATGCCGCTGTTGCAGGATGCCGGACGCAATAGTCTGCTTGAAGATCAACTCAAGGGAACGTTGAAGCAAAACGATTGGACGACGCCATGAGGGGAATCGGTTTTGTTCGCGTTTCGCTATCAGTCTGAGCAACACGAGCGTTCGAGATTGCGCTTCTGGTTAGGGGACGGGCAGTTGGAAAAATACCCGTAGCCGATGCGACGCGGAGCGTCGCACCACATTGTAGCACGACGCTCCGCGTCGTGAACGGGTACCGGTTAGGAAAGGCGATTCCCCTTTCAACACATCATCGGCCTGTCGAAGTGGAGCAAAAAGGCGAACAAGGAAGAAACACCGACGCCGGAGTTTTGGAGGCGTTATGCCGAAGATATTTACTGGACGTTCTTGCACAGCAACGAATTCGGGCTCAATCTTTAGTCCCCTTAGAGCCTGGCGCATAAGCGAAGGACAGGCCCGAATCCCGCGCTTACGATTCAGGCACTGATGCCGCATGAATTTAGACAAACTGGATAAGCGTCTGGCTTTGCCCAGCCTGTACAAGTTTCCAAATACTTGGAGAAAAATCGCCAACTTGACAAAAACAGTAATTGACACAGGACACAGATTCGCCTAGGCTTTCATTTGTGTGTAACCTTGGATCCTTGCTGCTCGTGCAGCTGCGCTAACCTAAATCCTACCTTTCGCGCAGACTGACGACAGCTTATCCTACCTCTGGGGGGTTTTTACATGTTCAATCTCCTGTCCAATCGCCAGGTCGCCCAATGTGACGGCACCACCCGTCGTGATTTCCTGAAAGCCGGCGTTCTCGGCATGGGTGCACTGACCCTCGCCGACCTGCTGCGCATCCGCGCTCAGGCTTCCGAGCGCGGCCAGCAAACCCGCAATACCTCGGTCGTGTGGTTGTGGCTCGGCGGCGGCCCGACCCACGTCGAAACGTTCGATCCCAAGATGTCCGCTCCTTCCGAATTCCGCTCCACCGTCGGCGCCGTGCAGACCAACGTCCCCGGCATCGAAATCGGCAGCGTGTTCCCGAAGATGGCGCGCGTCGCCGACAAGATGGCGTTCGTCCGCTCCTTCGCGCACACCAACTCCGGCCACGGCGGCGGCACGCACTGGGTCATGACCGGCTATAACTTCCCGCCCGCCGACAACGGCCAGGGCCAGATCAAGCCCGGCTTCGGCTCCATCCTTGCGAAGCATCGCGGCGCCAACAACGTCAGCACCGGCCTGCCGACCTACGTCCGCATGGGCGGCATCCTCGGCGACGGCCCCTCGTGGCTCGGCTCCGCCTACGCTCCGTTCGACACCGCCGGCAACGCCCGCAACAACATGAACCTCCAGGTCCCCATGGACCGCCTCAACGAACGCCGCGACCTCCTGCGCACCTTTGATTCGATCGACCGCGAAGTCGATCGCACCGGCACGATGCAGGGCCTTGACAACTTTGAACAGCAAGCGTTCGAACTTCTCCGCGGCCGCGCTCGTGAAGTGTTTGACGTGACCCGCGAAGATCCGCGCACGCTCGACATGTACGGCTCCAGCGGCATCGCTCGCCAGATGTTGATGGCGCGCCGTCTGTGCGAGGCGGGCGTTGGCTTCGTCACCATGCAGTACGGCGGTTGGGACATGCACGGCAACATCGCCCAGAGCATGCGCAGCACCGCGCCGGCTCTCGATCACGCCGTCAGCGCCTTCGTCACCGACATCTATCAACGCGGCCTGGACAACGACATCCTGCTGGTCATCTCCGGCGAGTTCGGCCGTACGCCGCGCGTCAATGGCAGCATGGGTCGCGATCACTGGGCGCCGCTGTCAACGCTCGCGCTGGCGGGCGGCGGACTGCGAATGGGCCAGACGGTCGGCGAATCGAACGCGCGCGTCGAAGTGCCGCGCACCACGCCGATCACCCCGCACGACCTGATGGCGACGGTGTTCCACGTCCTCGGCATGCCGCGCGACCTGCACTTCAACGATCAATCGGGCCGTCCGGTGCCGATGGTCAACGGCGGCCACGCCATTCGCGAACTGGTCGGCTAACACCTCCCCGTTTAGCGCTCGCAGTGAACCGACAAAAACAGAGGGCACTCAACCAAGGTTGAGTGCCTTTTTTTGTTGGTAGTTTCGGCGCCGAAATTCTCTTGTAAACTAGCGAGCTTTCAACGACGATTGCCAATGCGGAACCGAATGATTCAAGCCCACCTTCCAAAGGCCGCCATCATGAGTGCGTTGCGAAAAAAACCGTGGAGAATCTGGCTCCTTCCTCTCCTGATGATGGCGGCGGGCGTCTGGAACGCGCGTGCGGACACGATACACGTCGATCCGAACAGCACCAAGCCGCAGAAGCCTTACGCAAGCCCGCAGACCGCCGCGCTGGACATCGCGGCGGCGCTCGAGGCCGCCAAGAGCGGCGACACGATCATCCTCGCGGCCGGCAGCACCTATCGCATCGACAATGAAATTATCGTCAAGGAAGGCGTGACGCTGCGCGGTGCGGGCGCCCAAAAGCCAATCATCGACGCTCAGGGCAAGTGCCGCTGCGTTTCGCTACGTCAGGGCGCGAGTCTGATCGGTGTCACCGTCACGCGCGGCGAAGCACGCGAAGGCGGCGGCATCCACTGCGGCCCAGGCACGACCGTGGCGGAGTGCGTCATCGTCAAAAACACGGCCAAAAATTACGGCGGCGGCATCTGCACACGCATGCGCGGCAAGAATCCGCCGCCTTGCCTGATACGCGATTGCAAGATCATCGAGAATCAAGTGACCGGCTTCCTGCACACCGACACCCCGCTGGGCGGCGGCGGCATTTACGCCGACACCAACACGACCGTCCGACATTGCCTCATCGAAGCCAACGAGGCCGCCCAGCGCGGCGGCGGCATCTGGTGCCACCTGAGCGGCAGCCTCGCGGAGAATTGCACGCTCGTCAAGAATCGGGCCAAGGGACAACGCGCACGCAATCCCAACGGCACCGGCTCCATGGAGGAAGGCGGCGGCGGCGCCTACTGCGATTTCGGCGGCATGCTCCGAAGCTGTCTCGTCATCGCCAACAAGGCCGACAAGATCGGCGGCGGCGCCGTGCTCTCCACCGGCGGCAACGCCCGCAACTGCACCTTCGTCAACAACTCCACCGGCGTCTCCGGCGGCGGCGTGCAAACCCTCGGCGTCGCCGGCCTGGTCAACTCCATCGCCTGGTCAAACACCCGCGGCGACAAGAGCGAACCCGATGACGTCTACGTCAGCCACTATTACCACGTGGACATCCACCAGCTCACCCTCGGCAAGGCGAATCTCAAGCACTGCTGCATCGGCAAGCTCGGCCTGCACTTCACCAAGCAGACCTTCTACCTCGGCCGAACCGCCAAGTACAATCCTGCCCTTTACAAGAATACCGCGAACGACTTCAAGTGCATCGAAGCCGATCCGCAATTCATTGATGAGAAGAACGGGGATCATCGCCTCAAGCCGACATCACCGTGCATCAATGCGGCCGCCAACGAAGAGTGGATGGAAAAAGCATTCGACCTGGATCGCCGGCCGCGCATTCAGGACGGCACGGCGGATATCGGCGCTTTCGAGCATGCGCCGTCGAAAAAAGTGGACGATTCACGCCGGTGAAGGCTATCGGCTCCCCGTCGCGGACTTTCCACGTCAATTCCGGCGTGCGATCAGTTTCCGGATTTCAGGCACGAGTTCCGTGGGCACAAGCATCATGCCTGTTTTGTATTTTCATTTTCGTTTCCTACGTATTACCGCAACTGCAGTGTCCCCAGGTGCGGATGCTTCTTCGAATACTCCTCCAGCAGCTTGCGAATGCTCTCCTCGTGCCCCGCCGGGATGAACGGCATGCGAATAACGCAAACTCCCTTCTCGTCGAAGCCGATATTGAAGACGGCGCCGTCAATGCCCGCCTTGACCGCGCGATCTTGCATCTCGACTGCGGGATTTGGCTTCCGTTCGACGCCGCGCAGGCTGACGGCGAATTTCTCCACCCCCTTGGCGTCGAGTTGTTTGCGCAGGACGCCGAGCACGCTGGCCGTCTGTTCTTCGAGGGTAGGCGTTTTTCCCTGGTAAAGGGAAACGCCCTCGATGTGGATGATCGCCTTCTTGCTCGCGTCATCGTGCTGAAAATAAACGCGATCGATGCGGGTTTGCCGTTGGAACGCCTGAGTTCCTTGCGCGAACTGCGTTTGGATATCCACCAACAACGGCTGCCACGGGACGACGATCATCCGCTCGAACGGCGCCAGGCCCCCCGGCGCGATCGGCGTCTTGCTCTCGGCCAACACGCGATCGATAAGTGCCTTGACATCCTTGACTTGCTCGTCGTTGCCACGCTTGCCTTCGAGGACCAGCTTGCCTTCGCGATCGAAGTAGGCGTCCGCGAAAAGCATGCCGTCGAGTTTTTGTTTCACGGCCAGGTCTTGCAGCGCGTAGATCGGCGTGCCCACTTTCGTTAGCGCGGGCTGAACCCTCACCCCTTTCCCCTCTCCCTGAGGAAGAGTGGAAAGGGGTGAGGGCAAGTCGGGCAACATCATTTTACAGGTGTCGGCAATCTTTCGCGTCAGGGCCGGCTCATCCACTTTTTCTTCTGCCTTCGTCAGGTATGTCCCCTTCCAGAGCAACGTGGCCTGGGCTGACTGCGGATCGTCATATTGGAAGTGCATGCGTTCAACGGTCGCGCGGCGCAGAGCAGGTTCGCTTGCCAGATCGATTTGACACCCGCGTACTACGTCGTTCCAGGACGATTCCCCCTTCAGGGACGCGTGCATCTTCATGGCGTCGATCGACCAGCCGGAAGACGTCTTTGGATCGCTCCCCTTTTTCACGATATCAGGAATCTTACCCAAGCGCTCGAGAGCCAGCCCCGCGAGCAGGCTCTTCTGCCCACGCTGGCCGAGGAAGCCGTCCACGTGGAGCAGCCCTTCCGTGTCATAACGAGCCTGCGTGACGAGAACGCCATCCAGTTCCGCACGCTCGGCGGCGAGATTCTGCAACTCATGAATCGGATTCTTGAGTATCTTGAGAGCGCTGAGGGAAAGCTCGGCATTGCCTCGCGTGGCGATGATCTCGTCGACGGCGCGCGCCAGCGTCTTGGCGGGTTCGTCCTTGCCGAAGCCCGTGAGGAACGCGCCATCCGCGACCAAACGCAGTTGATCCTTTTCATAGCGATAGTAGAGCCGATCGAGCCTCAGTCGTTTGCCGGTGTCATCGGCGGCGAGCTTGAGTTTCGTGCCCCGCACGACCTCCTGCCACGCGAGCGGTTGCCCGTCCTTGCGCGTTTCGTGGGCTTTCAAAGGCGCGCCGGTCCAGGGCATTTCGTCGGCGAGCAGGTCCTTGAACGCGGCGTCGATCGCTTGCTTGCTCGCAGCGCCGACCTCATGTAAGCGGCCGGAAAGTTCGAGCGTCCCGTCCTCGTCGTAGAGCGCGTCGGTGACGACGGCGCCGTCCAGCTCGCGCTCGATCAGCCGCTCTTGCAGCGCAAAGGCCAGATTCGATTTCGATCTCATATCGATCTGAAACGACATCGGCCTTTGATCAGGATTCGTAACCAACGGCAGGCGCGGCCTGAGCCAGCGGCCAAGTTCATTCAGGATCTCGTCGCGCTGTTGGGCATTGTCTGGCAATGAGCGCGCCGCCACGCGAAAGACATAAGAGGGATTCCCCTCGTCGTCCACGACTGGCTCGTTTTTTTCGTTCATGTCGGCAGCCGGCGCAACGCTGAGGAAGCGAATGCGGCGCAGGCGAGCCTTATTGTGCTTTCGTGCGGTTTCGACAAGTTGCTTCTGAAGCTGGGCGGTAATGGCCGAGTCGTCAAAGAGTGTAGGGCGAACGTCGATGTCGAGTTTTTCAGTGCCGGCCTCGGGCGCGCGGAACATGGCGATGTAATTGGGGTCCGCGGTGATCCGGTCGAGGGCCGTGTCGATTAGCTGCTTGTGTTCCTTTCTTGTCCAGATGCCGTCGATGCGTAGTTTGCCGCGGCCGTCGTACCAGGCCGCGGTGAGGTACACGTCCTTGGCTACTTCCCGGCGCGCAATTTCTCGCTGCAAGAGCAGGGCTGGGCTGGTGAAGTAGCGCACGTCGAGGATGAGGTCCGGGACGGTTTCGGGCGCGAACCCCGATGCTTCGAGCCGACTCTTGATTGCGACCTGGAGCGCGGCGGCCGTCGTGTCCTGCTTGGCGCTGCCGCGGATGCTGACGGCGTGCACGTGCAGCCTGGCGTTTTCGGTGAAGGCCGCGCCGTCGAGGCGAGTCGTGCGCATGACGGCGCGGCGGAGATTTTGCTCGTCCGCTTCGGCGCCCTTGCCTTCGTCGAAATCATGTTGCAATTGCATCAAGAGTTGCGGAATCGGAAAGACCGTAAACGAAAGCAAGATGCCCTGGTCGCATTTTTCCTTCAATTCAGGCTCCTCGTCGAGCAGCGATTGGGCGAGGTCCTCAAGTTTGGCTTTCTGGTCCGGCCGGGCAATCCACCCGCGTATGGCCAATTTGCCCTTCAATACTTCGGCGAGACGGATGCTCGCGCCGTGCAAATCCTTTTCGGTCATGCAGGTTCGACGCATTTGCGCGGTGAGATTCTGCAGCGCATCGATTTTCTGCTGCGATCCCAGCGGATTGATTTCCTTCCAGTGGGTCGCGACATAGTAGCCTCCGGCGCCGAGTCCCGCGCCGATGCCGAGGATGATCGTCCAAAGAGTGAGTCTTTTCATGTGATCGCCGCCATAAGTCAGGAATCAAGGCGAACGCATTATACCAATCCATGAGGATGCGTAATACGGATCCCTCGCCGACATGGCTATTTGCACACTTCCGGTGAGCTGAGCCGGGATAAGAGTTGGCTTGATCCGCATGGCACTCCTATCATATATTCGTACCGAAAGGGATTGACGTAACCATCAAACAGGAGAGACGAATGACGGCCTTAGCGACCAAGACTCCGGGGAAGAAGAAGAGCAAGGCAGCGAAGGTAGAGCAAGATTTCGTGATCGCGGACGCGGCGCTTGCGCCGTGGGGCCGCAAGGAGATCACGATTGCCGAGCACGAGATGCCCGGGCTGATGGCGATTCGCAAGAAATATGCGCCGTCGCAACCGCTCAAGGGGGCGCGTGTCGCGGGCAGCTTGCACATGACGATTCAGACGGCCGTCCTCATCGAGACGCTGCAGGCGCTGGGCGCGGACATCCGTTGGGCGAGCTGCAACAT
>SYHD01000100.1 GCA_005799265.1 Planctomycetia bacterium | reverse complement strand
TCCGCCGTGAAGCAGTTCAACCAACGTGTGAAGGGAACGGAAAAATTCTGGTCGGAGCAAGGCGCCGAAGCGATCCTGCAACTGCGCGCCGATCACCTGAGCGACGATGAGCCGCTCAAAATTTTTTGGCAAACTCGGCAAACCGAGCAAAACGGACAACGCGCCTACCGCAAGGCCGCGTGATTACAAACCGTGTCGTACACCCAGGCAAAGATTCTCGCCTGCCACGAAAATGGCGTCGGGCTGAAGTATCTGGGCTGACTGAGGGGACAGCGAGCGTCCGCGTTCGCGCCAGTGTCGGGTGCGTGTGTGTGTGAATGTGTTGCAAGCGGAATTTTCGTCATCGTCGCGCCAAATGGACTGGTTCGCACAACAGCGCTTGGAGTAGGATAAAGATGGTTTGCATTTGCAGTCGAAAATAGACGAATACGCATCGCTTCGCACGCCCGTTGATGTGATGAAACTGACCATCCCCGGAGAAACAACATGAAGCGAACCCCTTTGGTCGGCGCCTTGTTGATCGCCTGTGCTTCCCTGACGTCCATGTCGAACGCGAACGCGCAGAAGATCGATAAATCGGACGCCAAGATCAAAGCAACCGCCGTGCTCGGCAAAGCAGGGCCCGACGGCAAGCAGATGTTGACGCTCACCATCGACATCGACAAGGGCTGGTACATCTACGCCAATCCCGTCGGGAACGAAATGTTCGAACCCAATCGCACCAAGATCACCGTCAAGGCCAAGGACAAAGTGGCAGCGAGCATCAATTATCCGCCCGGCACCGAGAAGACGATCGATAAAGACAAGTACCGAGTCTACGAGGGCCGAGTCGTCATCCAGATCGAGCTGACGCGCGCGAATGGGGACAACAGTTCGCTCGAGGTCGGCATCACGGTCAATGCGTGTGACAAGGACAATTGCTTGCTGACGGGGACCAAGAAGTTGAATGTCCCGTAAGTGCGCCTCAGCAACAAAGAGCCCCCGCTCACGGCGGCTGCGCATGATGCCCGCTGATCCAGATCCACCTTTCCAGGAATATCCATGACCCAGCACAGACTCCTCGCCGCTCTTGTCGCAACCACCGCCCTGGTCGGTTTCGCGCTGACGTGCGACGCCGGCGACAACAACAATTCGACCAGCAAGGTCAAAGCGACCGCGACGGCCGGCAAGATCAACGGCCAAGGCGAGCAGCTTGTTACGATCACTCTCAAGATCGAGCAAGGCTGGCATCTGTACGCCAACCCCGTCAATCACAACAAGGAATTCCTGGATGCCGCGCGCACGAAAGTGAATCTCGCCGCCAAGGCGAAGCTAGAAGGCGTGCGCGTGCTGTATCCGCAAGGCAAGACTTACGTCGATAAGGACACGAAAGACGAGTACGACATCTACACGGGCGTGGTCAAGATCGAAGCCAACCTCAAACGCGTCGCAGGCGACACGAGTCCGTTGGAGCTTGTGATCGACGTGCAATCATGCAATGGGAAAGTGTGCCTGATACCCGGCAAAGTTAAGCTGACGATTCCTTGATTCCATTTTGGCATTTCCAAATTTATTCCTCGACTGCCCGGCGAAGCAGTTCGTTTCCTGCCGTATTCGGTAGTAGGTTAAATCGTGGTCGTTCATTTCGGGGAACTTCATTGACAGAGCACGCGTCTTATAGTTAAATAGTTAACGAATAGAACCCTGGATCGCCGGGGCCTTCCCATGCTTAGCCAGGATTCTTCGCCGGGCACGAACCTGCACGACGGCTTTCCGCTCTCAGCCTCCCGCGAGGCGATGGTGGCTGTCCTGCGCGGCTATGGGACGCTCCAGCGCCTGATGGAGCCTTACTTTGCCGGCTTCGACTTGACGCCGCCGCAGTTTCAACTGCTGACCATCGCCAACCGATTTCGAGAGGAGTTGCCGACGCAACGGCAGCTGGCGCGCGAGCTTTATGTGTCGTTCCCGAACGTCACCGTGCTGCTAAAACGCCTGGAACGCAAGGGCCTGATCGAGCGCCAGGGCAACCCCGCGGATCGCCGCGAGAAGTACGTCCGGGTCAGCGCCAGCGGGCAGAAGTTGCTGAAGCGCATCTGGCTGGTCCATCAGCAGCAAATGGATCTGGTGATGCAAGGGTTGACCGTGCTTGAGCGGAAAGAGATGGCCCGGCTCTTGAACAAGATGACTGCCGCCCATCGATCGTCGGAATGAATCAGACTCCAACGCCCGGAGCGAAGATCGAGGAGACTTACCATGCGTCCCGCCGTCATTCTCGTGTTGCTCGGCTGCTGCGCGGTCCCCGTCGGTGCAGTCACGTTGCACGTGCCCAAGGAATTCAAGACAATCCAGGCCGCTGTCGATGCCGCCAAACCGGGCGACACGGTGCTGGTCGAGGCCGGCGCGTATCGCGAGCCGGTTCGCCTCAAGCAGGGCGTTACCCTCAAGAGCGCCGGCGACGACACACCCGGCAAGCGCGGCCTCAAGCGCGCCGAGGCGACGAGCATCGAGCATACCGGCGCCGGCGCCAAGGGGCCGGCCGTCCTCATGGCCGAGGGGTCGGTCCTCGACGGCTTCAGCGTCACCCGCGCCGGCGCCTTCGATCAGAAGGATTACGATTTCCACTACGCCACCAGCGGCGAACTGCTCCCCGATGAACGCGGCGCCGTCGGCGTCAAGGATGCCGTGCCCGCGCTCGGCGTTCCCGACGTCACTGCGATCGTGCAGTTCTGCATCGTCCACGACAACGGCCACGCGGGCATCGGTTGCTCCGGCAAGGGGAACAACTCGCGCATCTACAAAAATATCGTCCATCGCAACATGGGCGGCGGCATCGGCATCGCCGACGGCGCGACGCCGACCATCGAGGCCAACGTCTGCTTCAACAACCTGCGCGGCGGCATCGGCAATCGCAACTCGAAGGCGACCATCATCAACAACGAATGCTTCGACAACGTCCGCGCCGGCATCGGCATCCGCGAAGGTGCAACCCCCATCGTGCGCGGCAACAAGTGCTACAACAATCGCCGCGCCGGCATCGGCGTCCGCATGAAAGGGACCAACCCGATCATCGAGGACAATGAGTGCTACGGCAACGAGATGGCGGGCATCGGCTCGCGCGACGGCGCGGCGCCCCTCATCCGCCACAATCGCTGCTACAAGAATCAGATGGCCGGCATCGGCTCACGCGATGGCGCCGAAGGCATCATCGTTGGCAATGAGTGCTACGAGAACGAGATGGCCGGCATCGGCTCACGCAATGGCGCCGCCCCCGTCATCCGTGGCAACAAATGTTACCGTAACAAGATGGCCGGCATCGGCAGCCGCGACGGCGCCAGGCCGATCATCGAAGGCAACGAATGCTACGAGAACGAGATGGCCGGCATCGGATCCCGTGACGGCGCCGAGCCGATCATCCGCGCCAACAAGTGCTACAAGAACGAGATGGCCGGCATCGGCAGCCGTCTCGGCGCCAAGGCTCTTATCGTCGACAACGACTGCTACGAAAACAGGCTCGCCGGCATCGGTTCGCGCGAAGGGGCCACGCCGATCATCAAGGGCAACCGCTGCTACAAGAACGACCTGGCCGGCATCGGCACGCGCGAACGCGCCTTCGCCCTGATCGAGGGGAACGAATGCAAGGACAACAAGGCCGCCGGCATCGGCGCCCGCCATGGCGCGGTCGTCATGCTTCTGCACAATAAGTGCCTCGACAACAGCCTCGTCGCCATCGGCCTGCGTTTCGGCTCGGTCGCCTACATCATGGACAACGAACTCGCGCGCTCCGGCGGCATGCCTCCCCTCATTGCCGTGCGCGAAGGCTCGTCGGCGTTGATCGTCGGCAACACCCTCAAAGGCGGCGGCGTCGCTGGCATCCTCGTCGACGGCACGGCGCGCATCCGCGGCAATCACATGCACGGCGGCGGTAAGAGCGGCTCGGCCGTCTGGGGCTGGGGCAAGGCCGATCTCACCATCATCGGCAACCAGGTCGACGGCTATCGTAATCTCCTCAACAGCTCCGGCTGTAAGATCACCGTCGTCGATAACGTGATCCGCAACTTCCAGGGGACTGCCATCACCGTCAAGAACCCGATCGGCACCGCGGTCGTCGCTGGAAATACTGCCGTCTCCATGAACCCGAAGGACAAGGCGGTCGTGTTCGACGGTCCGCAAGGCAAGCCGAGAGATAATGTCCTCTTGGACCCCGAGTCCAAGGACGATCTCGGTACTGCCGACGAAAAATTTTGGGCCCTCCTCAAGAAGCAGGCGAAGATCGAACTGCCCGAGCGCGCCGGCACGCAGTCGATTGAGGAAGGCCCGTGGAAGCTGGTCGTCGCATACGCTAAGACAACGACCTACAAGTTGTATCACCTGACCGGCGATGCACAAAAGGACCTGGCGCCGCAGCTCGACACCCACGTGCTGCGCATGCGCGGCCGGCTCGAACGCCGTGAAGCCGTCGAGTACAAGGCGATGCTGAAGAAGGAAGGCACGGGCAAGTAAGTGTGGCACGACGCTCCGCGTCGTGAATCTGCGACGCGGACAGGGAGATGGAAATGTCGAACTTTCACTGGCGTTGTTTGACTCTCTTTGGCCTGGTCTTCATTCCGATGAGCAACGCTCAGGACGTGAAGCCCAAGCCCGAGTTGGAGATCCGCATCCTCTTCGACAACACCGCCGCCAACAAAGATTTCACGCGCTCCTGGGGCTTCGCCGCCCTGATCGACTTCCGCGGTAAGCGCATCCTCTTCGATTCCGGCGGCGATCCGATCTTGCTTCTGGAACACATGGAAAAAATGAAGATCGACCCCAAGTCGATCGACGAAGCGTTTATCTCGCACGTCCACGACGATCACCGCCGCGGCATCTACTGGGTCTTCGAGAAGAACCCCAAGATGAAGGTTTATTTCCTCGACTCGTTCGGCATCGAAGCGTTCAAGGCCGCCGACCAGGTGAAGATGAAGCCCAATCGCGTGAAAGGTCCCTTCGAGCTGATGCCCGGCGTCTTTTCGACCGGCCCGATCGAGGGGTTGCCGCCCGAGCAGGCGCTCTTGCTCGAAACCTCGCAGGGTCTGGTGATGATCGTCGGCTGTTCGCATCCCGGCATCATCAAAATGGTCGAGACCGCGCAAACGCAACGAAAAAAGGACTCGATCCGGATGCTCCTGGGCGGCTTCCATCTTCTCAAGACGGAGCCGGAGCAGATCCGCAAGATCGTCAATCGGCTCGACGAATTGAAAGTCAAGCTCGTCGTCCCGGCGCACTGCACCGGCGACCTGGCCACGGACATGCTGCAATCGGTCTTCGGCAAGTACAGCGCCGGCGCCGGCCGCTCGATCGTCATGGAGGAGAAACGCCTGGAGTTTCGCACCGTGCCCCTCAAATAGCACAGCCCATCCGCACGCGCGGAAAGAGGATTGGCCACATGCCACGCGATTCAAGAAGGTTCGCCCTCGCGCTGTTGCTGATTGCCGCCATGCCAGTTCTTGGCGCGGCGCAGCCGGGGCGATCCTGGCAACACGATAGCCCTGTCACGTTCGTTCGCTTCCTCGATTCGGGCAAGCAATTGTTGACGGCTTCTCAGGACGGCTCCTTTCGCGTCTTTGAGGCAGCAACCGGCAAGGAACTGCGCCGCTTTGGCACAGCGCTCACACCGAAAACGCTTGGGCCCAGCATCGCCGTATTGTCCCCCGATGGGGCGATGGTGGCGGTGGTGACTCAGGAAGGCCGCATTCGCCTGTGGGAAACCGCGACCGGGAAGGGAAATCGCACTCTTGAAATGAACGAAGCCAACAAGGCCGGCGTCCTCGGGGCCGCCTGCGCAGCCTTCTCTCCCGACGGCAAGACTCTGGCGATCCGCAGCAAGGACCAGATGATTCACCTCGTCAGCATTGCCACCGGAAGGCGATTGCTGTCATTCGGCGACGCCTCCACGTTGCGCCCATTTCATGGCAACTTCTTCGCGGGCGGCGCCAATTGCGACAACAGCTTGCTCTTCGTCTCAGATAACCTCAGCCTCTTCGCCGTCCATGTGACCAAGGACGACATGCAGCAACGGGGCGTCGTCCGGCTCTGGGGAATTGGCGCCTTGAAAGGCAAGGAACTCTTGCAGTCCAAGTTTCAGCCAAACAATCCGTTCCTGGATGTCCGTACCGGTTTCGGCGTCGCTTCCCTTGCCTTCACTGCGGATGCCAAGACTCTCCTGGCCTGGGCAAGCTCCGATGGCACCGCCCGCCTGTTCGATGTCAGCGCGGAAAAGGAAATCCGCCGGTTGCCCGCAGTCCAGCAGGGCGTTTACGTTGCGTTCGTCTTCTCACCGGACGCAAAGACGTTGGCGACGCGGACCAGCAACAGCACCGCGATTCGTCTGCACGACGTGACCACCGGCAAAGGATTGCACGTCATGGGGGATGCCACCGTCACACCCAACAAGAAATGGGCGGGCGACGCACAAACGCTGGCATTCTCGCCTGACGGCCGATTGCTCGCTGAAGGATCCGCCAACACCGTTCGAGTTTGGGACGTTGCCAGTGGCAAAGAGAAAATGCCGCATAAGGGCGAATGACGTGAGATGCTGCGAAATGTGGTCCTCATTCTGCACAAGCAATTTGTGTCATTTCACCTCGCCCCG
Organism: Planctomycetia bacterium; assembly: GCA_005799265.1. Taxonomy (GTDB): domain Bacteria; phylum Planctomycetota; class Planctomycetia; order Gemmatales; family Gemmataceae; genus SIAQ01. The sequence continues at coordinate 33,430 of SYHD01000100.1, read as the reverse complement.
AGTATACCTTGCCCGCGTATTCTCGTCCGTCCGCGCCTGCCGGACCGATGGTTTGCCTATTATTCTTCCACGACACAAATTCCGTAAACAAGAAATTCGGGCCGGGTGAAACGGACCTGTCCCGCGTCGATACGGAAAGAAATCTCCTTCGATTCGCTGCCGTCGGGGGAAAGGCATCGCACACGGCGAACCTTCGTGTCGGCGGCGAGATTGAGCCGAACTTCGACCGGCGCCGCTTCGATGGGGGCCTCGCGCGCCGACACCGATTTGCCTGGCGCGTTCTCCTTGTGGTTGTAATTGACCAGGTGGACGATCCAGCGTTTCTTCGCCTCTTGCCGATAGGCGTGCATCTCGACGGTCCACGGCGCCCGCGCCTGGCTCCACGACGCCTGCACGAACTGTTTACGCAACGGCTCTAGCTCGGTGCGGGCATTGTCGATGCGCAGCGTCTGGCCCGGCAACGCGGTTGCCCTGGCATGCAATCGTTTCGCATCCGCGCTCATGGCGCCAGGGCGGACGCGGTCGTCTTCACGCACCGGCGTCCAGATGAGTTTACCGCCGCGCTGGGTGAACTTGTGCAGCACGGCCATTTCGCTCTTGTCGAGATATTCGGGCGCCGCGATGATGAGCGTGCGAAAGCCGTCCAGCGAAGTTCCGGACAACAGATCGTCCGGAATCATGTCGAACAACAGGTGCTCACGGATCAACATGCGCCCAGCCGCCTCGGTGTATTCCAGGGGTGACGCGTCTCCCGCATGAATGGCGCGGCGCGGAAAGACCAGGCCGACCTCGGCGACGCGCTGCGTGTCCGTATAGAGATCGGCATGTTCGCGCAAAAAGCGGAAGTAACGCAGGACGACCGCGCGATCCTCCTCATGCTGCCACGGCGTCGCGATCGCATTGGTGGCGTAGCCGAGCGCGGCGGCCTCGGCCATCAGCACGCGCGGACGATAGAAGTCGTACTTGTTGATGACGTACGCCTTGCCGCGCGCCATCGCACGCAGGTACAGGCCGTACAGCACGGTATCGCCTGCATACTCCTTGGCTAGGATGGTGTTCTGCGTCGTACCCCAGTTGCAGTACCAGAGCAGGTCCTCGCCGCGGCCCCAGAGATTCGCCGGCACGCTCCAGCGCTCGTCCGCAAGCGCGTGCGCCAGGTTGGTCCGCGTCGAAGGAGGCAAATGGCCCTTGTCGAGATGCAACTCGTCGAAATACGCCATGTGATTCCACTGGCCAACGAACAGATCTTTCTTCAACCCACGGCCATGCTTGATGTAGATATCCTCGAAAAATTCACGCACGTGATCCTTGACGAAGCGCATCTTCTCGAGTTGAAAGCCGTCCGGGATCGGGTCATGGGTGCGATGATTGCCGGTCACGCAGGCGAAGACGTGCGTCGGCAGGTTCGTGATGCCGAAGCGCGTCTTCAATTCGTCGGCCGAGAAGCGTGCGCTCAGCCAACTGCGAAACGCCTCCTGGCAATGCGGGCAATCGCAGTGCTCGAAAAAATTGCGATTGGTCAGAAATCCATCGACGCCGTGTTCGATCGCGGCCTTGACCATGCGTTTCTGCACCTCACGCCAGTGCGGATTGTTGACGCAGCCGAGCACCGCCTTGGTATTGACGCGGCAGCCGCACAGGGCCGTCTTGTCTTCCTTCAGATGCTCCGGCATCACCGAATGGGTGAGCAGATCGCGGAAGCTCTTGGTCGGTCGTGCGCCGAGCAGTTTGGCGCTCCAGTGCTTGTCGTGGAAGCCGAACCAGCCGGTCATGTCGTCGATTTCCTTCGGCTGATCGCTGACGACGAACAACTCCATTTGCCCGATCAAGCGGATGTTTTTCTTGTGCAACCGATCGGCGACCGCCTTCCACTTGGCGAGATGCTCACCGGGATCGAGAGGCGGCTTCTTCGATTTCGCCGCGGGCGATGTAAGCGAATAGAGCCGTTGATCGAAGACGCCCATGACGAGGATATCGGGCCGCGCTTCCTCAACGAATTGCAGATACTCCTCCGTCGGCAGCTCATGGCTCATGTTGCCGTGCAGCATGAAGCGCACCGGCTGTGCGTGTGCGCTGGTCGGAATCAGGAACGCGACGCAAAGCGTGATGATTGGTTTCATTTGCATATATTAGCGACTATCGCGACTGGTTGCCGCTTGCGACTATTGGGAATCGCCATCATGAACATTCGATGTTTCATCACGATCGTCCTCGTATCATTTACGATTGCCGGCGCGCTTCCCGCGCAGACGCCGCGCAATTATCCTTACATCGAACTCGAAGGCAAGGTCGAGGAGTTCCGTTTCATCCGCAACTGGCGTTCGTACTACTGGCGGCAAGATTGCACGCTGCTGGTGCGCGACGACGCCGGCAAGGTGCATCGCGTCATCAGCCGCGAGCCGACGCCGTGGTCGGGGCATCGCCTCGGCACGACGTACACCGGCCTCGCCGTCGATTGGACCAAGCAGCCGCGCGTCAAGATTATTGGCGTGCAGGCGATCGACCGGCAGCCGGAGGAGTTTTACGATCTGAAGCTCGATGCCAAGGAGACGGTGACGGCGTTCATCATCCGCGTCGAGGGCAAGGACTTCTATGTCAACAACTGGTTCCACAAGTGGGGCGACGACACCGACCGCAAGATGCTCAAGCACTACGCCAATGATTTGCCGCACTACACCGTCTACGGCTACTACAACGGCATCGCCGCCCCCTGGGACGCCGAGGGCAAGAAGTTGCTGGAGAAATATCCCGATGCGAACATCTACCACGGCCGCGTCGTCCCGGCAAAGAACGAGATCGGCTATGAGCTGCGCATTCTGCATTTGCTCGGCCGCGACAAGAAGACGGCCCGTTACGAGGTGATGTACGGTGACCCGAACGGCGTCGAGAAACTGGACGGCGCGCGGCCGTCCGAGGCGAACAAGAAGTAGCATTCCACCGTGGTGCAACCTTCCCGCTTGCACCTTGGCAGCGTGCAAACGAGACGCTTGCACTACCATGGAGCCGTCATGAACAAGCTCGGCACAATCATCAGCATTGGCGTGCTTCTTGGCGCGAGCTACGAGGCAATGGCCCAGAAGAAACCGGCCGCTCCTCAGCCTGTCGAACTGATCGGCAAGGCGATCGATTTTCACTTCACGCGCAACTGGGCCACGTACTACTGGCGCGAAGACTTCACATTTCTGCTCAAGGATGAAAAGACCGGAAAAACCTGGCGCATCCTTTCGCGCGAGCCAACGCCCGCCTATGACTGGCGCATGGGCACGACCTTCACCGGCCTCAAGCCCGACTGGACGAAACAGCCACGCGTCAGGATTGTCGGCGTCACCGGCATCGATCGCTTGCCCGCGAACTTCTACGACTTCAAGCTCGATGAGCCGCTCATCGCGACGGCTCACCTCGTGTGGTTCGATTCGGCGCAGGACGCATGGAAGCTTTACAACCTCAACAACTGGTTTCACAAATGGAGCGCGGAAGCCGATCCCGTCATCTATTCTCACTATGCGGATAAGCAAGCTCCGCATGACATCTATGGTTTCATCAACGGCCAGGCCGCGCCGTTTTCGAGCCGGTCGCAAGAGTTGATTGCGCAGCACAAGGGGGCCCGCATGTTTCACGGCGTCATCCGCGCCGCCAAGAATACGTTCGGCTACGAGATCGACGTGCTTCACCTCGTTGGCCCCGACAAGGGAGGCAATGGCGTCGTCTTTCACGGCGATCCCAGGACGATGACGATGCTTGACAGGAAGAAATAAATCGATCGGCGGCACATCGAAGACCTCACGCTCGGCGCGAGGAAATAGTCATTGCGCGGAGCGTGAGGTCAACGGCGCCTGCCGTCAGCCGCGAGTCGTTGTGATGGAACTCCTCACGCATTGGCCCTGGTTCGCGCTGATCGTCACGCTGGCACTCAGCTTCGTTGTAACGATTCACCTCATTCTCTTCAAACGCGACTCGCGTTCCGCCCTGGCCTGGATCGCTCTGGCCTGGCTGGCCCCGTTTCTCGGTGCTTTCGCCTATTATCTGTTCGGCATCAATCGGATGCAGCGTCGGGCGCGGCGTCTACGTCAGCGCCCGCGCAAGCCGCAACCGCCGGCCGATACAAGCGGCGATCTGCCGGCGGCGCGCGTGCCAGTGTTGTCGCCCGAACTGGCCCACCTCGCGCCTCTCGTGCAACTGGGCGCGACCGTCACCGGCCAACTGCTGCAAACGGGGAATCTCGTCGAACCGCTGCGCGACGGCGACGCAGCCTACCCCATGATGCTTCAAGCCATCGACGAGGCGAAGCACACAGTCGGTCTGTGCGTCTACATTTTCGACAACGACGACACGGGGCGTCTGTTCGTCGCAGCGCTCGGCCGCGCCGTCGCACGCGGCGTCGCCGTGCGCGTGTTGATCGATGACGTCGGCGCTCATCCGCTCTGGAACTCCATCGTCACCCCGCTCGGCGAGGCCAATGTCCCAACCGCGCGCTTTCTGCCGCGCTGGATTCCGCGTTCCTTCGCCTACGCGAATCTTCGCAATCATCGCAAACTTCTGATCGTGGACGGCCGACTCGGCTTCACCGGCGGCATGAATATCAGCGAAGGGCACTGGCTCGCACACAAGCCGGCCCAGCCGATTCACGACCTGCAATTCTGCATCGAAGGCCCGCTCGTGGCCCAGATGCAGTCCGTCTTCGCGGACGATTGGAAATTCGCGGCCGGCGAAGAGCTGCGCGGCGACATCTGGTTCCCCACGCTCAATCCTCACGGCTCGATTCTGGCGCGCGGCGTGAGCAGTGGACCCGATGAGGACCTCGAAAAAATCCGCCTCGTCTTGCTCGGCGCTCTCGCCAGCGCCCGGTCCACCATTCGGATCGTTACCCCCTATTTCCTTCCTGATGCGGGCCTGATCTCCGCGCTCAATATCGCGGCCCTGCGCGGGGTCCAGGTCGATATCCTCTTGCCGAGCCACAGCGATCACCGCTTCATGCAATGGGCAACCATGGCGCAACTTCCACAAGTGCTGGAGTACGGCTGCCGTGTCTGGTTGCTGCCGCCGCCTTTCTATCACACCAAGCTGATGATCGTCGATGGCGTGTGGACCATGCTCGGTTCCGCAAATTGGGACCCGCGCAGCCTGCGTTTGAACTTCGAGTTCGACGTGGAGTGTTACGACCGCGCCTTGGCCGCAACGCTGGAACGTGAAATCGAGAAGGATTTGAAGCGATCCGAAAGGATGACGCTCGCGAAATGGCACCGCCGCACGTTCGTCGTCAAGCTACGCGACGGCGTGGCCCGATTGATGTCGCCGCTCTTGTAGGAGGAGGGTGGTGATTCTAAATACTCACCATTCACTACGCGCCACTCATCAGCTGGAAATCGATCGCGAGCGGCAAATGATCGGACGCCCAGAACGCGGGCCTCGATCGTACGAGCCGCACGTCGCGGATGGCGATGCCGCCGCGGTGAAATGCCTTATCAACCGACAACATGGGCATGAAAGCAGGGAAGGAGCGAAAACGCTTCGGCGGCGACGTCACCTGCTCGAAGGTGTGCTGGTGAAACGCCCCGGCCGCAAGCGTGTTGCGCCAGTCGTTGAAATCGCCGACGATCAGGCTCGGCAGCTTGGCGTCGGCGCGAAATTCGGGATGGTCCAGGAGCCGGGCGACCTGCCAGTGCCGTTCGCGTTCCGCGAGCCCGAGGTGCCAATTCGTCAGATGTAGCGGCCCCTGCGGTGTCTCGACGACGACCACTTGTGCCCCGCGCGGCTTACGCGCGTGCATCCGCAGACACACATGTTGTTGCCGGCGAAACGGCCAGCGCGAGAGGATCAGGTTGCCGTAGCCGCCCTTGTCGTAGCGGACATTCAACTGAAAGCAATGGCCGCGCGGCTGAAAACGATTGGCAAGGATATCAGGCTGATCGTGATACCTCGTGCGCCGGGTATTGCTGGTGACTTCCTGTAGGCAAATGAGATCGGGATCCTCGTCTTCGATAACTCGCCAGATCCGATCGAGGACGTAACGCCGATCGACGCCGCCGATGCCTTTGTGGATGTTGTAGCTAAGAAGGCGCATGGAAGTCCGTGGGGAGGAAAGTTAAGCCTCGCTACATTATACGACGATTTTGAATGATTTTGGACAATTTTCCCCGGCCGATCCCGCTCTGCCGCGGTGACGTGGTGCGGCTGATACTCCGGTAAACTCACTAATTTTGATTTACCGTGTCCGGTTTTTCTCGCTGGGAGTATTGATATAGATAGAGCGATCCTTTCAACAACCTCGGCTGTTCCAACGCGAGGACCGCAACCATGAAGCGAAAACACCTCCGTACTCGGCCAACGTTTGAGCGTATCGAGGATCGCGTCGTGCCGGCCCAAATCAATCACGCTCCGGTCGGGTACGATTACACGGCGGCGGCCTTGGAAGACACGCCGTACGTGTTCCAATCCAGCGACTTCGGCTTCACGGATCCGCAAGACTCGCCGGCACACAATTTTCAGGCGATCAAGATCGTGAACCTGCCGACGGCAGGGACGCTCACCAACAACGGGATCCCGGTGATCGCGGGAGATTTCATAAGCGCCGCCGCCGTGAACGCAGGCCTGGTCGCATACCTGGCGAACACCGACGCCAACGGTGTATCATTCGATGGCTTCGGCTTTCAAGTGCAGGATGACGGCGGCACCGCGTTCGGCGGCGTCGATCTCGACGTGCTGGCTCGGCTCATGACGATCGACGTGGCGCCGGTCAACGATGCGCCAACTCTCGTCAATCCGGGTTCCATCCAGGCGGTACGCGGCGACCTCGTTTCCCTGAGCCTCCAAGCCAGCGATGCCGATGGCGATCCCCTGTCCTTCAGCGCAACAGGCCTACCCCCAGGACTTAGCATCGACAGCAGCACCGGCGTCATCGCCGGCACGATCTCCAGTTCCGCCGACACGAGCGAGCCGTTCGCGGTGAGGGTGACGGTCTCCGACGGCATGGTGAGCACCGAACGGAGTTTCAGTTGGAGCGTGTACCACACGGCGGCCGAGTTGTACTCCGCTTACACGGCCGCAGTCGAAGATGCGAATGGCGTTTATCTGGCCGCCGTCGCCGATCGCGATACGGCGATCATGGCGGCCCGTGCGGCGGCCCAAGCGGACGCGGATGATTTGTACGCGGATTACGAGGATGACGTGGCGCTGGCGCAGGCGGACTATGACGCGGCCATCGCCGACGCGGACGATGCGTATGAAGAAGCGGTGGCCGACGGACTCGAGGATTGGGAGCCCGCGATCGCAAGTTATCGAGCCGCATACGAAGCGGCGATCGATGACGCGACGGATGACTATGACTCCGCCATGGCGGGCCATTTCGAGGACTATGATGACGCCATCATCGCAGCGGACCAGGACTACGAAGACTACCTCGCTCCCCACGTAACGGCGCGCGACGATGCCTATGCGGCCTGGCAACTCGACCCGGAAAACACCGAACTGGAGCAAGCGTTCCTTGACGCCCAGGACGACTTGGACGACGCGATTCTGATCGCCACGGCGGAGCGCGACGACGACTATGACGCAGCACTCACGGCGTTGCAAGCAGACATGGACGACGCTGGGGCCGATCGAATCGCGGCCCAAGAGTTGGCCCTGGACGACTACGTGACCGACATCGACCCCGCCAAGGAAGACTGGGAGGAGGCGGAGGACGCCGCGTGGACCATCTATCTCGATGCCATCGACGATGCCGACGCGGAATTCGTCGATGCGGAAAGCACGGCATGGACCGCCTATCAAACCAGCGTGGCGGCGATCAAGGACGCTTTGGTGACCGTCGAAGCCAGCATCGAGAGTCAGTACGCGATCGCGGTCGCCGATGCGCTCGCGGCTTGGGAGACGGCAGAAGATGCTACATGGGACCAATACACAGCAGCGATGTCAGCTCTTCCGGGTTCGCCGGCGCTTGACGCGCGGATTACCTCGCCCCCTGCGCTGGTGCCGTTCACATTGCTGGAGGGGCCCAAGCTGGCGCCGACACTGATTCCGCCGCAACCCCATTTTGAACTCGAGTTGTTCGTGGTGCAGCAGTCGCCCAGGCTCAGCGACGCATTAGAGCGCAGACGATGGTATGACGCGCGCAGCAGCGGCACAATCCCCGGAGGCGGCGAAACCTTTACCCTTGCCTACGATTACTTCACCACTGACGAACGAGACCGCCTGCTGGACCGGCTCACGACTCTGCGAGGAGCGCTCAACACCATGCTCGCTGATCTTGGCGGGACCGACGCATCCTGGTTGGGTTTGACCGGCCAAACCCGGGAACGCCTGCGTCGCTGGTTCGGTAACGGCAATGCACTGAGCGACTCCGAGGTCCGTACCGTTCGATCGTATTTTCAGGCCGTGCGAAACGCGTTTGATGGGACTCTCAAGTTCGAGAATGCGTTCGATGACAGCTATCTGGGTTGGGCATTCCCAGGATGGGACATTCACCTCGGTTTACCGTTCTGGGCCCCAGACTTCAGCGCCAAGAACCAGATCGGAACCTTGCTCCACGAGATGGTACACAGATTCAATTGGGTCACGGACAAGGGCTACTTCTATAGCGCGTCATTAGACCCCGGCCCGCCTGGCGGCCCAAGGCCAGGACCCACTTACTGGCTTGGTGCAGTCGACGTGAACCTAACGTGGAGACAACTACAATCGAATCCCGACTCGTACGCCGGTTTCATGATGGACTACTATTTGCCCGGCGTTTGACGATCTCACTTTCACTCAAACGGAGCGAGGCTCATGAACCGCGTATACGAAACTTCGTTGGTCTGCGTTCTTGTTTCTGCGATCGTCATTGGCTGCCGCGCGCAGCATGTGGAAAACGCTAACCCTGAAGGACTCCCTGTGATGGATAAGCATCATTGGCAATCTATCGATCAGAATGGCTGGAAGGTACAGAAATGGGTCGCTGCGGCCGGGCTCGTTAATGATCCCATTCACGTATGGATTCGCGTCACGCCGCCTGCGGCGGCGGAAAAGAAGCTGCCAAAGATCAAAACGCAAATGTTGCTTGCGCATAAGGGGGATCCCAAGTTCTCTCGTAGATTTGAAGAATCGCCGCGATTTGAAGAATGTTCCAAACTGCCGAGGCGCATAGAGATCGCCGTGTGGAAAGGAGAGAGCGAGCGTCATGACTTTCCGCCCAAGGAATTCGCCTGGGAGGCGGTTGTCAAGGACGCATTCAAGTCGGACTACACGCTGAATGGAACGCCTGGGGCTACGAAGTTAGCGCCAGGCGCCTACGACCTGCACATCACGGTCGACCTTGGCATGGATAATGTCAAGCCATTCGTCTTTGCATCGGTTGAGAAGATTTTTGTGACAGATTTTAAGAAACCCCGCTGAGGTCAGCCGTATCACCAAATTGCATGTCTGACCCGTTCTGATCTCTTCTGGGTGCAAAATAAGGACAAATTCCGACTCGTACGCCGGTTTCATGATGGACTATTATCTGCCCGGCGTTTGATCGCCATTCATGTGGAGCGCGATGTCCATGATCCACCAATTTAGGAGTTTCTTGATCTGCACGCTTGGCGTTGGAATACCAGCCGCCATTTTGGGGTGCGGTCCGCGGCATGTGGAAACGAGCAACAATCCCGAAGATCTTCCCATCATGACGAAACATGAATGGCAGCGCATCGAGGCCAATGGCTGGAATGCGGAAAGATGGGTCGCATTTACCCGCGGATCTCGCGGTAATCCTGTAAACGTATGGGTTCGCGTCACGCCGCCGGCCACAGCCGAGAAGCAGCCGCCCAAAATCAACGTACAATTGCTTTTGTCCCACAAAGTGGACCCTAAGTTCTCCAGAAAAGCAACTTCGGCCCCTGAACTTGTCGATTGCTCCAAGCTGCCTAAGCGAATAGAGCACGTGCGACGACAAACTGAAGACAGTAGCCACGAATTCCCTCCGAAGGAATTGTCATGGGAAGCGGTCATTCAGGATCCGTTCAAGTCCAATACGATCGGCGGAACGCCTGGCGCAACGGCGTTAGAGCCTGGCATCTACGACCTCCGCGTCACTCTTGATCTCGGCCTGAAAGATATGAAGCCCTTCGTCTTCGAGCCGATCAAAATGACGTTTCCACGCAAAGGCCCACGCGACGTTGCCCCATGAACGGCGAAGAACGAGGCACAAAGCGGGATCGGGGGACACCATACTTAATACGGGGAGATAAGTATGGTGTCCCCCGAACCGGTTCAGTAAGGCGAGCGGCAGGAAATAGTCTCCCGGATCGGGGGAGCCGCCTTCGACTGCCGAATTTCCGAAAACGACACCAATCCCCTCGGCTTCATCCGCTGGTCCGATCCGCCCAAGGCCGGGCCGAAGAAAAAATAACCTCGCGATCCGTCACCCCCCCCTCTTCCGAGTCGGCAAGCAACAATTCGCGCAACTTTTTAATGGCCCGGCCAACCGTTCGCTCGCACAGCTCCAACTCCTTGGCGATCTCGATCTGGGTGAAGCCGTCACGCAGCTTGAGCGCAATGTAGCGATACACCGGCGGCAAGGCGGCCAGGGCGCGCTGCCAGCGATCCTCGGCGATTTGCACGGCGCAGGCGTCCGGCGCCTTGTCCAGCACGCGTTCCAACTCCGCGGCCGACAGCTGCGCCAACGGCTTTTCCTGGTTGACCCATCCCTCGGTGCACCGGGCGTGTTGGCGTTTGACTTGCTGGACTTCGCGCTCGGCAACCCGGCACATGTAGGCCAGAAATGCTTGCGGCGTTTCGAAGTCCTTGTCCTCGAAGTTGCCCAGGGCGAGCTTCATCCGGGTTTTTTGCAGGAAATCCTCGGAGTCATTCGCCGAGCGCATCGTGGGGTTCATCTTGGCGCGAATGACCGTAAAGACGGCGCCCACATACTGATCGAACAAATCCTGCACCGCGCGTGGATCGCTGGTCCAAAAGCGAAACCGAGCTTGCCTTCTTGGCGGCATTTTCGGGTATGACTCGAATACCAATGGAAAGGGCCGCCGATCTCAAGGATCGGCGGCCCAAGCAAGTCTGAACAGAGAGGTTTACACGAGTTCGCGGATGGCACGGCCGCCTTCGATCATGTACGTGGGCCGGCCGATCGGGCTGTTGAACTGAAGGTCAGCAGGCAACCCCAGAGCGTGCAGCACGGTCGCCTTGAGATCCGTCGGCGAGATGGGCGCCGAGTGCGGACGCTCGACCTTCGAGCTGGATTCGCCAACCGTCTGACCCATGCGCAGTCCGCCGCCGGCCAGAGCCAGCGTGCACAGCGAACCCCAGTGATCGCGGCCCGCATTGCGATTGATGCGCGGCGTACGGCCGAACTCACCGCTGATGACGAGCAGGATGTTGCGATCGAGCCCGCGTTCGACCGTGTCGTTCACGAAGGCGCTGACGGCTTGATCGACCTGACCGCAGCGTTGACGCAAGGCATTGGCGATCTGGCCGTGCATGTCCCAGCCGCCGTAGTTGATCGTGACGAAACCGCAGCCGGCTTCGCACAGGCGGCGGGCCAGAAGCATTTGTTCGCCGAGCCCACGGCCGTATTGTTCACGGGTGCGGGCGTTTTCGCGCGTGATGTCGAAAGCCTGACGCGCGTTGCCCTGGACGAGTTCGTAAGCCTGACGGCCGAATTGGTCTATGCCTTCGAGCATGCCCGTCGAATCGACCTGGCGGTTGACCGTGTCAAACGCTTCCTGCATGGTGCGGCGATCTTGAAGCCGTTCGACGGTGACTTGCGGCTCCATGTTGAGGCGGGCCTGTCCGCTGGTGGCGAACGGTTCGTAGGAACGACCGAGCCAGGCAGCGCCGTCGCCGGTGATCGGATTGAGGCGGATATAGGTCGGCATACCGGTGCGCGGATGATTGGCGCCGCGGCTGCGGGAGAGGATCGAGCCGGAGGACGGATGGGCCTGAACCCCTTGGCCTTCGTTGGCTCGGCTGGCATAGCCGGTGTTGACCCAGTAGGTGCCGGCGCCGTGGCTGCCGCTGCCGTGGGCGAAGGATCGCACGAACGCCATCTTGTTGGCGACCGTGCCCATGCGATTGAACAAGCCGCCGATTTGGACGCCGGAGACGTTGGTCTGCACGGCGCCGACGGTGCTGCGGAATTCTTCCGGAGCGCTCATCTTCGGATCGAACGTTTCGACGTGGGTGGCGCCGCCGCCAAGCCACAGCCAAACGACCGAAGCGTCGCGCGTCTGCACGCCTTGGGCCTGCGCTTCAGCGCGGGCACGCAGCAGATCCGGAAGCGTCAGCATCGACGTGGCGCCGAGTGCGCCCAGGGCGCCGACGCTCAGAAAATTGCGGCGGTTCATGCCGTCGCAGGTGCGGTGATTGTTGCCGAACAGGTTGAGCATTGCATCCCCCCTATTTTAGATCCGCTGCGGGAACGTAGCGCCATGAACATCACGGCCTCTATTTTACCATCTTCCCTATATCACGTTATCGCCAGCAATGCAAGCGTCCATAAAAAAATCTTGCAAAATCCGTGCACGGACTCCGGCACGTTCCACCGAACCTCTGCATTTGCCGTGAACCACCAGGTTCATGTTGTTTTTTTCGACCCGCATGGCGTCCTTCATTCGGCGGCGTACTGGGCGATGTGGGCGTTCCAGGTCGCGAGATCTCCTTGTTGATGGTTGGAAAAACGCCCGCAAATGCCGACCAGAGCGGCTCCAATTCCGCCGTCTCATCTGAAGTAATCGTCTGCATATACTGCGCTCGGGCGGAAATGACACATTTGCCTCACTAGCCCGCAGCGCTAGCAAGGGCAACCACGGACATCCCTTGCTGGCGCTGCGGGCTAGTGAATGAGTCAATCCTGACCGCGTGCAGTATAAACGCGATCCATTCGACACTGCCGGTAGCGCTGAAGCATATCCGGATCGAACGCGACTAGCAGCGCCGGCAGATTCTGTAGATATTTTGGATGGATCGCGCACAGCTGGGGATTTCGGTTCTGCCCCATGGTTGTGAAGGAAGAATCCTTGTCACCCGCCAGGAAGTGTTCGTTGAATCAACACCAGGGGCATGTTAATGTGGTTGGACAGAATTGGAAACAAGAAACCAGCTGGAGACCTTCACGTGCCTTACGCCGTCATTCTCGTCATGACCCTGTCGTCCTTGATGGTTCTACCTTGCTCCGCTACTGCCCAACCGAAACCGCGTTTTTCCGACGTCTCCGCCGCGTCCGGCCTCTTCATCGCTGACAAGACCGGCGTCGGCGGCACGAACCCGCACGCGGTCGCCGTCGAGGACTTCAACGGCGATGGGCTGCCCGACATCATCATCCCCACCTTCGGCAAGCCGCACGTGCGCTACTTCAAGAACCTCGGCAAACTCAAGTTTCAAGACGTCACCAAAGACTCCGGCCTCGAAGTCTTTGAAGGGGACGGCACCGGCGTCGCCGTCGCGGACTTCGATCGCGACGGCAAGCTCGACATCTACATGACCTCGCTCCGCAAAGGCGCGAGCCGGCTCTTCAAGGGCAACGGCGACGGCACCTTCACCGACGTCAGCGACAAAGCCGGTGTGCTGCTCAAGACGCCCGCCCGCTCCTGCGCCTGGTGCGATATCGACGGCGACGGCCTCGTCGATCTCTTCGTCACCAGTCCGACCGGGCAGAACTTCCTCTTCAAGAACAAAGGCAACGGCACGTTCGCCGACATCACCAAGGACTCCGGCATCGATCTCGCAGGGCGGCATTGCCTGGGCTGCGTCTTCGGCGATGTGGACGGCGACGGCCGCGACGATCTGTTTGTCACGTGCTACCAATCCCAAGAGAGCGCCTTTTTTCAGAACCTCGGCAACGGCAAGTTTCGCAACGCGACCGCTGTCGCCGGATTGACCCGCAAGGCGTCCAGCGTCGGCTGCGCGCTCGCCGACATTTTTAATCGTGGCAAGCTCGACCTTTACGTCACCACCGATTCCTGGCTGTCCGGAGCCAACTACACCGAGGCCCAACTCCTCAAACTGAAGCACACGGTCGAGCCAAACGTGCTGTACACCTTCGAAGGCCGCGGAACCTACATCCCGGCGGCGGCCCCCGTTCTGGCGCTCAAGACGCTGAGCCACGATGTGATCTGCGAGGACCTCGACCACGACGGTTTGATCGACATTTACGTCGGCGTCGATGCCGAGTCGGGCAATCGCTTCGCCACCAGCAAGGGGGGCAACTCGCTCTATACGCGCGTGGGGGGTGACTGGAAGGAACTGGCCAAGGAATGGGGCATCAAGCACGAAGCCAATTGCGTCTGCGTGCCCGCGGTCGATTTCGACAACGACGGCGATCTCGATCTGCTGCTCGTCAACTTCTACTCCAACGTCGTCCTCTATCGCAACAACTCCGACGACAAGAACTGGCTGCGCGTCAAGGCGGTCGGCGCGAAGTCGAACCCCGATGGCATCGGCGCCAAGGTCAGCGTCTTCGCCGACGACAAGCTCGTCGGCTATCGGCAAGTCCACTCCGGTGCCGGCTATTGCCGCTGCTCGCCGCTGGAGACGCATTTTGGACTGGGGAAAGCGGCGGAGTCGTACCGCGTCGAGGTCGTCTTTAGCGGCACGAAGACGCGCGTGGTGCGCGAGAATGTGAAGGCAGGGCAGCGGATCGTCATTCGGGAGGAATAGGCTTAAGAGTGTTGTCGCCTCGATCCGGTACATAGGCTCTTTTCATTTCGATGACGACGGTTTCGTTGGCGAAGTCGTCCGGCAGGACGATCCGAGCACGCTGATCGGCTTTGCGGGTTGTGATGAGCATGGTCATCTCTTGGAGTTGTGTTGGTCGAGCACGGATTACCAGAACGGGGATCGTCCCCAAAAGGGATAATCCCGTCCATTCACGCTGCGCGCCAGTCTCATCCAGATAAATGCGTCATGGCGCATGGATTTCCACGGCGAGTTGCGGACCATCAAGCAGGATTCGATACGCATTCAGCACATCGCGTCCAAGAAGAATGAACGGTTCACTTGGTCCCAGCACCACGCGTACAAGCAACGGCGCGAGATCATGGACTTGAATTTCGCTCAAGAATGTCGGGAGCTCGGCGATGTCTCCCGCAAATCCCTGAAATAGGGATCGCCCATCCTCCACCAATCCCAGGCTCTCAATGATGCGCGCAGGTAGCACGGTCCGATCGGCCGCCGGATCGAGGAGCGCGGGCAATGCGTCAAGTTGCGTTCCGGTGCCGGGACAGCGCAACGACACATTCACGAACGGCGCAGGCGGTTTGAGTTGGTCGGCGTAGCGATATCTGATCATGCCGAGGCACTCCCTGGTCGATATTCGCGGCGGTGTGGAATGTGTACAACCGGCAGAGGATCCGCCACGAGGCCGACATGGATCGGCACATATCCGATGCGCGCATGGATGCGCTGAATCAAGACGATGTCATTCGTGTCGCTGTCCACCATCTGCTCTTCGTGGATGGCCACAAACTGGCCCCGGTGCGACTTCAACAGTTCAGGCATTAGGCGCAAGAACGCCTGGTACTCGCGCTCGCCTTTGCTCAATTCAAGACCGGGCAGTTCGACTTCGAATATGGTACTCATCGCGGATGCTCCTCCTGCTGATGGTGCGGCTTTACGGATATCATACCCGATCTCGCTCGTGATCGGAATGCCGACGTTAACGTCACGGCTCGCGGCCTTCGAGCCAACGACGGAAGGCGCGGTCCGCTTCGGCTTCATCGGCGGCGCCGTCGAGCGCGGGCAGACGCGGGTCGCCTTCGATGGTGATGACGCGCGATAGCTCGACGCCGTCGGCTTCGAGGATGACGCGATACTTGCCGGCGCCTGTGAAGACGCCCAGCGGCGCGGCGGCGCCTTTGCCGACCTTTGTCTTGGCCGGCGGCATTTTCTTGACTGTGCCGGTCGTCAGGTCCCAGGTAACGCGGTGCAGGCCGGCATCGGTTTCCTTCGCCATGTCGAACTCGCGCAGCAATTTGCCGTCGATGTCAACGATGCGCATCGACAGCTTCTCCGCCTTCTTCGGCAACGTGAAATCGAGGGCCACCGAACGCGGCGAATTCTGCCCGTTGAAGATGTGCGTGCCGGTGCGGAACATCCCCTCGCGCGTCGTGTCGAGTCGCCAGAGCGTCAACGGCGCCGGCGCGAAAAGCGTCGTCTTCGCGGTGAGGTCGTCTTTCTTGATTTGGCGCAGACTCGCCACGTCGAGCACCCACAGGCTGCGGCCATGCGTGGCGACGACGATCTCCGGCGCGGTCGTCGCCTGGGCAATCTCGTGAATCGCGACGGTCGGCAGCGCGTTGCCGTTGATCTTTGTCCACGACGAGCCGCGCTCGAGCGAGGCGAAGATCGAGAATTCGGTGCCGAGATAGAGCAAGTCGGGATTGCTGCGATCCTCGCGCAGGACTCGCGTCGAGCCGGTCGGCAGATTGGCGCGCAGCGAGCGCCACGTGTTGCCGTAATCTTCGGTGACGAAAACGTATGGCTCATCGTCGTCGGAGCGGTGGGCGTCGAAGACGACATAACAGCGGCCGGTGACGGCGCGCGACGGCTCGATCGAGGCGACCCAACGCGGGCCAAGCAAGCCAGCGGCCTTGAACTTGTCGGTCAGATTGGACCAGGTTTTGCCGCCATCGCGCGTCACGTGCACGGCGCCGTCGTCGGTGCCGACCCACAGAACGTCGGGGTTCTTCGGCGATTCCTCGATAGCGGTGGCGCTGCCGCGCTTGGTGCGCGTGATCTCCGTCGAGATCGGCTTCAGGTCGGCACCTTGATTGACCGACCGAAATACGTAGTTGCCCGCACAGTAGAAGATGTGCGGGTTGTGCTGCGACAGAATAAATGGCGTGTTCCAGTTGAAGCGATACTTTTCCAGTCCGGGCTGGGCTTTCGGCGTGATGCTCCAGCTTTGGCCGGTGCGCAGGTTGCGGCGCATCATCCTGCCGTCCTGGCTTTCGCCGTAGATGAGATCGGGATCGAGCGGATCAACCCGGCACACGAAGCCGTCGCCGCCGTTGATGAAGCGGATGTCCGAGTTGGTCGGCCCGCTCAAACGCAGCGAGTGCGATGGCCCGCCCCAAGTGCCGTTGTCCTGCAAGCCGCCGTAGACGTTGTACGGCTTGCGATTGTCAGTCGTCACGTGGTAGTACTGGCCGAGCGCGAAGTGGTTGAAGTGTTCCCAGTTCGCGGCCCGGTCGTAGGTGACGTACCAGCCGCCGTCGGTGCCGAGGACCATGTGCCGGCCGTCTTTCGGATTGATCCAGAGATCGTGATGGTCGGAATGGATGCCCTTGTTGATCCCCTTGGCGTCGAAGGTCTTGCCGCCGTCGGTGGAGCGATAGAAGTTGATGCCGAGGAAGTAGACGATCTTCTCATCGGAGGGATCGGACTTGACGACGGAGAAATAGAAGGGACGTTCGTTGAGACTGTTGACGCGCGTCCAGGAATCGCCGCCGTCGCTGGATTTGTAGACGCCGCCGGTGTTGTCGCCTTCGGGGCCCTGGCGGTCTTGCACGTTTTCGACCTGCCCGGCAAGCCGACCAGCGTAGGGGCGATCGGCCGTCGCCGCGGAGAATGCCTCGAGCGTCACTTGCACGTCTTTCTTTTCCTTGCCGCGTTGGTAGGTGACGGTGATCTTGTCGCCGGGCTTCTTGGCGAAGAGGATCTTTTGCATGCCGGGCGATTTGACGCCATCCACGGCGAGGAGGATGTCCCCCGGCTTGAGTCCCGCCTTGGCCGCGGCGCCGTTTTCGTTGACTTCGGTAAGCGTCACGCCGCCTTCCGCGGGTTCGATCGAGACGCCAAGGGAGCCGCGCTGCTCCGGGTCGATGGGGCGTGGGGCTAGCGTAAGCTCGACCTCCTTCATTTCGCCGCCGCGCTCGAAAGCGATCTTGGCTTTCTCGCCCGGCTTTCGTCCTTGCAGCAAGACCGGGACTTGATTCGCGTTCTTGATGGCGTTGCCGTCGAAGCGGATCAGGCGATCCCCTTTTTTCAATCCCGCTTTCGCGGCCGGGCCGTCCTTGCTGATCGTACCGATGGTGACTCCATTGGGCGTGTTCTCCGGAGTGATACCGATGATGACCGTCGCCGGCGGCAGCCCTTTGCCGGCGTATTCGGTGTCGATGGCGGCGTAGAGCAACTTGGCGTTCTTCTGATGCCAGTCGAGTCCGATGCGGCCCGTCCTGGCAGTGGGGAGTCCCTTGGTGATGCGTGTCCACGATTTGCCGCCGTCGGTTGTCTTG
This sequence comes from Planctomycetia bacterium, assembly GCA_005799265.1. Taxonomy (GTDB): domain Bacteria; phylum Planctomycetota; class Planctomycetia; order Gemmatales; family Gemmataceae; genus SIAQ01. The sequence goes on along the minus strand of SYHD01000100.1, from coordinate 15,233 downwards.
AAGACGCCGCCTCCTTCGCCGTGAACCTTGGCGGGAGCGTAGACATCCGCGGCGATGGGAGGTTTGGCGTCGCCGCGAAAGCTGTCGAACGCGTCGCGCTGCCGTTCCCAGGTGGCGATGATGAGCGTGTCGGGATCGGTCGGACTCATGACGATATCCATGACGCCGGTCTTGTCATTGACGTAGTGGACTTTCTCCCACGACTTGCCGCCGTCGGTCGTCTTGAACAGGCCGCGTTCTTCGTTGGGGCCATAGAGCCGGCCGAGGGCGCCGACGTAGACGATGTTCGGATTCTTGGGATGGATGACGATACGGCTAATCTGGAAGCTCTTGCTCAGGCCTTTATTCTTCCACGATTTGCCGCCATCGGTCGAGAGATAGACGCCGTCGCCGTAGGAGACGCTATTGCGCGGGTTGGCTTCGCCGGTGCCGATCCAGACGAGGTTTCGGTTGGCCGCAGCGACCGCAACGGCGCCGATGGATACGGTCTTTTCTTTGTCAAACTGATGCTCGAAGGTGGAGCCGTTATTGATCGTCTTGAGCAACCCGCCCGATGCGGTGGCGACGTAATAGCAGGACGGATCGGCCTCGAAGACGGCGAGGGCCGTGACGCGCCCGCTCATATTGGCGGGGCCGATCGAACGCCAGGCGAGGAGCTTGCTCAAATCGATCGACGCGGAGTCAACGGCCTGGGCGACTTCACCATCGGGCTGAGCCGCCGATTGCTGTCCGAGACCCGCGAGCGCAAGCGCGAGGACGAAGAAGTTGGCGACGATCCAGCGATTCAGCGTTTGGTACGACATGATGATACCCAGAGGTTGACGCGGCGAAATTACGTACTCGTGGCCTATGTTGACGTGTCGTGCAAAGAAGGCAAGAGAAAAGCCGGTACTTCACGTCCCGACTTCTTTTGTCTTCGAGCGATGATTTGATGATTCCTCGACAGCGTCAGCCCTTCTTGATTTTCTTGCCCGTGACCACCCGAATTTGCAGAGGCGCCTCGGCGCTGACGCCCTCCCGCTCACTCTCGATGATGACGCGAATCGTCTGTTCGAGCGGCGCCTTGGTGAGCGCGGAGACGTTGAGCGCAATGTCCGTTTGGCGGTCCTTTTCGTCCAGCGTCTTGTCTTCGCAGGTGATGCCGTCGGGCAGGTTCTTGATTTTCACGATTACCGGTCCTCGGAAGCCGCTGCGCTTGAACTTGACGAGGACGAATTTGCGATCGAGGTGGCGCAGCGTGCCATCTGGGACGGAGAGCTTGGCCTCGGTGATCTCGATGGAGCCGGTCTTGCTTCCCGAATTTCCACCGCCGCGCCAAAGGAAGTTCGCAAGCCAGACTCCCAAGCACAGCGACAACAACAGGAGGATTCCGCCGCCTGCTAACAGCGCGATCTTGATGGGAAACGGCTTCTTGCCTGGTCGAATACGCGGCGGCATGTTATCGAGCCCAGACGCCGGCATGTCGAATGGCGCCGGATGTTCCGGCGGTGCTTGATTCATTATCGCTGCGGTAATAGGCGCGGGCGGCGCCCCGATCGGCAGCGCCATCGGCACCTCGCCGACAATGATCGCATCGGGCGATACCGGCATGGCCATCACGACTCCAGACGCCGGCGCTTCCGTTTGCGGCACGGCAAACGGAGCGAGCGCAGTCGCGACCTCGATCGGCGTCTGGTAGCGATCCTCGGGCCGCCGCGCCATGATCTTGCGCAGCAGACCTTCGAGCGCCGGCGATACCTCCGGGCGCAGCGAGCGCACCCACGGCGGCTCCCCCAACAGACGTGGGCCGATTCGCTCCACGATGCTGCCGCCCAAAAACGGCGGCTGCCCTGTCAGCATGAAATACAAACTGCAGCCCAGGCTATATATGTCAGCGCGAATGTCGGCGCTGCGCGCGTCGTGGGCTTGCTCGGGCGCGATGTAATCGACGGTCCCCAGCAGGCTCCCCAACTTCGTCAGGCGAGTTGCGGCATCCTCTTCGCTTTGATAGCGCGCCAGGCCGAAGTCGAGGATCTTGACGATGGGATGCGTGTCGTCCCCCAGCCTGAGCGTCGTCACCATGAGGTTCGACGGCTTGATGTCGCGATGAACGACGCCGCGATCCTGGGCGTGCTGTAAGCCCAGCGCCGCCTGGCGCACATACTCGACCGCTTCATGCACCGGCAGCGCGCCCCGTTGCTTCACGCGTGCGGTCAGGTTGAACCCATCGATGTACTCCATGACCAGATAGGGCTTACCGTCCGCCTCGCCGGCATCGCGCACGAAGGCGATGTTCGGATGATCGAGCTGCGACGCCGCCTGCACCTCGCGACGAAATCGTTCCAACGTCAAGGCGCTGGGCACGCGCTCCTTGCGAATGGTCTTGATGGCGACGACGCAGCGCATGCGCACGCTCCACGCCTTGTAGACCTGCCCCATCGCTCCTTCGCCGATGCGTTCGCGCAATTGGTAATCATCCAGCTTCAGTTGCTCGTGCTCACCCCGCATGATCTGGTTGACCTGAAAGGCCGTCAGCCAATCGCGGCGCAGCAGTTCCCTGGCCAGCGCAAGGCTATCAGGAAAAGTGGCCATGACCGCGCGCAACTCGTCCACCTGCGAGTTTGAGAGGAATAGGTTTTTCGCCAGCCAGTCGATGAGTTGCGTGGGAGTAAACGTCGGCATGAACGCACCGGCGCAGGAGTGTATTCGCGTCAACTAAATGATACGATGCACGCGAACGGTTGGCTATCGAGCCATCCCCGTTTAGCGCTCGCGTGACGGAAGTGAATCAGCCGATAATCACGCGCGGCCGCAACTCGGGATTCGGCTGAGCATCGCAAAGCAACTCGCGCACCAGCCAGGGGACGTTGCCTTCGCCGAAAAGCAGAAAGCCGACGTTCGCTTCCAGAGTGTTCTGATCGGACCAGCCGAAGTGGATCTCCGGCGGCGAGCCAACTTTCGACAGCTCTAGCGCCAGAGCCGCGATGGTGTGCGCGATCGAAGCGCAACGATGAATGTGCAGGATGAACACGCCTTCCTCTTGCTTCACTTCCATCAAGGGCGTTTGATAGAAGTCGCTGACATCGCCCAGGTTCGCCTCGATGAACACCACTGGAATCTCCGGCCCCAGGCGATGTTCCTTGCGGATCGACGCTTCCTTCTCGCGCAAGCTGCGGCCGCCCGGACGATGGGGGACCAGCACAGGGAATTCGAGCATCCGCATGCTGTCCCACAGGAAGCGCGATTGCGCGTCCATGAAGTCCAGACCCTGAAAGCGAAGCTCCTTGCTGCGCAAATAGCGCGAGACGATCGAGGAAACCACCGTCGCCACGATGAACCAGATCGCGATGAACAGGCCGTCGGGTTTCTCGATCATGTTGGCCAGCGTCGTGTAAAGAAAGACCAGCGTAATCGCGGCGAATATCCACGGCATTCGCACCAGCCAGAAGCCGCTGCGTGCCCGCCAACGATCGATCAGGCTGGCGACGCAGGCGCTCGACATCAAGACGAGTACGCCCGTGGCATAGGCGGCCCCTTGCTTCTCGACCGAGGCGTCGAAATACCAGGTCACGAAGAGATTGACGATCGTGAAGAGGATCACCAGCGGCCGCATGGCGCTGGCCCAGTTGGGGGCCATGCCGTAACGCGGCAGATATTTTGGCACGAGGTTCAACAGGCCCGCCATGGCGCTGGCGCCCGCGAACCAGAGGATGACAACCGTGCTCACGTCATAGATTGTGCCGAAGACGCTGCCGAAGAGCGGATTGATGACGCTGCCGCGTTCCTGGCGGATAACCGTACTCACGTCATGGGTCATCCCCAGGGCGGCGCCAAAAAACGGCTGGATGGTCGTGACAGGTTCCTTGCTGAGAATCGGCTCACCGTGGGCCAGATAGGCGAGCGCTCGATCGTGCGCGCCGCCTCCATTGGGATTGGCCTCCGTCTTCTTCATGAGAGCTTCCGGCGCAATGAGCGTGCTTGTGACCAGCGAGGCGCCGAGCAGAAACAGCGACATGATGATCGCGGCTGAGAAAAGGAGCTTGCAGGCGTTGCGTATTCGGCCCGCGGGATTGGCCTCCGTATCGGTTGCATCGCCCTGAATGAGCGGCATGACGGCGACGCCCGTCTCGAAACCGGACAGGCCCAGAGCGAGCTTCGGAAAGAGGACGACGCAGATCAGACCGATGTGCCAGGGGTTGGCAGCCGTTGAAAAGTGGTGTTCAAAGTGCCAGTTCCCCGCGCCGACCTGCTCAAGCCAGCGCTCGACGAAAATGGGATTTTGCCAGACGTAGTAGAGACTGCTGCCAACGACGATGACGTTGAGGAGCAAATACACGCCGACGATGCCGACCGCCATGCCGATGACTTCCTTGAACCCGCGCATGAAGGTCGCGCCGAGCATCAACAGGAGGAAGAACGTGATGCCGATCTGCCAGCGCCCTCCCTTGAAATACTCTTCGAGCATCGGATTTTTGATGACGTGAGCAGCCGCGTCGGCCGCGGACAGCGTCTTGGTGATGACGAAATCGGTCGCCGCGAAACCCAGAAGCACCAGCACCAGAAGCTTGCCGCCCCAGCCGTGCAGTAACCGCTCGAGCATCGCGATCGATCCCTGGCCGTTAGGCGATTTGCCGGCCACATAGCAGTAGACGGGCAGGGCGCCGAGGAGCGTCACGAGTACAAGAATGATCGTCGCGAACGGCGTCAATAGTCCTGTCGCCTCGAACGCGATCGATGGCTGATAGCCGAGCGTGCTGAAGTAATCGACGCCGGTCAGGCACATCACCCACAACCAAAAACTCTTGGGATGCTCGTGGCCGGCTGCCTCGCTCGTCGGCGTCGCTTGCGTCGAGTTGTCCATACGTTTGCAGGCTCCACAACGGGTTTGATCAATTATTGTAGCACGACGCTCCGCGTCGTGGGCTGCAACGCGTAGCGTCGCACCACATTGGACGCCAGCGCACCTAATATTTGTCGGCAGCGCAGGCAATGACATTGAAATTCAACCGACAAGCACGCGCGGCCTCTTTGCGGAATCCTTCTCCGCGTGGTGGATCAGCTCGCGGACCTTCCAGGCGATATTGCCTTCGCCGAACGCCAGGTAGCTCCAGCTCGCCGCCAGCATGTTCTGTTCGGGCCAGCCGAAGATCACTGCGGGCGGCTTGCTATGGCGCGACATCTCCAGCGCGATGGCGGCAATGGCGTGCGCCTGCGACGTCGAGTTGGTAACGCGGAGGATGAAGCGATTGTTGTCGCGCACGACCTCGATCATCAACCGTTGAAAAAAATCGCTCGGATCGTCCACGTGAACTTCAAGGAACACGATGTCTGATTCGGTTGATAGCATGTGCTCCGCGCGCAGTTGCGCCTCCTTCGCGGCATGATTCACACGCCCGGGCCGCAGCGGAACCAGCACGGGGAAATCCTGCAGACGCAGATTCTCCCACAGGAAATTCGATTGCTCGTCCTTGAAGTCAAAGCCGATTGTACGCAATTCGTCCGCGCGCCATGCGCGCGACACGATCGACATCGCCAGCACGGCCGCGATGAAGCAGAGCGAAATCCCCACGCCGCTCGCCGAACGTATCGCGACCGCCAACATCGTCGTCACGAAGAGGACAGCGCTCAACGCAAGAAACGCGAAGACGATGTGATACCAAACGCCGAGGCCGCAAGCCTCGTGTTCACGTCGCAGGTTAAGCGTCGCCACCACTGCGGCGCACGCCATCAACACCAGCACGCCCGTCGCATACGCCCCGCGTTGATCCTCCACGCTGGCATGGAAGAAGATCGTCACCGCCGTGTTGATCGCCGCGAACAGCATCAGCAGTACGCCCCAGCGCTGCGCCCAGCGAAACTCCATGCCGAAGCGCAACAGAAACTGCGGCAACAGCACCGACAACGCCGTCATGACGCTTGTCCCGGCAAGGCACAGGATCAGCACTGTCACCGTGTCGTACAGCGTGCCGAAGACGACGCCGCACACGGGTGCGAGCGGCTCATTGATCGAAAGCTTGCCGCCGTGCGCCAAATAGGCGAGGGCGCGATTGTTGGCGAGCCCATCTCCCGCCAACGCTTCGTGTGGGATCAAGAGCGTCGTCACCAGGACCGAGCCGAGCAGGTAGATCGACATCACGAGCGCCGCCGCAATGAGCACCTTGCGCGTATTGCGAATGCGCGTCCATGGCGGATGCTCGCCCGGTTTGCCCTCGACCTGCGGCATCAGGATCATGCTCAGCTCGAACCCGGATAGGCCAAGCGCGAGGTTGGGCAACGCGAGCAGACTGAAGAAGATGACCGTTGTCCAGCCGTCGCCGTACGCGGGGCGGCCAACATAAAATTCGCCGCGTTTGAGGTGTTCCAGCCAGTTCGTGAACAGGTCGCGATGTTCCGAAAGTTGCCACAACCCCACACCGATTAGGATGGCGTTCATTAAAAGGTAAAGCCCAACCAGCGGAACCGCCAAGAGTATCACCTTGCGGCCAAAACCCTTGCGCAACACGAACCAAAAAAAGAAGGAGACGATGCCGAGCACGACGGTGACGAGGAGCTGCTCATTGACGTGGTCGGCGACTTCTTGGCCGCAGTGTTCGTCCGCGCATTCCCGCAGCCAGCCGGAAGCGAGCTTGGCACTCTTGAGGCGCTCGCCGTCGTGCTTGTTGAGGACGTGGACGGAAGCGTCGGCGAGCGAGAGCGACTTGAGCATTGTGAAGTCGGTGGCCGCAAAGCCGAGCAGGATGAGGACGGCCGTCTTACCGCGCCAGCCGCGAATGAGTTTTTCGACGATGCCGAGCGAACCCTGGCCGTCGGGTGACTTGCCGGCCAAATAGCAATAAATGGGCAGTGCGCCAAAGAGAGTGATGAGCACGACCACTGCGGTCGCCAGCGGTCCGAGCCGTTCGGTCTCGCGATAGGTGATCGACGGCTGATACGCCAGCGTGCTGAAATAATCCAGCCCCAGCAGGCTCAGGACCCAGAACCAATAGTGCTGCGCGGTGCCGCGGGCGGAATCAGTCGAAACGGTTGTGCTCGGCACGGCGGACATGCGCGGTCCCCATCAGGTACTTCGTAATATACGAAGCCGCATTTTGGACGGACCAACGCGCCGCGCAAATCCGGCGCCTGCCCGCACGCGCAGGTTCTGGTGATGGGCATCCTGTAGTCTCGGAGGTCAACGATACGAAGGATTCGTTTCCAGGCCGATGCGGGCATGGAGATTGTCGACGATCCAGTGAAACGCCGTCAGGTGGACCGACTCGACGATGCCCATGTCGTCCAGCGCGACGTGGAAGCACTGCTGGGCCATGCCCTTGAGTTTGCCGCCCGAGAAGCCGGTGCAGGCGAATGTCGCGACGTGATTGCGGTTGGCCCAGTCGACGGCGCGGAGGATGTTCGGGCTGTTGCCAGAGCCGCTGATCGCAATCAGCAAATCGCCGGGATTCGCCAGGTTCTTGAGCTGTTCGGAGAAGACACGGTCGAAGCCTTCGTCGTTGGCCCAGGCGAGGATGTACGGCGTGTTGTCGGTTAGGCTAAGAATGCGCAAGCGTTTTTTTTGATCGTTGTCGAAGTCCTCGCGGCGCAGGGTGCACTTGCCGAGGTCCTCGCAAAAGTGGGAGGCATTCGAGCCGCTGCCGCCGTTGCCGATGACGAAGACAGTGTTGCGGCTCTGGTAGCAGGCGTAAATGGCGTCGGCCATGGCCTGCACGGGAGCGGTGTCGAGCTTGCGGAGTTCTTGGCCGACGCGGTCGAGAAACTGGCTGGGATTGAGTTTGATGCCGAGCATTTCTGGTCCTTTTACGGTAGTGAGAAATTCGCCTTGTGGTTTCACGTTCGAATCAAATCGGGCGAGGGATCGTCTAGCAGGATGCCTCGGGGCCATTCTACTTGGAATCGAATCCAGCAATCCATGCGAGTTTCGCTTGCCACATGCCGCGCGGCGCGAAATAATACCTCTTGACGCCGAGAGTGATTCGGCAAACTCGGCAGTATTTTTTTAGGAGAAACGCATGAATGGTCGAATGGACCGTGCGGCACGCGGAGCGGGCATCGCTCTGGTGCTGACGGGATTGGCCTGGGTCGCCGCGCCGACCTGGGCGGGAGGCGTGAAATTGAAAGAAGGCGACGTTGCCCCGGGGATCGAATTGGCTGCCACCAACATCGGCACGATCTTTCCGGACAAGAAGGACGCCAAGACGTTGAAGCTCGGCGATCTCAAGGGCAAGAAGAACATTGTCCTGTGGTTCTATCCCAAAGCCCTGACCGGCGGCTGAACGGCAGAGGCTTGCGGTTTCCGTGACCGCCTTGAGCAGTTTGCTCAACATGACACGGTGATCATCGGCATCAGCGTCGATACGCTCGAATTGCAGCAGAAATTCACCGACAAGGAAAAACTTCCCTTCCCGCTCCTGGCCGACAACGAGCAGAAGTTCGCCAAGACCTACGGCGTCTTTACGGGCAAGGTCGCGGGGCGTTCGACCTTTGTCATCAACAAGGAAGGCAATCTCGCCAAGATCTACAATCCAGTCAAGGCCGCCGGCGGGCACCCGGAAGAGGTGCTGGAATATGTGAAGGGGGCGTTCAAGAAGAAGTAACGTGCCCATGCTTTCCTGCCGCTTGCGGCTTAGCGCTCACAATGAATCGCCAGATTACTGGTCACTTCATTGCGAAACTAAAGCCGTAAGCGGCTTCTTTTTTTCGGATACAATCCACGCATGCCACGCGACCTCATCCTCGGCACCGCTGGCCATATCGATCACGGCAAGACCTCGCTCGTCAAGGCCCTCACCGGCATCGACTGCGATCGCTTGCCCGAAGAAAAAGCACGCGGCATCACCATCGACATCGGCTTCGCCACCCTCGACCTCCCGTCGCCTTCGTTAGCCGGACGCGCCAGCGACGGAGCGGCTAATCCGCCGCTTGCGCGTCCGGCTAACGAACTGGGCGATGGCTACCGCCTCGGCATCGTCGATGTCCCCGGCCATGAACGCTTCATCAAGAACATGCTCGCCGGCGCTACCGGCATCGATCTCGTCGTGCTCATTATCGCCGCCGATGATTCGATCATGCCGCAAACACGCGAGCACCTCGAAATCCTCAAGCTGCTCGGGCTAAGGCATGGCGTCATCGCGCTGACGAAATCCGACCTCGTCGATGAGACGACGTGCGAAGTCGTCGAGCTCGAAATCCGCGAGTTGGTGCGCGGCAGCTTCCTCGAAAATGCGCCGATCCTCCGCACCTCCGCGCACACCGGGCTCGGCATCGACGATCTGAAAAAAGCCATCGCCCAGACGTGTGCCAATGTGGAGGACTCGCTCCGCGAGTCCAGTCTGGATTGGTTTCGCTTGCCCATCGACCGCTCCTTCACGGTACAGGGCCATGGAACGATCGTCACCGGCTCGGTTCAATCCGGCGTCCTGCGCGTCGGCGACGAAGTCGAATGGCTCCCCAGCGGCCAAACCGTGCGCGTCCGTTCGTTGCAAAATCACGACAAGCCCGTCGAAGAAGTCCATCGCGGCATGCGCGCGGCCATCAACCTCGCCGGCGTCGATCATAAAGACGTCCTGCGCGGCCAGGAAATCGCCACCCCCGGCTACTTGAAACCTTCGCGCGTCGTCACCGTGCGCTTGCACTGCTTGAGCGAAGTGAAACGACCGATCAAACATCGCGCGCCGATTCGCTTCCACGTCGGCACCTCCGAAATCATGGGCACGGTTTCGCTTCTCGACTGCGACACCATCGAGCCGGGCGGCTGGGGCATCGCACAGATCTTCCTCGAAGAACCCTCGACCACAACCTGGGGGCAACCGTTCGTCCTCCGCGGCCCCTCGGCGACGTTGACGATAGGCGGCGGCCAAGTGTTGCAGCCCGTCGCCAAGAAGATTCGCCGCCGCCATCTCGAAGTCCTGGAGCGCATCGAAAAACTCTGGACCGGCGATCCCACCCAACGCGCTCTCAACGTCGCCTGGTTCGGCGGCTACGCGGGCTTCACGCAAGCCGACCTCGTGCGCGACGCCAATCTCGCGCCTGCGCAAGCCTTGCAGATCATCCAGCACCTGCGCGACAAGCACCAGCTCGTCACCGTCAGTCTTCAGGGCGGCCGTCAGGTCATCTTGCACGCGGACATTGTCCACGAACTCGACGAGCGCATTCTCAGTGCGCTCGGCAAGATGCACGAAGAGTTTCCCCTGATGACTTCGCACGATCGACAGAAGGTGCAAGCCCAGCTCGACTACGTCGGCGACGATGCGTTGATCCACGCCGAAGTTGATCGCCTCATCAAGCTGAAGAAGCTGACGGGCGATCTGCGCCGCATCGCGCGGGCCGACTTCAAGCCGAAGCTCAGCGCCAATCTGCGCAAGCTCAAGGACAAGGTCGTCGAGGCCTATCGCGCCGCCGGCTTTCAACCACCCGAACCCGCCAGCTTCGCCGGCCAGGCCGGGGGCAACGCCGCGAGCCTGAAGGATCTTTTCGAGGTTTGTGTGGCGGAGGGCTTCTTGGTTCACATCGATGCCGACATCTATTTGCACAGCGAGCTAGAAGCCGACATGCGTAAGCGTGTCGCCGATCGTCTGACGACTGGCCCCGGCGCCACGGTCGCGGAGCTCCGTGATATCTTGGGGACGACGCGCAAGTTCGCGGTACCGTTCTGCGAGTACCTCGACCGCATCAACCTCACAAAACGCGAAGGGGACCTGCGCGTGCTAGCTGCGGCAAAATAACATGTGGTTTGAACAAGAAGCTTGCAAGAGAGCAAAGGTTCGTTACAATCAAGGGAGAATTGCGGGCGTAATTCAGTGGTAGAATGCTAGCTTCCCAAGCTGGACGTCGTGGGTTCGAGTCCCATCGCCCGCTCTGAACGTAAAGATCGTGCCGAACGCAAGTTAAGCGTACCTCTCGATGGTCGGGAGTGCGGCCTGAAGGTTCTGGAAAGGTGGTAGTACTACCACTTTTGGACCTCCCAGGAGTTGCACAATGACCCGACCCCGCAAGATTCCGTCTTATCGTCTGCACAAACCTACTGGACAGGCCGTGGTCCGTCTTAACGGCAAGGACCACTATCTGGGCAAGCACGGCGCCGACACCAGCCGCGAAGCCTATCATCGAGTCATCGGCGAATGGCTGGCAACGGGCCAGCATCGTACCCCGACACCGGAGTATCAGACAGCAGCCGACCTCACCATCGAGCAATTGATTCTGGCTTTCCATCATCATGCTGAGAAGCATTACCGCGGTCCGAATGGTCAACCGACCAGGGAACTGGACAACCTGCGCGCCGCGCTTCGGCATGTCCGTCAACTCTACGGCTCAACTCTGGCCCGCGACTTCAGTCCTCTCAAGCTTCGTGCGGTTCAGGAGGAGATGATCCGGGCCGGTCTCTGTCGCACGGTCATCAACGACCGCATCAAACGCATTCGCCGTGCGTTCCGGTGGGCGGTGTCAGTCGAGTTGATTCCAGGCGCCGTCGTGGAAGCTCTCGCGACCGTTCCACCACTTCTTCGCGGACGCTGTGATGCTCACGAGAGCCCTGGCGTCAAGCCGGTGGACTGGGCGCACGTCGAGGCCACGCTGTCGAATATGCCGCGACCGGTGGCTGCGATGGTGAACCTGATGCGCTACAGCAACTGTCGCGCTCAGGATGTTGTTGTGATGCGTTCCTGCGACCTGGTGATGACGGATGAAATCTGGCGCTATCGACCCGAGACACACAAAAACGCTTGGCGTGGTCAGGACCGCGTGATTTACCTCGGACCCCTGGCACAAACGATCATTCGTCCGTTCCTGCGTACGGACCTTCAAGCCTATCTCTTCAGCCCCCGCGCGGCGATGGAAGAACATCACGCCCGGCGGAAACGGAAAAGGAAGACGAAGCGACCTCCTTCGCAACAGCGGCGGATGCGAAAAGTCGTGCCGCAGAGGCAGCCGGGCGAGTGCTACTCCGTCAATACCTTCCAGCAAGCCGTCAGGCGGGCTTGCCGGCGAGCAAGGGTGCCGACCTGGTCCGTCCTACAAATCCGCCACAGTCGCGGGACCGAAGTTCGTGAGCGGTTTGGCGTCGAGGGCGCAGCGGCCAGCATGGGACACAAGCGCGTGGAAACTGCCCAGATTTATGCCGAGAAAAACGAGGAATTGGCCCGACGGATCGCCAGAGAAATCGGCTGATCTTACGTTGTCGGCGCCTAAATAGGGCCGGCGCCGACGGACACCAAGTGTCTTGCCTCGTCCAGGCGTTTCATTTTTTGTCCGAAGAAGGGTTGACCTGTCGCCCGCTCCGAGGTTAAATGATGACACGCAACGCAAAGCATTGCTTTGCGTTGGTGTCTTGAAAACTTGTTACTCCCCCCCTCCGTGTCGGACTGATCACGTTCTTTGTGGTCACCGAAATCCAGAGGGTGGTATTTGCAGTCGCAATCGAGCCGGATGTGCCGGTTTGAGCGACTTGAATTCCACCAGAAGGCGGCAACACCGCCTGGGATTTCGAGGGTCCGAAATGATCGACCTCAATACTGAAACCGTGCTCGCACTTCCTCAAGCCGCCAAGCGAATCCCCTGCAATCGCGATGGCAAACAGACGCACGTATCCACGCTGATGCGCTGGATTCAGAAGGGCGTCAAAGGTGTGCGGCTCGAAGCCACTAAACCAGGTGGCCGGTGGCTCACCAGTGTGGAAGCACTGCAACGATTCTCCGACAAGCTCGCCCAAGCCGAGGGTGTCGAGATAGTGCCGGAGCCGCGGTCATCGCGGCATTTGTCGGCCACACGAGCCGCTGAGGAACTTGACCGGCTCGGCTATTGACGCCCTCAGCCGATGCCAGCGCCGCCCTCTTTCGAGGGTGTATTCCTTCAAACAACCTGGTAACGCGAGCGCCAGTTCTCATGCGCTCTATTCTTTTTGTTCCCGGCTGCACATGGTGTCAGCTGGGCGTGATGCTCCGGCTTGCCGGAGCGAAAATCTTTTAGGAGAAGTTTCATGGTTCACCCAGGAATCAAGGGAGATGAAGTCTTTACGATGGCTGCGGAACTGAAGATCGCCGAGCCAGTCGTACTAATTCTGCATGGAAACTCCACCCACGCGCGGACAATTGCCGAGGACCTTGTGCGTACCGGCTATTCTGAGAATGTCATGCCCCAAGCAGAGGGCGTGACCCAAGGGCCAATGGACGCCCACGAGGTTGCGGACCTGCTGCTAAAGCATGCAGGTAACGGCGGGGCGTTTGTCGCGGAGGTCTTGGAGAACAAGATCATGCAAATGGATTACGACATAGTCGAATTGATGAAAGACAAAATCGGCTTCGCCTCCTTCATCAACGACGGAGAGATGATGAAATTCACTACCGCCTACGATGAGTCGAATAGCCTGAGCTTTTGCGCACATGATGGGACGGAGGTGCTGGTCTGCGGGCCAACCGGTGAAATCGCCTTCCGTGCCGCTCAGATGGTGAATGTAATGCTCATGGCTCACCTTGTACTTCCCATACTGGGCCACATGCAGGGCTACGGGAAGCTCGACGAGTCGTGCCTTGCGATCAACCTGCTTCACGGCTCAGCTGATGAACCCCGCGTGGCAGCGGAGGCGATTCGAGCGCTGCGGAGGGCGAAAAGTAAGAAGGGGAACTGGCTGATCAGCGTTCTGTGGCACCGGCCTGAGCTTCGTGAACTGGCACGGCGGGTTCACCAGGAACTCATGGCCCTATAGCTCAATACCGCGCCAGGCGGTGCGTGCCCTTCACCGCCTGGCGGTTGTCCTTCGACAAATCTACTCCTGCCGCCGATGCCGGCGTATTCCGCTGTTAAGTCGTAGTAACGCGCCCGCAGTAAAGCTGGCGCGTAACCCAGCATCAAAGTCCGAAAGCAAAGGAGCTGAGCCATGACGATACAATTCAAAGCACGTACCGGCAATCGCGGCATTGAATGGTGTGACGAAACGCGCAACGTGATTGGCGGTTGCCCACACGAATGCTGTTGGCAGATGCCGGATAACACTATTGTGATCTGCTATGCAAAGGAAACTGCCGAAAGCGGGGTCGCCAAGAGCGCGTACCCCCACGGCTTCAATCATCACTATTTTCGACAGAACCAACTCAAGGAGTTGACAAAGGGTGGGGAACCTCTGCTGATCTTCGTGGACAGCATGAGCGACCTGTTCGCGAAAGTCGTGCCTGGGGATCAGGTGCGTGCAATCCTGGCGGCCATGCGACAAGCGCCCCACCACGCGTTCCAGTCGCTCACCAAAGCGGCGCCGCAGATTCTCAAGTACGCCGATGAGCTTCCGCCAAACCTGTGGGTTGGCGTCAGTTCTCCGCCGGATTGGTTCATGGGCAAGCGCCTTTCGCGGCAGCAGCAGATGGCGATGCTCCGCAAGAGCCTTGAAGTGCTGAAGGAAATCAAAAAACGCACCGGCAACATCGTGTGGATGAGCGCCGAGCCGGTCTCGTGGGATCTCACGGAAGTGATCGACAAGACCCATCCGTTGGACTGGGTCGTCACGGGCGCGGCCAGCAGCGGGCGGCGGTATTTCCAGCCGGACCCCGAGCATATCCGGAAGCTGCTCTTGGTCATGGACACAACGGGCACGCCGGTGTTTTACAAGGGCAACCTCCGGGGCTTGTTCGACTGCAATGACCTCGGCAGCGAAGAACTGAACCGCTGGCGCGAAGATATTCCGGGCTGCTATCCCGATGGGACACCAATTCCTGCCGTCATGAGGCGGGAACGAATGTGCGATGCCTATGGCTGGACGCGGTCTCGCTTCAGTTTGCCGGTGGTGTAGCCGGGATGATGATGCCACCGACATCCATTGAGTCACGCCGAGATTCAGTTTACGCTAACACTAACTGAATCTCGGCTGTTTGCTTTGAACACGGCGAGACATCCTGAATCAGATCGCAGTCAAAAAACGACAATCACACCTTGACGGTTCCCATCCCCGGCGCTACGATACGGAACTGCTGTGATTGCCATTCCTGGAAACCAGCAAATCGCACTGTGCCATGCGCCACGAGCTATTCAGCCTTTTCGCTACGAGCATTCCGCCACGAGCTTTTCTGCTTCTCGCTAGCTAGTCACGCTTTGAGCATGATCTTGCTGGCCACGCGCTGATGCGTGCGGGCTTAAGATCAATACCGTTCGTCTACGCGCAAGTCACAGCCATCTGGTAACTTGTGTTTGCTTAAGACCAAGTTCTCAGAATGGCGGTGACTATGACGCGGCAAGGAAGCTGCTGGGAAGCGTTCCCAGATGATGACAGTATTCTGGAT
>SYHD01000099.1 GCA_005799265.1 Planctomycetia bacterium | reverse complement strand
GCCTTCAGCGAAGACGTGGCCACCAAGTTTATCGGCCTCGGCTGGAACGTGACGCGCGTCGGCGACGCCAACGACCTCGACATGCTGGCACGGGCCTTCGAGACCTTCAAGAGCACCAAGGGCAGGCCGACGCTCATCATCGTCGATAGCCACATCGCCTGGGGAGTGCCGGGTAAGGAAGGCCATCATTCCGCGCACGGCGAACCGCTCGGCTGGCCGGCCATCGAGGGAGCCAAGAAGTTCTACGGCGTCGATCCCGGCGTGTTTCACGTGCCCGTGGAAGTCTACAAGCACTTCCAGGACGGCCTGGGCGCTCGCGGCCAGGCGGCAACCACGGCTTGGTGGGCCAAGGTCAAGGACTACAAGGCCAAGCATCCACAGGAAGCAGACCAACTCGAACGCATGCAGAAACGCGAGCTGCCCGCCGGCTGGGACAAGGGTCTTCCGGAGTACAAGGCTGATGCCAAGGGCATCTCGGGCCGCGATTGCAGCGCCCAAATTTTGAATGCCCTCGCCAAGAATGTTCCCTGGCTCGTTGGCGGCTCGGCCGATCTCGCCCCCTCCACCAAGACTCGGCTTACGTTCACCGAAGCCGGCGACTTCACCGCCAAGAGCTACAATGGCCATAACTTCCACTTCGGTATCCGCGAGCATGCCATGGGCTCGTGCCTTAATGGCATGTCGGTGTCGAAGCTGCGTCCCTACGGCTCCGGCTTCCTGATCTTCAGCGACTATGGCCGCAACCCAATCCGTCTCGCGGCCATCATGGAGATCCCGGTCATCTACAACATTACTCACGACACGATCGGCGTCGGCGAGGAAGGCCCGACCCATCAGCCCATCGAGCAACTCGCGTCGCTGCGCTCGATCCCCGGCCTGTTGACGATCCGCCCCGGCGACGCCAACGAAACGCTGGAGATGTGGAAGTTCATCATGAAGCTCAAGCACGAACCGGTCGCACTGATCCTGTCGCGCCAGCCGCTGCCGACGCTTGACCGCACGAAATACGCGGCCGCCAGCAACTCGACCAAGGGCGCGTACGTGTTGGCAGATGCCCCCGGCGGCAAACCGGACGTGCTCCTGCTGGCGACTGGCAGCGAAGTTTATCTGTGCGTCGAGGCGTTTGAAAAGCTCACGGCAGAGGGGATCAAGGCCCGCGTCGTCAGCATGCCCTGCTGGGAGTTGTTCGAGCACCAGCCCAAGGAATACCGCGACAGCGTCCTGCCACCCACGGTGCGAGCCCGCGTCGCGGTCGAGCAGGCTTCGACGTTTGGCTGGGAGCGCTACGTAGGCCTTGACGGCCAGATCATCGCCATGCGCACCTTCGGCGCATCGGCGCCGCTCAAGGAGCTGCAAAAGAAATTTGGCTTCACGACGGAAAACGTGATTACGGCGGCGAAGGCACAACTGGGTCGGAAATGATACCTGCCGCTTGCGGCTTTGCAGTGGGATGAACAAGCCCCTATGTAACGCCCCAAGCGGCCATGCAGGAAAGCGCCCCGCGCGTGACAGACGATCCGAAACATCTAGGCGTGCAAGCAGCGGTCGCCGCGGCCCTGGAGATGATCCCGCCCGACAGCATCATCGGCCTGGGCAGCGGCCGGGCGTCGATGGAATTTGTGCGCGGCCTCGGCGCACGCGTCAAGCAAGGCTTCCGCGTGCGCGGCGTTCCCACGTCGCAAATCACCGCCGACCTGGCGACCGAACTCGGCATTCCGCTCACCACGCTCGCCCAGGCGGGGCAACTCGCCCTCACCGTCGACGGCGCCGATGAGGTCGATCCGAACCTTGACCTCATCAAGGGACTCGGTGGCGCGCTCGTCCGCGAGAAGATCGTGGCAGCTTCCTCCGATCGGCTCATCATCGTCGCCGGCGAGGAGAAGTGGGTCGAAACGCTCGGCGATCACGGCGTCCTTCCGGTGGAAGTCGGTCCCTTCGGCGCCGCTCTGTGCAGCAGACGGCTCGCGGCGCTTGGCTGTGTACCGAAGCCGCGTGGCAAGAACGGCAGCCCGTTCGTGACGGACAATCATAATATTATCCTCGATTGCCAGATCACAACGTTGGCCAAACCGGCCGACCTGGAGCGTGAGATCCTGGCCATCCCCGGTGTCCTCGGCACCGGGCTATTTCTGAAGATGGCCCACACGGTCCTGATCTACCACGAAACCGGCGTAACCAAACATGAACGTTCGAAATCCTAACCAACGATAAGGAGCAAGACATGCAACTCGGAATGGTCGGCCTGGGAAGAATGGGCCAAAACATGGTATGGCGGCTTGCCAAAGCCGGCCACGAGGTCGTTGTCACCGACACGGATCCCAAGGTGATCGAAGCCACGGTCGCCATCAAGTCGACCGTTGCGACCATCACCGAAGATGTCGTCAAAGACATCAAGCAGGCGATGGAGAAGACCGGCGGCAAGATCATCCCAGCGGCCACTCCGCAGGAGTTGGTAGCCAAGCTCAAGGGCCCACGTGCCGTTTGGCTCATGATCCCCGCCGGCATCACCGACAAAGTCGCCAACATCTATGCGCCGCTACTCCAGAAAGGCGACGCTCTCATCGATGGCGGCAACAGCTACTACATCGACGACATCCGCCGCAGCAAAGAGCTGAAGGCCAAGGGCATCGACTACCTCGACGTCGGCACCTCGGGCGGCGTCTGGGGCCTTCTGCGCGGCTACTGCCTGATGATTGGTGGCGACAAGGCGGCGGTTGAGCGCCTCGGCCCGATATTCAAGGCCATCGCGCCCGGCCAGGGCGACACGCCGCCCACCAAGGTCCGCAAGGTGACCGGGGCAGAAAAGGACGCGAAAGGACACTGGCATGCCGTACACGGCCCGGAGGTCACGGCCAGTGGCACGTCGGCCGACAGCTACCTGCACTGCGGCCCGTCCGGTGCGGGTCATTTCGTCAAGATGGTTCATAATGGCATGGAATACGGCATCATGGCCGCCTACGCCGAGGGGCTCAACATCCTCAAGCATGCCAACGTCGGCAAGGCCGGCCGCACCGCTGCCAGCGCCGAGGTCACGCCGATGCGCGAGCCGGAGCACTATCAGTACGATTTCGACATGCAGGCCGTCTGCGAGAACTGGCGCCGCGGCTCCGTTATCGCCTCGTGGCTGCTCGACCTGACTGCCGAGGCGTTTCTGGAGAACTCGGAGCTGCCGGTCGAAACCAATTCGGTCAGGGACGGCGGCGTCCCGGACTCCGGCGAGGGCCGCTGGACATTGCTTGCCGCCATTGACGAGGGCGTGCCGTGTCCGGTGCTGACGACGTCGCTCTACTCGCGTTTCACATCGCGGCATGAAGAAGACTTCGCCTGGAAGATCGTGCAGGCGATGCGCCGCAAGTTCGGCGGACATTAGGATGAACCCGTGTATTCGTTTAGCGCCCGCATGGCGCCATGCAGGCGCTAAACGAAGAAAGGCGACTCGGAACCCAACATGCCCAATCGAATCGTGCGCCGGTTTGCCGATGTCAACGAAGTAAGCCGCGCTGCGGCGCAGGAGTTCATACCACTCGCGCAAGCTGCAATTAATGCGCGGGGCCGATTTACCGTCGCGCTGGGCGGCGGCTCGACTCCGAAGCTGCTGTATCAACTGTTGTCCGATGCGCCGTATCGCGCCCAGGTTGATTGGACGCGCGTCGAATTCTTCTGGGGCGATGAACGTGCCGTGCCGCCGGATCACGCCGATTCGAACTACGGCATGGCGCACAAGGCACTCCTGCAAAAGCTCGCACTCCCGGCGGCGCAAATCCACCGCATGGAGGCCGAACGCAACGACCGCGATGTGGCAGCAAGCGACTACCAGGCGGCGTTGACTCGTGTTTGCGGCAACGATCCGCTCGACCTGGTCCTGCTCGGCATGGGGCCGGACGGGCATACCGCATCGTTGTTCCCGCAGACGACAGCCTTGAAGGAGACCAAGCGCTGGGTGGTGTCCAACTTTGTGCCGAAGTTCAACGCCGATCGGCTGACAATGACTGCCCCGTACTTGAATCGCGCCGCCAACGTGCTGTTTCTGGTGGCCGGGGCAGACAAGGCGGCGGTGCTGGTCGAGGTGCTCGAAGGCCCGCCCGATCACCAACGGCTGCCCAGCCAAATGATTCAGCCGAGCACGGGCAGCTTGATTTGGTTCGTGGACGAAGCTGCCGCTACCAATCTGAAAATGTAAATTGAGACATGGATCCCAAACTTCCCAGCGATTGACTCCTGACCTCCGATTGGCTCGTATGGCAACCGCAGAACAAAAGCGACTTCAAGAAATCACCGATGATGTCTATTCCTGGCGGCGCTGGGGGCCTTACCTCAGCGATCGCTCGTGGGCAACCGTGCGCGAAGACTACAGCGTTGACGGTAACGCGTGGGGCCACCTGCCGCACGACCTGGCCCGCAGCAAGGCCTATCGCTGGGGCGAGGACGGCATCGCCGGCATCTGCGATCGCTATCAACTCCTCTGCTTCGCGCCTGCTTTCTGGAACGGCAAGGATCCGATCCTCAAAGAACGCCTTTTCGGCCTCACGCCGCACGAGGGCAACCACGGCGAAGATGTCAAGGAATACTACTTCCATCTCGACAACCTGCCGACTCATGCGTACATGAAGTTTCTCTACAAGTATCCGCAGCGCGAATACCCCTATTGCGACCTGGCGGAGAAGAACCGCGAACGCAACGGCCAGGGCTTTGAATACGAGCTGCTCGACACAGGCATCTTCGACGAGCAGCGCTACTTCGACATCGTCATCGAATACGCCAAGGCGACAACGGAAGCCATTTGCATCCGCATCGAGGCGTTCAACCGCGGTCCCGAGGCGGCGCCCTTGCACATCCTGCCGCATTTGTGGTTTCGCAACACCTGGGCGTGGTACTCGGAGCCGCAGAAGGAGCCTGTCATCCGTCCCGGTCCTGTCGGCAAGGGCTTCACCAGCCTCACCTGCGACGACTTGGGCGTTGAAACGCTTGCCAATATTCCAGTCAACTATCGACTCGGCGAGCGCACGCTCTACGGGCCTGCCGACGGCGCGATGCTTTTCACGTTCAATGAGACGAACGCCGAGCGCGTTTACGGACCCGACAGCATCAGCCGCAAGCCATACGTGAAGGACGCCTTCCATCGCGCCATCGTTGGCGGCGAGCCGTGCGTCAACCCGAAGCTGATCGGCACGAAAACGGCGCTGCACTATCACTTTCCTGCGGTTCCGGCGGGCGGGTCCGTGGTCGTGCGCTTGCGCCTCTCCGACAAAAACAACCTGACCACGCCGATTGCCGAGGTCGATGGGATCGTCGCCAAGCGCAAGGCCGAGGCGGACGAATTCTATGCGGAGATTCACAAGCCAGGCGCGAGCGCTGACGAGAAGCGTGTGCAGCGTCAAGCGCTGGCGGGGCTGCTATGGACGAAGCAGAGCTACCTCTTCGATGTGAACCTTTGGCTAACGGGCGATTTCCCCGATATGCCGCCGCCACAAGAGCGCATCAACATCCGCAACAAGCAATGGCGGCATCTGAATTCGATGCGCATCATGACGTTGCCGGACAAGTGGGAGTATCCGTGGTTCGCAGCCTGGGACCTGGCGTTTCACTGTGTAACCCTCGGCCTGATCGATCCCGATTACGCCAAGAACCAGCTCTGGGTCATCCTGTTCGATCAATTTCAGCATCCCAACGGCCAGATCCCGGCTTACGAATGGGAGTTCTCGGATCTTAATCCGCCAGTGCACGCCTGGGCGGTCTGGCGCGTCTATCTGCTCGATCGCAAACGCACCGGCACGGGAGACCGCGCCTTCCTTGAACGCTGCTTTCACAAGTTACTCATCAACTTCGCGTGGTGGATCAACAAGGTCGATTCCGATGGCAGCAACATCTTTGAAGGCGGTTTCCTCGGCCTCGATAACATCACCGTCGTCGATCGCAGCATGAAATGCGACGACGGCTCGACGCTGGAGCAGGCCGACGCCACCGGCTGGATGGGCATGTTCTGCCTCAACATGATGCAGATCGCTCTGGAGCTGGCTACCTACAGCCACGCCTATGAAAACCTGGCCACCAAGTTCTTCCAGCACTACGCCTACGTCGCGGCCGCCATGAAACGCATGGGCAACAAGGAGCCCCTCTGGGACAACGATGACGGCTTCTTCTACGACGTGCTGCGCTATCCGGACGGCCGACACCGCAAGTTCCGCGTGCGCTCCCTCGTCGGCCTCATTCCATTGTTCGCCGTCGAACGGCTGGACGTCTCCTGGCTCAAGCAGTTCAAGGAATTCAACGCCAACGTCAACTGGTTCCTCAAGAACCGCCCGGATCTCGTCAAGGGTGTGGTGCACACCATCGAACGCGACGGCGAAACGACGCACGTCCTGACTATCGTCGACCAGGAGCAGCTCGTTCGCCTGCTTGCACGTGTGTGGGACCCCGACGAATTCCTCTCCGACTATGGCATTCGCAGTATGTCCAAGTTCCACGAGAAGCATCCGTTCGAGTTCGACGGCAAGAGCGTCGGCTACGAGCCGGCCGAGGCAGTCTCCAAGATCAAGGGGGGCAACTCCAACTGGCGCGGGCCGATCTGGCTGCCCACCAACTTCCTGCTCGTCGAATCGTTCCGCAAGCTGGGCCGGGCGTACGGCTCCTCCTTCGCGGTCAAGCTGCCCGGCGGCGGGCCCGCCAAGACGTTCAAGGAAATGGCCCAAGAGCTGTCCGATCGGCTCATTCGCATCTTCACGGTGAACGGCCAAAAGCGCCGTCCCGTCTATGGCGGCAGCACGATGTTTCAGGAGGACCCGCACTGGCGCGACCACGTGCTTTTCTACGAATACTTCCACGGCGATAACGGCGCGGGCCTGGGGGCGTCGCACCAGACGGGCTGGACGGCGCTCGCGGCGTCACTGCTCGATGAATGGCGAGAATGAGTGCCGGCTGCGGTTTAGCGATCGTACGGCGCCACGAACGCCAAGCCGCAAGCGGCCATACGAATACGTGTCGACAAGAAAGGATCCCTCACCATGCCAACCACCCAAACCGCTCAGACATCCGCACTGGCGCCTGATCAGCCGCCGGGCGAAAATTGCATCCTCGTCATCTTCGGCGCCTCCGGCGACCTCACCAAGCGGTTGCTCATACCGGCCCTCTATAACCTCGCCTGCGACGGCCTGTTGCCCGAGCACTTCGCGATCATCGGCAGTGCCATGAGCGAGTGGACTACCGAGGAATTTCGCGACAGGATGACCAGCGGGGTCAAGGAATTCAAGACCCGCAAAGACTTCAACCAAGAGGTCTGGGACAAGCTCTGCGCACGCCTTTATTACACCCCCGGCAAGTTCGATGACGAATCGGCGTTCAAGAAATTGCACGACCTCGTCACCCAGCTCGACTCCAAGTATCACGTGGGCGGCAACGTCCTCTTTTACCTCGCCACGCCTCCCTGGGCCTTCGGTCTCATCTCCGGCAACCTCGATAAGGCCGGCTTCAAAACCATGCCCGGCTGGAAACGCATCATCGTCGAGAAGCCCTTCGGCACCGACCTACCCAGCGCCATCAACCTCAACAAGGAAATCCTCTCGTACTGGAAGGAAAATCAGGTCTACCGCGTCGATCACTATCTCGGCAAG
>SYHD01000098.1 GCA_005799265.1 Planctomycetia bacterium | reverse complement strand
GTGAACTGGATGCGCTTGAATTGCACGTCGAGGATTTGCGCGATCGAGCTGACCATCAGCGTCTTCGCCAGGCCCGGCACGCCGACGAGCAGGCAGTGCCCGCGCGTGAAGATGGCGGCCATGATCTGCTCGATGACGTCGGACTGGCCGACGACGGTGCGTTTCAGTTGTTCGATGATCGAATTGCGCACCTGACTGAACTGGGCCAGGTACTCGCTGATTTTGTCGCTGGACACGCGGGGCCTTTCGTTGAATTGGCGCGCCAAGCCGCGTAAACGGCCGGGTTGCGGGACGGCGAATTACCCGGCCGCATACTCGGCTCGGCTCGCCACTGCCATTCTATTCAAGGCTCAACAACAAGGGCAGCACTCGTCGGAATCCAACCGACCTCGCCTGTTGACAGCCGCACTTGCAGCCAATGGCCGCGCACGTGAAGGCGACGCACCTCCATGCCGCGCGGCAACAGCGGCAGGATTGCGTGCTGAGGATAGCTCGTGCCGTTGCCGCGCTGGAACGGCGTGTTGTACACGATAATGACGAGCGGCGTATCGCGATCGACCGTGGCTTGCTCGTTTGAACGCCAATAGGCGAAGCCGGCACTCCCGGCAACCGATAGACACACGAGCGCGACCACGATCAGCTTCACGGCCCCGCGCAGCCACGCAATGGCTGCCAAGATGTACGTCAGGAGATAGGCGAGTGCGCCAATCAGCAAGAGTTCGCCAACGCTCGGCCGATGAAGCCAGACGGGCCATGTGTCGGCATCGGGTCGACCGAAGTTCGCAGGGGGATAGATGACCTTGGCGCGGACGAATGTCAGATGCGTGCGCAGCCTTGCGTTATTGGGGTCGAGCTTGAGGCCCATGTGATAGGCCCAGAGCGCTTCGGGCCAGCGGTCAGCCAAGGCTGCGGCGTTACCGAGCTTGAGGTAGAGCGAGGGACTGCGAATGCCTCGACGATGCACGTCGAGATAATGATCCGTTGCCTCGGCGAAATGTTTGCGTGCGGCCAGGACGACGGCCTTTTTCTCCACCCCCGCGCGAAACGCAGCGTCGGCTTTTTCGAGTGAAATCAACGCCGCACGAGGTAGAGGTTCGAGCGCGGGCGTCGTGCCCGCGGCGAGCATGAGCAAAACCGTCGCGAAGGCATCTCGCTTGCATCGCATCCATGTGGTTGCGCGAGTCGCTTGCACTACGAGCGGGCGCATGGATCAGCCTCCAGAGCCTCAATCAAGCGAGCGGCTGCGTCACGGGTCGGCGCAGCGGCCGCAGTCATGAACCGTGCTGCGTCACAGACATCAAGAAACACGCGGGCTTGTTCACAAATAACCAACGCGAAGCCGTGCCGCTTCAAAAAGATGGCAACTTCCGCCGGCGTCGCATCGACTGCCGGGAAGGCAAAGCGCTCTTGCAGATAGCGTTCAACGACAATCCACGCCGGCTCGCCTGTGCGGAGTTGGGCGAAAGCGCGCTGTGCCGCCGCGCCGCGCGATCGTTTTTCGAGCGCCGCTGCAGCGGGGCGCAGGCGCCGAAACGCCAAGACGCCGATCACGCATGTGACCGGGACCAGCCCAAGAAACAGAGCGATCTGAAATAGGGGCGGAATCAAAAGCGTTCTTATCGGAGCGAGCAGCGTGCCTGTTTCGGGCCCCTCGTAAAACGACGCCGGGAATGCGCTGTCGTCAATCCCAATGTTCGGGACTACCTCCGGTTTCGGCTTCACGGCCAACTTGATCGGATCCGAGGGCAAGGTGATGAAGCCGCGCTCGGGGCCGAACGCCGGGTCGTAGTAAACGAGCTTGATGCCGTCGATTGCCTTGACGTTGACGTGCTTTGGTTTCAGTTGATAGACGAAGAGCCAGGTCTTGTCGGCACGGAGGATCTTGTGTTCGTCGCGCATCTCATGCCGGTAGAAATCCTTGGCCCAGGACAGAGGGAACAGGTTGTGAAGATGCTTGCGGTTCGGCTCGTATTTTTCTTGCATGACTTTCGCGGCCTCGACAATCCAGCCGACTGCATTCAAGTCGTCGCGGTAGGCATTGCATCGGTCGGGCACGGCGCCGGTGATGCGAATCTCCAGGCGAATCGCATCCTCGACGTGAACCTCGGTGGGAGCCGCGTTCACTTCGCAGGAGTATTTGCCTACGAAGTTGCTGAAGCCGTCCGGTCGAAATTCAGCCCGGGGATCGATCGACTTGGTTCCGGCCGGCGGCTTGAGCGGCCGTTGTGCAAACGTGGTGGGAGCCATCAAGAACAACAACACGAAACTAGCCTGCAGCGCAAGCGAGGACGTCCCTTGATTGTGCCACGGGCAAGTTTTCGTTTGGCGATCCATGGTTCACCAATCCTTCGTCGCAAGCATGGCTGGTCCGCCAGGGTTGTGCTGTTGGCGGCGTGCATTGGCGATGCGCCGCGTCTCGTTGGCGAGCATGCTCAAGGCCGCGTCGTGCGACAGCGGGTCGAGTTTGTCCGAGTCCGAAAGATTGGTCGCCATGCCCTGACTCCGCAGATTCTTCGATTTCTGATTGGCGGGCACGTCGTCGGATTGCTGCGTTTCGAATTTCTTCGTCGGATCGACCGGCTGATACGTGAAATCGGAGGCCTGGGGCGTTTCCTCCTCGAACGGGTTCTTCTTCGGCGCGGAACTCTCGGGCACGTCCTTGGGATTCAGCTTGAGCCACAGCATCTGGGCCAGTTCCAGATTGTGCCGGGCCTTGGCGCGCAACTCCATTGGCAACTCAGCTTGATGCAGGCACAGGCGATACGCCGCCACGGCCTCGGCGAGCGAGCGCGGGTTGTCGTCTGCGTATTGCACGAGCGCGTTGCCCATGTCGAAATACGCGCGGGCCTTGCGTTCCTTCGATGCGCGATCATCCTCCAGGCAACGGCGATAGCATTCGATGGCGTCCTTGTATTGGCCGAGCCGATAATGCGCGGCGGCCTTGTTGAAGGAGACTAACCCCGGATCGCGCGTAAGCGCCTCCGCGCCTTCGTAGAACTCCAGCGCGGCCTTGTAGTCCTGACGACCGAACGCTTCATTAGCTTGACGTAAGAGCGATTCCGGCGTCGGCGGATCGGCGGCGCTCATGCCAAGAATCGCGAACAGGACAACAAGAAACGCGGCCGATTTCGCACGCGCGGCGGCGCTGCGCGGGTTTCGAAGTGCGGACGACTTGACCGGAGCGTTCGACTTCGTGGGAGACGGTCCTTCGTTCAAGAGCATTGTCAGCATGAAAAGAAGCACGGCCGGCAGAAGGAACCAGGCGTACTGAAGCTGCAAGATCGGCAGCGCGTGATCGGGCAATATCTCCTCGCGCAATTCATCCGCGTCCAGAAGATACTGCACGAAGTCGCCCAAGGGGAACGTCTCGGTGCGCGCAGCCAGATACTGACCAGCCGTGCGTCGGGCGATTTCCTCGAGCGGCTTCTCGTGCAGCCGCGTGAGGACGGGCTGACCCGCGAATTGCAGGATTTCGTTGCCGACGGGGATGGTCTGATCCTGGTGCGGATTGCCAATGCCGACGGTGTGAACATGGATTTGCTTGGCCTTCGCTTCGATGGCGCCGTGGAGCCATTCGTCGTCGCCGGCGGGATCGTCGCCGTCCGAAAGCAGGACGATGATCGGGCGATTGACGCGTGCCGGGTCGATCGAAGCGACTGCGAGCTTGAGCGCGGCGCCGATGCGGGTCCCGAACGCCGGTTCGGGATCGGCGAGGCGTTGATAATCGTCCGCCTCGATCTGTGTCAGAGTATGGCGGAGGTGATCGTAATCTTGCGTGAGCGGAAAGAAGAGCCTCGCCTTGGACGCGAAGGCGACGAGCGCAACGCGATTGCCGCCGTGCTCCTCGAACGTGTCGGCCAAATGCCGCAGCGCGCGGACGCCCAGCTCGCGCCGGCTCGGCTGTTCGGCGAGCATGCTGCGGCTCAAATCGAGCACGATGATGACGTCGCGGCCTTTGCGCTGCATGGCGCTGCGATCGAGCCCCCACTGCGGCCCGGCACACGCCAGCGCGATCAGGCCGATGCCCAGAAGCGTCGCCAGCGTCTTCCAGCTTCGCATTGACGAGTGCATAAGCGTTTGTTTGCGCAGCGGCACGGCGTTGGCGAGACGGGCCATGGCGCGCTGGCGGCGGAAACGCGCGTAGGTCAGGAAGCAAACGCACACGGGGACGGCGTAGAGCGTCCAGAGAAGTACCGGGGTTGCGAACCACGTGGACAACATCTTCTTCTCCGCCGCTCGCGGCTTAGCGCTCGCTTTGCGGCGCCGGGCGATGCGGTGCTTCACTGTGAGCGCTTAACCACAAGCGGCAATTCACGGCACACGTCGCCAGAACGTCGCTTCCAACACGATCAACAGCAACCAGCATCCTAGCCCCGCGAGGGCGAACCAGAGGTAGGCCTCGTAGTAGCGCCGATACTGAAAGCTCAATATGCGTTCGCGCTCGATCCTGTCGATGCTTTCGTATGCCTTCAGTAGACCGCGGCCGTCTTGTGCGCGAAAATACTCGCCTTGCGTCATCTTGGCCAGGGCTTGCATCGTCGCACGGGCATCGGCCAGCGCCTTGGCATCCTTCTTGTCCTCGGGCTGTTCAGGCGAAGCGTCGATCGCGTAGATCGGAATCGACAGGCCGGCGGCAAGCTGGGCGGCCTGACGCGGCGTCAATTTCTTGTCCGGATCACTTTCACCGTCGGACAGATAGACGAGCACTTTTCGTTTCGTCGACGCACTTTCTAGCACGAACAATCCCCACGCGATTCCGTCGCCGGCGTTGGTCGTGTCGCGATGCTCTTGCGCCTCCATCTTCCGCAACAGGGCGGCATGCTCCAGCGTCAAAGGGCATGCAGTCTCCGGGTGGGTCGCGAAAGGCGCCAGTGCGATCAAGTCGTGCGGCCTGCCTTTAAGCTCGACCCCATCGGGGCCTTGGCCGCCGGCGACGAAAAGACGAAACAACTTCTTGACTCCTAACAGCCGCGTGATCTTGGTGTTTTCCCAGTCGAAGTCCGCATTTTGGCCCATGCTGACCGAGACATCAAGCACCATCGCAATGGAGATGCCTTCGGTCGGCAGACGCTGGCTTTCATCAACCCAGCGTGGGCCGGCGAGCGCGACAATCGTCAGCGTCAGTGCCATGACGCGAAGCAGCGGAGAACCCCAAGTCGCTACGATGGCGCGCCAACTCGCAAGCCTGGGCAGCAGCCGACGATCGGAGAATCGCCAGGCGCCGCGCGAACGCCCCGCCAAACGCCAGGCGACCACCGGCACCAGTGGGAAGAGTAGGAACGCCCAGGGGTGGGTGAAGTGGGGCATCATGAGGAAACACGAAGAGGAGACGCGGCAATCCCTCGCAATAATCCGAAAATGGAACCACGGGGAGCACGGGGCACATCAAGAGAAAGATACAAGTAAGATGCTCATGAAAAGCGTCGTCACAAGTGCGGAGGGATTTTCGACCGTTGTTAACGTCGTGTTTCTCTGGCTCTTCCCCGTGTCCCCGTGCTCCCCGTGGTTCACTGTTTCGCGAGCGGCTACGGCGTTTTCTTTTTCGGATCGACCTTGGGCGTCTCGACCGGCGCCTCGGCCGCTGGATCGGGCAGCGGCACCAGCGGCGTGTGGGGATCGCCCTGCAGATTATAACCGATCGGGTTCGGCCCCTGGATCGTGCACATGGCCTTGAAGACATCGTCGGAAACGTTTTCGTCAACGAAGCGGACCGAGCCGTCGGTCATGAGGACGAACGTGCCGTTCTTGTTCTTGTGGCGAATGACGTTGCCGTTCCGGTCCTTGTTGAGCACGAAGGGCTGGATGGAGTCTTTTTCGGGGACGCCGCGGATGGTGGCGCCGCCGCCCGCCATCCAGGGGTAGACGCTGGTGAGGTTGTCCCGAGGATCGTGGGGAACCTGGATCATCATGATGGTGTTGGAAAGCCCGCGGCCGGCGATGATCTCCTTGAGCGACGCCGACTCTTCATAGCCGAACACGCCGCGTTTCTTGTCGGTGAGCGGGTCGCCGCGTTTGTAGTAGGCGGCGTCCAGGCCGACGCCGGCGATGCCGACGTAATGGGTGGCGGCGAAATCGACGTTCAAGCCATCGACGGCGACGTGGCGCGTGTGGTACGGGTACGATGGATCAAGGAACTGCGGCACAAGCGTGTTGCCCGCCAGCAAGTTGCTCTCGTGGCGCCACGATTGATCGAACTTGATACGGCCGAACAGATTCTCATGGCCCAGATACGGGAGCAACCCGGCCATCCAGCTAATGCGATTCTTGGGCTCGCGATCAGCGCGGAAGGGCGCATCGGCACGGCGGAAGACGCCGGGTGGGAAGGCCTGGCTGGGGAGTTCGCGTTCGGACAGGCCTTTTTCGCTAAATTCGCGCCCGGCATGGGCGAGCGTGTGACGCGGCGAGAGATGGGCCCCGGCTTCCAGGTCCACGCGCAGCGTGCTCGACATCAACGTGGCGAGGCCGCGCATCGTGTCCAGCGCCGCCCCATCCAGCGACAGATCGAGGATGAACTCGACCGTGCCGAAATTTTTCTGCACACGGATCTCCGATGTGGTCGCCGCCGGCCTCGGTTCGCCTGGTTTGTTTTCAGGATCGCCCGGCTTCTTCTCGATCGCGCCCGGAGTATTCACGTCGTGGTTCAAGAAGCGTTTGATGATCCGGGCCACCGTGTTGGCGCCGCGGCCGACCAGTTCATCGTGAAATTCGCCGGCATCAATTTCCTGAGCACAGATGATCTCGTTCTTCAGGAGGTATCTCAAGGTGTCGCGCGAGATCAGGCTGGTGCCGAGTTGCCGGACGCGCGGTTTGCGTTCGGACAAGAGCAGCGTCGCGTCCCAGAATTGGCGGGGGCGGCGCACGATCAAATCCTTGAATTCAGGCGCGCTGGTGGTGACGATGTTGGCGTCCATGTCGGTCACGGAGCTGACGAGGACCTTGCCCTCGAGCTTCTCCTTGACATCGGGGCCGCGCCCTTCCATGCGGTCGATAATTTTCTTCAGGCTGGGCTTGATGGTCAGGTACGGTTCCTCGCGCCCGCCTCCCTCGGGGTCCGGCTGGGCGTGGACGAATTCCACATTTGTGGAGACGAAGGTCTGCTTGCGATTGCCCCAGCGCGGCGCGGCCGTCGCGGCAGGCGCGGCAGGCGCCGGCTCCGTGTTTTGCCTGGGGAATTCCCCCTTGGCTTTGAGAAATTGCTCCATCGGCATCGCATCGGCGATGACCAACGTCTGCGGATTGTGCAGCCGCACAAACGTCGGCTTGGCGAGCGTGCGGGCATCGAATTGCCGTATCTGATTGGGCACGCCGAAGCTGAAACGACCGAGCTGATCGAGCCAGGGATGCGTCGCGGGGAGTTGATAATAGGCCAATCCTTCGATCGGCGTTACGGGTTTCAGACGCAGAGCACGCTTCAATTCGTCCTCCTTGAGGACCTCGGTGAAATGCAGGACGGTGTAACGCCACCCAGGCGATGTGTATTTTTCCGCGCAGAGGATATCGTCGATGGCCAAAAGCGAGAAGCCGAGTTGTTTCTTCAGCTCGCCGTCTTCAAGCGTGCCGGGTTTTTGGAAAACGACATCGCGCAGCGGACCGTTTACCTGGAACAGCATGTCATAGAGGACGTGCCCAATGTATTCCGAGTCGGGCGGTAATAGATTGGTGAGCTTGGCGCGCTCCACATCGTCGAGGGGAAGGGGGCCGGTCTCGATGGGATTGGTGTCGTCTTTCTTGGCGGGCTCCGCCTTTTTCTCGGGTTTTTTTTCGTCCACGACTGGGGGCAGAGGCTTCTGGACGATGGGTGTGCCGTTTTCGACGCCGCGGTTCCCGCCGCGCAAGAGGAAGAAGGCCGCCACGCAAAGAATGATCACGCCGACGATCGCCAGGCCGAGACCGATGGTGAGCTTGTTGGCGTTGATCTTGTCGTTCTTTTTCTTGGGCGTTTTCTCGTCGTCATCGTCCTTCTTATTCTTGCGAACTTTCTCGTCGGCTTCGTCGTCATCGAGGTCTTTGCGAGACTTATTCTTCGATTTATTCTTGTCCTTCGATGGACGCTCGTCGATCACTTCTAGATCGTCGTCGACTTTGTCCACCACGTCGAGTTTGGGCCGCTTGCCTGCCGCGGGCGTCTTGCTGGTGATGGCGTTGCTCGATTCGGCTTTTGCTTTTTTCTTCGCGGGCTTGTCATCCTCATCGTCGGGAGCTTCGGCAATGAACTTGTCCTTGCACTTGGTGCACTCGACCTTCTTGCCGATCATGTTCTCTTTGACGCTGATCATCGCTTCACAGCTGGGGCATTGCTGCTTGAAGCTGGACTTGACGGCCATCGTTGACGCTCCCTGCAATATGGGCGGTTGCCGTAAGACCGGCGGATAATGCTATGTATATCTTAATCGAAGCGGGTGGTTGATTGCAAATGGCTTTTTCGCCGCTTGCGACTAAGGGGCGGGTGTCAACATCCGTTCTCGCCCCTCTCGGTCGATACGATCGATAAAATCGGCCATCGCCATCGCCCCGCGGTCCCCTTCAGCACGCGAACGAACCGCGATCGTACCCGCAGATTGCTCCTTGTCGCCGACGACGAGCATATACGGGATCTTCTCGAGCTGTGCCTCGCGGATCTTGGCGCCAATCTTGTCGGGGCGATAATCACCCGTGACGCGGAAGCCCTTTTCGCGCAGCTCCCGTTCGACTTTCTCGCCATATTCGCGGAACTTGTCGCTGACGGTCACGATGCGCACCTGCTCCGGCGCCAGCCAGAACGGAAACGCGCCGGCGAAGTGCTCGATCAGAATGCCCATGAATCGCTCCATCGAACCGAACGGCGCGCGATGGATCATGATTGGCCGATGCGGTTTGTTGTCCGCGCCGACGTACTCCAGGTCGAAGCGCTTGGGCAAGTTGTAATCGAGTTGAACGGTTCCAAGCTGCCACTCGCGGCCAATGCAGTCCTTGACGACGAAATCCGCCTTGGGGCCATAGAACGCCGCCTCGCCCGGCTCGACGCTGTAGGTCATGCCGAGCGACTTGACGATGGCTTCGAGCGAGGCCTGCGCCGCATCCCAATCCTCGTTGCTCCCGACATATTTCGTGCTGGCGGGATCGCGGAAGCCGAGGCGGACGCGATAATCGGTCAGGCCGAGCGTCTTGAAGAAGAACAGCACGAACTCAATATTAGCGCGGAACTCTGATGCAACCTGCTCGGACGTGATGAACAGGTGGGCGTCGTCCTGCGTGAAGCCCC
>SYHD01000097.1 GCA_005799265.1 Planctomycetia bacterium | reverse complement strand
GGGTTCTGCATGCCGAAGCCTTGCAGAGTGTAGGGATTCTGCATGCCGCCGCTTTGTTGCATGAAGGGGTTCTGCATGCCGAAGCCTTGCAGAGTGTAGGGATTCTGCATGCCGCCGCCTTGTTGCATGAAGGGGTTCTGCATGCCGAAGCCTTGCAGAGTGTAGGGATTCTGCGTGCCGCCGCCTTGCTGCATGAACGGGTTCTGCATATCACCTTGGCCGAAAGATTGTTGAGAGTTCGGACAATTGGGAGTGAATTGCATGCCGCCCCCCTGTCCTCCCTGCCCACCGCCTTTGCTTTGCTGCCCGCCACCTTGGCCGCCCTTTCCGCCGCCTTTGCTTTTCTGCCCGCCACCTTGGCCCTGGCTGCCGCCTTTGCTTTTCTGCCCGCCACCATTGGTTCCCCCTTGGCCGAGTACGGGTATGGCGATGGCAAAGCTCAGCAGTCCAGCGAAACCGAACGCAACGAGTGACGGGAAGCGGTTCATGGGAATCTCCTTGGCTGACATGAGTAAGACGGGATTGGAAATGCTACACGATCACGTGTGCTGGTTGGCCGCCATATAGGAATGGCAACCCGGAAGGATTTCTTTCAGAGAAATTTGCAATGGGCGGTCGGTTTTTTTGAATCGGTTGGCAGTCAAAGAATGGGTCGTCACGATCGGCAAGCGTCATCCATGGGCACGGCTGTGAAGTAGCTGCTGCAATGCGGGCACGGAATACTGGCGCCGAGCGCCTTCTGCGGCAGACGGACGCCGGCTGCGCAGAACGGGCAGCGAGCCTGGAAGAGGTTTGGATCGGGACGCGGCGGCGCGGGGCTTGGCAGAACTTCACTGCGCGCCGGCGGCGGTTCGGAGACGACGGCAGCCTTGGGTGGCAGCGCGGGGGGCGGTTTGACGAAGGGGGCCAGTGCCTTGACAATCTCCGCCGGAGTCGCGAAACGCTGGGCGGGCTCCTTGGCCAACATTTTGGCGACGAGCGTGGACAATTCCCGGGCTGTGTCGGGCCGCACGTCGCTCAATGTCGGCGGCTGTTTGTGCCGCTGCGAAAAAAGCAAGCCCATCGGTGATTCGTCCTTGAACGGAGGTTCGCCCGTGATGAGATAAAAGAGCGTGCAGCCCAGGCTGTAGATATCCGCGCGGATGTCCGCCTTATGCGGATCGCTAATCTGCTCGGGAGCCATGTATTCTGGCGTGCCCATCACGTCGCCGAGCCTGGTGAGGCCCGCCAGGTCGCTACCCGTCGCTGACGCCGATGCCGGCTCGGCGCGCGATTCGCTTGCCAGCCGCGCCAGACCGAAATCGAGAATCTTGATCTGCCCTTTGCGCGTCAGCATCAGATTGTGCGGTTTGATGTCGCGATGGACCATGCCGGCCTCGAAGGCGTGCTGCAACCCCTTGGCGGCCTGGCGCACGAAGTTGCACGCGTAGATCACGTCCAGCGGTCCCTTCTTGCCGACGATGTTGGCTAGGCTCATGCCGTCCACGAACTCCATGACTAGGAAGTGAACGTCGCCTGCTTGCTCGGCATCGAAGGCGGTGACGATGTTGGGATGGCTGAGTCGGGCCGCCGCCTTGAATTCCAGGCGAAAGCGTTCGAGAGCGCGCGGATTACGTATGAGGTCGCGATGGACGATCTTGAGAGCGACCGTGCGATCCATCAAGCGATGCTCCGCTTGATAGACGACGCCCATGCCGCCGGCGCCGAGAGAACGGCCGATCTTGTAGCGCGGATGATTCAGCAATTCCGCGGGCAGCTTCTGATCGCGCGCCGCAGCTTGCGTCGTTTCGGCCGTGATTTCAGTCGGCGACGGGCTAGCGTCGCGCAAACGGGCCGCGAAGGCGTCGTCGGGGATGTCACGCAGGGCCAAACAGCAAGTTTCGCAGCTTTCGATGTGTCGGGATAGCGACGCCAGATCCGCGCCGGAGAGATGCCCCCAGAGAAAGGCCACCAGCTGGTCGCGATTCGGATGGTCGTCCACCGCATTCGCCATGTCGGACTCTCGAATACAGTTAACCAGGAAAAACACGAACCACACAAGAAAATGCAATGGAGGAACTTGTGTGCCAATTCCGCTCTCTTGTTCGTGTTTTTCGTGGTTGATCTATCACGAGCCGCGCCCTACTCAATCAGCCCTTGCCCCGCCTTGCGCAGCATGTGTACCACGCGCGATTTGGCGATGAAGACGGCATTCACGCTCAAGCCTAGATCGAGCGCGACTTGATCGACCGACACGCCTTCGAGCGCGACGCGCTGGAACGCCAGCCATGTTTTCGGCTCGAAACGCGGGCGGATCATTTCGAGCAGGCGGCGCGTCACATGATCGTCATGCTCGTGGTCCCAAAACTTGCTCAAGGCGCTCTCCGGGTCCTCCAGTTGATCGAGGATTAGCTCGAATCCCTCCGCTCCCCCCGCCTTGGGACGATACCGCTGGGCTCGCCAGAAATCACGTAGGCAGTTGACGGTGATGTTGCGCAGCCATTTGCGAAAAGCGCCGATCTGCGGCTGCCGGCGAAACTCCGGCAATTTGCGCACCACAATCGCCAGGACATCCTGCACCAAGTCCTCGATGTCCTGATCGAGCACGGCATAACGCCGCAGCCAGTTGCGAATCAACGGCGTGTAGAGATCGACCAGGCGCTGCCAGGCGGTCTCATTGGAACGCTGACGCAGTCGATCGAGCAACGTGGCACTGGTTTTTGACATCGGCGGGACTCCGCTGCTATTGTACGGCAAATATCGGGTATTTCCCGCTCAATCTGGCACGGCAGCGTCTTCAAGAAAAATACAAAGAACGAAGAGCGAAGTACGAAAACGGATAGTCCTTTTCGTACTTCGCTCTTTGTATTTCGGTGCCTCGATCAGAGGGCTTTCTTCTGGTCGGCACCGCCGTCTTTGTCCTTGTCCTTATCCTTGTCTTTGGCGGGGTCTATCTTGACAGGGTCCACTGCCTTCGGGGCGCTGACTTTGGGCGCGCTGCCTATTAACGGGGCCTTGGGTATGTCTGCGTCCGCGTATTTGTTGTAGTCCCACGCCAAGATACCGGTCGCGATGCCGAGGGCGAGAAGAGAGATGGCGAGCATGCCGGTCCAGGCGTCGTTGACGGCGACGGTTCCGTCGGAGCGATCCTCCTTTTCCTCGCTGTCTTTCTCTTTTTTCGCCATGACGGCTGCTCCAGCCCACATTCGTTGACCGCACGCTCCACTCGCCTTAGCGTAATTTGCTGGCGACCAGGTCATCAGGCCGCAGCGGCGGACGGTAGGCGGTGTTGCCGCTGGTCACGAGCTGGGCAACCGATCGTTGATGATACGCTTCGAGAATGCGGATCATGCCGAGGTACTTGGCCTCCGGCTTGGTGCGATAGACGTCAAGCGTGTGATTCTTGTGGACGCCGTGATCGGTGCCGAGCGAAATTTGAATGAGGGTGTTGTCCTTGGCGTCCACCATCTCGATGCGGCCATTGACCGCGACGGCTGGCGGATTGGGCGCGTTGGGATCGCGTATGGCCAGGGCGTCTGGATTGACGCCGGCTTCCCGTAGCGCATATTGTCTAGTTAGTTCGCGGACCTTTTCGAGTAGCCCCTCGTTCTGAAGTTGGCGGGCCCGCGCCAAACTCTCGAAGTTCTGCGCCTGCACACGGACCACGTTGATATCGGCCTGGAGCTTGACGATCAAACTTTCGCGGTCGGTGATGCTCTGATTGAGAACGGTGATCTCGGCCGCCATGCGCTTGTTGGTCGACAACGCTTGCTGCAACAAGTTCTGGGCGGCAATGGCCTGGTTTTCGAATTGCTTGATCTTCTCTTCGTCGGCCTTTTCTTTCAGGGCGGCCACGGTCTTGTCGTCGGCCCGCAGCTGGGCGATCTCATCACGTTCCAGTTTGGCCGATCGGTAGTCATTCACGAGTTTGCGGTTCATATTGGTGGCGGCGTCGCGCTGAGCTACCACGACTTTGCTCTGCGTTTCCAGTTCCTTGTAGGCGTCCTTCCACTGCGTGCGCAGACCGATGACCATGACCATGACGATGCCGACGATGATGGCAAAGAGAAAGTTCAAGATCACAAGGATCTTGCCGATAGTGTTCATGCTGCATCCCCCGAGTGGCGTGAGTTCACCGCGGGCGTCAGCTCGCGGATCCCCGAATCACGCAACGAACAACGAACTCTCTGGGAACCTGTGCCCGAATAAATGAGGGGCGGAGTATGCCGAGACCTGTTGAGGCTGTCAACGCGACTTCGCCGGGGAAGCCGCGCATGTCCGCCTGTTTCATTATGACCCGCGTTAGTCCGGGAAGCTAGAGCAACTGGGAGGTTTTTTTCCCCAGCCGTATGCGACCACGCACCGCGCAGAGCAGCGTTGATTTTTCCCTGCGATCAGCATATGGCGGGTGTTCTAGCGATCCTTGGCGAGGATCCGTCGAACCGAATGGTATGCGTGCTTTGTTGAAATTGCCAATTACACTTCTCCCCCACTATGGGGCCGGCGACGTTGTGCCGGGACTGTGAGGCGATCATGGGACTCCCATTGACCGGTGCGTCGCGATGGTTCTTCACGCTCGACAATGAGTTGCAGGGCCCCTACAGATGGTCCCAAATTACAGCGCTGGCGGCGCATGGCACGATCGGACCGGACGACATGTTGACGCAGGAAGGCTCCGGCCATTGGGTGCGGGCGCGGGCCTTGCGCGGCTTGATCGGCAATGCGGCCACGCCGGCGCCGACCCGAGAGGAATCGGAGCCGTGCGATCCAATCGACCGTGAGCCGCCCCTCGCTCCCAAGCTGGAGCTTGTGGACGAGACCGCACCTTTCGAGCTATCCAAGTTGCCTACGTATGAGGATCGGCCCATCGAACCGCGCGCGCAGCGGTCAAGAGTCATCGAGCCTTCCCCCGAAGATCAAGTTGCTCCAACGCCACAGGCGAGAACCATCCGTGTCGATCCAGCTCCCGTGCCCGCATCGCGACGCGTTTGTAATCCAGGCACGACCTCGAAGTGGCCGGCGGGCGGCGTCGGCATTCTGCTCGGGCTCGGCGTGATGCTCTTTGGTTTCCAGTGGTGGCAGAACACACAAGACACGGACAACCAAGGCAAGATCGGCATCGTCGTGGAAGAGCAGGAATCGATACGCGAAGTTCGTGCCGAGAAACAAGGCGATTCACGCCGCGAGAAAGATCTCGTGTCGAACGCCGACCGACTGGCGCGCGTCGTGGAACGTCTCAATCGCCATCGCAAGGACGCCGGACTTGCGGAGGTCATGCTCGATGCCGCGCTGAGTAAAGCGTGCGCGGAGCATGCCCACTATTTGGCCCGCAATGTCGATTCGAGTGATGCGACGCCGGCAAAGGTCTACACCCAGGACCCACAGAAGCCCGAACATTCCCCGGCGGGTGCGAAGGCCGCCCAGGCGGCGTTGGTGGCCTACGCGGAGCCGATGCACGCGCTGGAACGCTGGATCGGCAGGCTGTTCAGCCGCGTGCAGATTTTGGCGCCCGAACTGGAGCGCGTCGGCATCGGCTTCGGGCAGAACGCGGCAGGTGAATGGATCTGCGTGCTCGATCCAGTAGGTGGCCGCGATGAACTCGTGCAAACCTATCCCGTGCCGAGCCAGAACGCCGCCCGGCCCGGTGTTCAAGCCATCGTGTATCCGGGCTTGCATCAAAAAGATGTGTCGTGCGTCGGCTTCGACCGCATCGATGACGCCAAGGGATCAAACTGCGGCTTCCCCATCAGCCTGACCTTTCCGCCGAAAACCGTCCTCAAACGGGTAGAGGCAACGATGATGGATGACGCCAGCAAGGCCGTGGACGTGCGCGTCTCGTCCCCGGATCAACCGCTCAACGTGAAGCTGCAACGGACATCCATCGGCATCCATCCGCGGCAACCGCTCGAAGCCGGGCGCACGTATATCGTGATTGTAACGGCTCTCGCGAATGAAGCGGAATGGCGACACGTCTGGCGCTTCACGACGCGAAAGTAAAAGGATGAAGGATGAACCAAATCCTTCATCCTTTCGCTTCTTCCGCACAGACGGCACAGCCAATACCAGAAATCGAGATTCCGAGATCCCACGCGAACTCTGACCATTCGGCAACGGGTCCGACGCCCGATAATTGTAATAATTGCAGCGTAATCCCAACCCTGAGCCCGATTCTCGCGATTCGGACTTACGACCTCCTTGTGTGTCTGCACCAGTGAAATACGTCCGAATTCATACCGCCGTGGCGTTTTTGCAAGATCCGCGCGCACGCCGTTGGTGCGGCACGCTCGCCGTGATCTCGCTCTTCGCTGTGATCTGCGGCGGCTGGTGGCTTTGGAACTATTACGCCCAGCGGCGTGCCCAAAACGACTCCATTCAAACGCTCGTCCAGGAAGCCGAAAATGGCTTGCAAAACGATCACTTGACCCAAACCGACAACGCACTCGGCGATCTCCGCGCCGCAGTTGTGCGGAGAAGGTTCGCGACCTGGACCGAGCGTGTCGTCAGCCTGGATAAGGACCGGAGTACCACCAGTGCTCTGGACGAAATTTTCGCGCGCCGCTGGGCCGTCATGGGAGACGCGCGTGACGGCACGTATACCCGACAGGCCTACGCAAAAGCTTTTGCCGGTTATGACATCGACATCCTCAAGATGCCCGCCGATCAGGCCACCCGCGCGATTAAACAATCGCAAATCGCGGCACGTTTGATCGCCGCGCTTGATGCGTGGCTGGAAGCAGAGCCAAAAAACGCGCGCGTTCTTGAGGTGCTCAAGAAAGCCGACCCTGATTTTGAGCGAAATACGCTGCGTTCTGCCATTGCTACCAGTGACAAGGTCCGCTTGCAAAAGCAAGCGCGCGCCGCCCACGGCAAACGGCTGCCTCCCACGACGGCGCATCTCTTCGGCATGGCGCGCTTGCTCCCGGACGATGACGCGATCGCGCTTGTGAAGAACGCGGTCAAGGACCACCCGCAGTGTATCGCTTTGACCGTGCTCCTGGCCAGCCGGCTGATGGACAAGGGGAAAACGCAGGAAGCCGCCGTGCACTACGACGCGGTCCTGCGCCGACAGCCGTCCAGCGTGATGGTCATCTCCGGACTCAGCGCGGCATTGCACAAACTCGGCCGGATCGACGAGGCCATTCTCTTGTTGAAAGAATGCCGCGCGCTTGAGCCGCGCAAATCGTGGCCCTGCACGCAGCTCGGCCTGGCGTTGACCGAGGTCGGCCGAGGCGACGAAGCGATCGCCGTTCTGCGCCAGGCGATCGAACTCGATTCCGGCGACAGCGCCGCCCACGCTGCCATGAGTAAGGCGCTCCTGGCTAAAGGGCGCACTCAGGAAGCCATCGACATCCTGCGCAAGGCGATCGATCTGGATCCTGATTTTGCCAAGCGGCACGGCGAACTGGGCCACATCCTCTACGACAATGGACAACGCATCGAAGCCATCGCTGCGCTGCGCAAGGCGGTCCAACTCGATTCGACCGACGCTCGTTCCCACGCCGCGCTCGGCGCGGTCCTGATGAAATCGGGCAAACTGGACGAGGCAATTCCCATTCTGCGTCGGGCCGTCGAACTCGAGCCCAAGGACGTCGTCTCGTTCCGCCATCTTGGTGCTGCCTTGTATGACGTGGGCCGATTCGACGAGGCCACTCCGATTCTTTGCAAGATCATCGAATTGGACTCCCAAAATGTGTCGGCTTACATGCGTCTCGGCCATGCCTTGAGCAAGTCGGACAAGGTCATCGAAGCAATCGCGCTCCTACGCAGGGCCGCAGCG
This sequence comes from Planctomycetia bacterium, assembly GCA_005799265.1. GTDB lineage: Bacteria > Planctomycetota > Planctomycetia > Gemmatales > Gemmataceae > SIAQ01. Next base: position 22,981 of record SYHD01000097.1, on the reverse strand, counting down.
ATTGAGCCGCGGACTTGTGAAACGCATGTCGAGTTCGGCGTCTTCCTCATGGTCCATCGCCGCTGTGACGAAGCGATTACCCAGTTCCGCAAGGCGCTCATGCTCGAACCCAAGTCAGCGGCGGCGCACCTCAACCTCGGCCTTGCCCTGAAGGCGGCCGATCGCCTCGACGAGGCTTTGCCTGCGTTGCGTCAGGCGTGCGCCCTCGACGCGCAATACAGCCTCGCCCATCAGCACCTCGCGTTTGCCCTGATCGAGAACAGGCAGGTCGACGACGCGATTCTCGTGCTGCGGCAGACGACCAACCGCGAGGCCAAGAACGCTCTGGCCTGGAAAACGCTCGGCTGGGCTTTGCTCGATAAGCAACAGTACGCCGAAGCCGTCACGGCTCTGCAACGCGCGGCCCAAATCGACGCCAGGGATGTTCTCACGCAGCACAATCTCGGCATCGCCTGGTGTGCCCTGGGCCAGCACGACCAAGGCATCGCGGCCTACCGCAAAGCGATCGAGCTGGACGCGAAATGCGTGCGCGCTCAACAGAACCTCGGCAGCGCGTTGATCGAAACGAAGCAATTCGATCAGGCGATCCTTGTTTTTCGCGCGTTGCTCAAGATCGAGCCGAAGAACCTGCCGGCGCTGCACAACCTGGGCTGGGCCCTCACGAGCCGAAAACACTTCGACGAGGCGAGCGTCGTTCTGCGTCGGGCCGTCGAACTCGATCCGAAAGATGTGGTGGCGCAATGCAACCTGGGTATTGCCTTGTGGGGCAAAGGCGCTCACGATGACGCGATTGCCGTCTACAAGAAGGCCGTCGAACTTGACGAGAAGCACTTGCTCACCAGGCAACAGCTAGGCGCCGCGTTGATGGAGAGAAATCGTTTCGCTGAAGCCGTGCCGGTCTTGCGCAAGGCCCTCGAACTCGATCCGAAGAGCGAGAACGTCCGGGTCAATCTCGGCAGAAGCCTGCACGCGACAGGGAAATCCGACGAGGCCTTTGCCGTGCTGCGCGCGGCCGTGCAGATCAACGCGAAAAATCTCAAGGCTCTGGCTTTCCTGGGACAGGCGCTCAACGAACGCGGCCACTTTGACGAGGCGATTCCCGTCCTGCGTCAACTGATTGCGCTCGATGCCAACAACGCGGGCGGGCACGCTAACCTCGGCCGGGCGCTTCACGCCATCGGCAAGGCCGAGAACGCCTTGCCGGCCCTGCGCAAGGCGGTTGAACTCGACGGCACGAACGTCGTCGCACTCGAACACATCGGGGAAATCCTTTATGTAAGCGGCCGGCACGACGAAGGAATTTCGATGCTGAGGAAAGCCGTCGAGGTGGACGGCAAGAATCAATCCGCGCGCGTCCATCTTGCCGGTGCGTTGTTTGCGAGCGATCGCTTCGATGACGCCATCCCCGTCCTGCGCGAGGTTTTGGAGAAAGATCCAGAGAACGCCTATTGTCAGACGTGCCTGGCTGTGGCGTTTTTCCACAAGAAGCGCTTCGATGAAGCGATACCGGCATTGCGCAAAGCGTCCCAGGCCGATATTGCCCGGTGGCGCCGGCAACTCGAAACGGTCGGCGGCAAGATCAGCCAGGCAAAGCTGTCGCAATCGTTGCGGCACTTGCTGCAAGATGCGTCGTTTGAGGTGATCCGCGACGAGCAGCGCCTTGCCGTCTTGCCCCAGGCACAACGAGCATTGTGGGGACAGTTTTGGGCCGACGTGCGCGCCCTGCAGGAACGCATCGCGGGCAAGAGGTGAGCTCTTGCCGTGCCCAGGACGCGAAGGCTAACGCATGGCAACGGCAACGGCGCGCACCGCTGCGGTGCGCGTGGACGGAACATCGGTTGGCACGCGATTTTGGACCTCCGCGGGCAATCGTGCGAGCATCCCTTCCCATTCTTCCCTGGAAATCATCTTCTCTGGTTGAAAGAACACGCTGTCCGCGTCCGGTCGCCAGATGCCCTTGAGCGAAAGCATGTTGGCGGCGACAAACGCTGGATGATCGGGCGCCAAGTCGTGGTAAGGCCAAAGCAGCACTCCTGGTCCGCCGACGCCAGTCACGAGCAGGCGTTGCGTTTCTTCAATGTGTTCCTTGTTCGATGCGATGCCGCGCGGCTGAACATCGTGTTTCAACGCGACGTAGGCGATGGTTGCGGACGCCTGACCGCACAGCATCATCTGGCCGTGCAAGCGAATGGCGCTGCTGACGATGCTGCTCACGCCGATGTTCCGCGCGGCGCCAAGCAACCCGTCGGTTTCGAGCGGAATCAGGCCGCGCAGAGGAAACGTGCAGCGATCGGTATGAGTGCTCCAATTTCGCGTCGCGGTATGGATAGTCGCCCAGGGGGACGCAGGATTGTTTTTCAAGAATTGCCGGCGCGTCGGATGGAAGTCGATGTTGAACTGGAAGCCGAACACGCCGTCGGTCGGCATCACTTTCGTCCACTTCGGCTCCTTGTGCGGCGTACGCAGATTCTGTTCACGAAGCATCGTCAGCGCTTCCAACCGCAAACCCTCGCGAATATAGGGGTGCGGAGGGAGACGATCCGGTGTGCCGAACTCATCCGACAATTGCAATGTGCGAAACTTCGGCTCGACGTTTTGCAAGTGATGCAGCAATCCCAGCGTGTGCCTTTTCGCATCGGCGAAAACGATGCGGCGTTGCGCGGGCGTCAATTCGACGACGTTTTTCTTCGACGCGCCTTTTTCCGCGGACTCCAATTCGTCAGCGACGCGTTTCGGCCAATGGTCGAGCGGATAATCCTGGACTGGCCAATTGAGAAACAGGCATTCGTCGCCGTAGTTTCGCTTGAGATGAAGGGCATCGACCAAACGGCGATGCGTGTAGACGTTAACGGGTGGAGAATATGGCCCATCCTTGTGGATCGTGTCGGCAAAAGCGGGTACATTCATGCGCAGCACGCCTTTGGGCCAGCCGACCATCTCGAATTCTTTTTGCGTTTCTTTGCTGACGCCGAAGTAGCGGCGCGGATCATAGCCTTCCGGTTGTGGAACGAACTCCACCTTACTGCTGCCGCGCAGGACGACGCAGTAGGTGAGCGGGTTCATTTCGCGGCGATTGTCGTCGGTGAGTTGAGCCGGCGCGCTAGGCTCGTCGAAGCGCGCTTTTGCATCGGGACCGGCGGACCATTTGGCGCCACTGAGGCGAATGACGTCGCCCCATTCGCTGGCGTCGATCGTCAGCGTGGCCGCGACCTCCCATTTCTCCCCGCCCTTCTGGAAGCGGACACCGGTGATGCGTTTGCCATCGAGCGTCGTCGCGATCGGTTCCCAGCCGCGCGCGACCGTGAGTTGACCTGTCGCGACATGCGGTTTGACCAAGTCCTCAAAGATTTTTGCTGCTTCTTTCGGCTCAATGGTCAAGCGTGCACAGAAGCAATTGCCGGGCTGCGCGATGCCATACTTCCTGCGATTGACTTCTTCGATCGCCTTGGCAACCTCGAGGAACATACCGGAGCGAGGGAATTCGGTTCGCTTGCCGTTGACGGTGGTCCATTCATCGACAGCGCCGACACCTTCACTGCTGAACTGTCCGCCCAGCCAATCAATGTCGTTGACGAGCACGACTTTCTTGACACCGAGGCGACAGGCTTGCACTGCGGCCGCCACGCCGGATTCATTCCCACCGACAACCAGGAGGTCGCATGCGGCGCGATCTTTGGCGTGGAGCGCGGAGCCTGACACGGCAAGCCAGACAATCAAAACAAACCATGGACGACGCATCATTGAACTCCGCGGGCGTAAGTTGGAACGACGGGCCTCGTGTTCACTCGCGTTTTTTCTTGTCCAATTCGTCCGAAAACATGCCATCACTCAAGAATTGCACGAGCCGTGGCTCTTGAAAATACTCCGGAATTTCAGCGTGGCCCTTGCCGGGGACGATAATGAGTTTCATCTTTCCGCCAAGGGCGGCGTAGCGGTCGATCATGACCCGACTGTTCTTTTCCAAGGGAACAACTGCATCTGCGTTACCGTGGATGTGAAGAATCGGTACGCCCGCCTTCGCCAGTGGTTCGAGTCGATCGATTGGGTTGTGTTGCGTCAGTTGTTTTTCCAACTCCGCCGGCGTCAGACCATACGCGCCGGCCGCCTTGTTCAGCCCCGGATAGCTGCGCAGGTCACACACGGGATATATGCCGACGATACAGCGAACCTTGTCGGGATTTTCCGCGGCCCAGTTGTATAACATGAGCCCGCCGCGGCTTTGTGCCAGCAGCCTCGCTTTCGATTCGAGCTTGTATTCATGGACGACATGCCGATGAAATTCCGAGAAGGCCTTCCGCCCGGCGGGACTGCCGTATGATTCGCCAACGTTGATGCCGCCGACGTAGAAGCCGCGGTCGAGTAGTTTGCGAAGTACCCACTCGTTGCTCTTGTTGGGATGGCTGCCGATGGTCGGCGCGTACCAGACCCAGGGGCGCGCACCTTCCACCGCCGGTTTTGCGGGTTGCAGGATGAAGCCCTTGTGATTGCCGATTTCAATGGTAGTCCGTTTTGCGCCGTATTGGTCGCCCGCCGCGGCGCTGCTCAGAAGGAGGCACGGAACTGCAACCGTGAACAAAAATCGGCACAAGGGGCGTGACGCAATTCGCTTCATGTTGTCTCCTCATATTGGATGGCAAGTATTCTACGGCAACGGCAAGGCGAGGGCAGCAATCGAATGGCATCTCCAATCCGAGGTATTGCGGCGAGTTTTCTTGGATATGCACGCATTTCCAAGTATCATGTGGGTTAAACGGGCCCACGTAATCCGGATCGGCGCGTCGCCCGAACCTGAGCAAAAAAAAAAGACTGACAAAGCGGTCTAGCGGTGGCACGAATGGCGGATTTGAGCAGGCTGTTTTTTTTCGACAGGAGGCACAACATGTCTTATCTAACGAAAAATGGTTGCGCTGTGCTGATTTTGCTGCTCTCATGCGTCCTTGTCCTGGGACAGGCCCCGGTTGAACCTGTCAAGGACGCCAAACGGACGAAATATCGCTTTCCTGAGATCATGGTGATCGTCTACGCCGATTTTCCCAATCAGCCGGAGCATCAACTGGCACTCGCGAAATATACCGCCAGCAAGGGCTTCAACTGCGTCGAGGCTGAGCTCGACAAGCTCGAGGTTTGCCGAAAGGCGGGCCTCATGGTTCGTCTGGGCAGCATCGATTTCAACAACCTGCTGCGCGCGGCCCCGAAGTTGAAGGACGATCCAGCCGTGCTCGGTTACTTCGTCTCCGATCGCCGCACCAGCAAGGCGTTTCCCGGCTTCGCCAAGATCGCGCGCGATTTTGAGGCCGCCGATCCCAATCATCCGACGCTGTTCATCAATCGCGCGGAATACAATCAGTTCCCCGAATTCGTCGACGTGGTGAAGCCGATGGTGCTCGACTACTATCACTATCACTGGTATTCCAAGAACCATCCGGAGCGGTACTACCTGTATCTGCGCATGTTCCGCGACCTGAGCGTCAAACACGACATACCGCAGATGCGCTGCCTGGGCTCGAATAATCCGCCGGAGAAGATCCGCCAATCGATGTACGTTTCTCTGGCGTACGGAATCCAGGCGTTTCATTTCTGGCCGCCCTGGTTTGTAACTTGCAAGATGGACAAGGATCGCAACGCGGTGCTCGAAGACGGCAAACCAGTGTTCGGCCTCAGCGATCAAGCGAAGACCGTATCCGAAGTCAGTCTGGAGTTGAAAGCGATCGGACCTGTGCTGCTGAAATTGAAGAACCAGGCCGTCTACCACACCGACAAGACGCTGCCGATCGGCGCCGAAAAAGCGCCCGCGGACCTCTGGTTTCAGCCGGAAGGGGAGTCGTTCCTCGTCAGCGTTTTTCATGATGAGCAAAAAAATCGCTACTTGATGCCGGTCAACCACGCCGTGGACAAGACGCGTGAGCTTACGATCCGGTTCAAGGACGCCGTCAGCCTTGAATTAATGGATCGCAAGACGGCGAAGTGGCGTCCATTGGAACTCCAGCAAGGCTCTTTGCGCTTGTCGCTGGCGCCGGGTGATGGCGAAGTGATCCGAGTGAAATAGGGTTTGTCTCGTCGTTTAGAAAGAAGCGCTGGGTATGCGGACCTTCCTCCTGACGCTCGGTTTGCTTTGCTTCGGCTTCGGGATTTGCCACGCTCAGGAAAAAACCAAGCCAACCAAGAAGCCGAACATCCTCTGGATCGTCGCCGAGAATATCGATCACGACCTCGGCTGCTACGGCGCCAAGCACGTCAAAACTCCGAACCTGGACCGCCTGGCCAGCGCAGGCGTGCGCTTCACACGTGTCTTCGCGACGGCGCCGGTGTGCGCTCCAAGCCGGTCGGCGTTCATGACCGGCATGTATCAAACGACCACCGATACGCACCACATGCGCTCGCATCGCAACGACGACTTTCGCTTGCCGCCCGGCGTGCGGCCGTTGACGCACTGGCTGCAAGACGCGGGATATTCGACCTTCAACATCGGCATGATCCTGCGCTGGCTGGTCGGCACCGTGAAGCTCGATCTCAACTTCGTCAACGAAGGCAAGATTTTTCATTCCGACAACTGGGCCGACCTCAAGAAGAAGCAGCCATTTTTCGCAATGATCAGTACGCCGGAGGTCGAGTACGACATCTACGATCGCAAGACCTTTCAGAAGCCGCGCGTCGAGTGGGTGGGCGAGAAGGAGCATCCGCAGATCGCCAGGCCGGACGAGGTCACGCCGCCGCCGTATTTTCCGGATCATCGCGTTGCCCGCGAGGAGTGGGCGCGCTACCTGAACTCGGTTTCCGGTCTCGATGTGCGCGTCGGCAAGATTCTCGACGCGCTCAAGACCGATGGCCTGGAGGACGATACCATCGTCATCTTCTTCGCCGACAATGGCCGGCTCGACGTGCGCGGCATTCACTGGTGTTACGATAGCGGTCTGCGCGTGCCGATGATCATTCGCTGGCCGAGGAACTTCTCCGCGCCTGCGAACGGTAGGGCAGGCAGCGTCAACGAGCAGATCGTCAGTCTGCTCGATCTGACGGCGACGACCATGGACCTCGCGGGGCTGAAACGGCCGCCGCTAATGCAGAGCCGCATCTTCATGGGACCGAATGCCGATCCGCCGCGCCAGTACGCCTTCAGCGCGCGGGATCGGATCGACGAGACCGTCAACCGCATTCGCTCGGTGCGTGATGAACGCTATCGCTACAACCGCAACTTCATGCCGGAGCAATCGCTGGCGGCGCTCAATCGCTATCGCGAAAAGTGTTTCCTGGTCATGCCACTCGCACGCCAGTTGCACTCGGAAGGAAAGCTCAAGGGGCCGGCGTTGTCGCTGGTGGCGCCGCGTCTGCCGGATGAGGAGTTGTTCGACACCAAGAACGATCCCTTCGAGATCACGAATCTCGCGGCCTCCAAAACGCCCGAGCATCGCGACACCTTGCGGCGTCTGCGCACGGCGCTGGAGGTTTGGATCACGGAAACCGGGGATCGCGGCCAGTTCGCGGAGCCGCCAGGCGTGGTCGCTCCCTTCGAGAGGGAAATGCACGATTGGTTCGGCACGCCGGGCTGGTACAAGAAATTGTGATCGTACCCCAGGCCGGGTTGTGACGTAGCTCGTTTGATCGGGCTATTTGCCTACTTGACGCGCCGATAATTCGCCATCATGAATTCGTGCCACTTACCGTCGTCGCCGAGCGCCTGCGAGGTCAGGACGCGATGATCATCGCTTTTGAATTCGATCCGGTCCTTGTACTTCGTCATCTTGCCATCGGTCGTGAAGGTCGGACCGTCGGCTTCCAGCGTTAGCACCCTGCCGGACTCATCCAGGCTGCCGTCGTAGATCCACAGGAAGGTCATCATCGAGCCGATGAAGGTGCCGACGTAGCGTTTTTTGTACGGGTCAAAGCCGAGCGTCATTTGGGTCAAGCCCACGCCGCCGCCCGGCAATTCGCCGCGCAACTCGCACAGCACCCAGATGCCGCCAAGCGAATGGACGCTTTCGGTTCCGCACAGCTTGATCGGCGGCTTGCCGGGTTCCATGACCGTCTCGTTTTCGTAAGTCCATTCGCCGACGAAGCGCTGGAGCCACTGGTGTTCTTTTTGCGGTTCGAAGTGCATGGGGGTCTCCGTTGTTGAGGGGAATGGCCGATCTTTTATCGACTTGGTGGGGGTGCTTCGACGATCGCTTTGATGTTCGCCAGGCCCTTTTCGTAGCTGCCGCCGACCATTTTTTCCATGCTGAGGACGGAACAGATGGCCTTGCCCAGCAAGTCGCGCTCGCCGGTCATGATCCAGGTGACGATTGTCCTGTCGTCTTGCGGTTTGAGCCTGAACTCAATGGTCGCGGTGTCGGGCCTGGGTCTTACGAAATCGAACCTGATCTTGATGAATTCGCTGTGCTTGCTCTCCAGGATCGTCAAGCTCCCTTCGCCGATGCTGTCGTTGCCGGACCACTTGAAAACGGCGCCGGTCCCGGACGGGGCGCCTTCGATCGTCTCCTTCGCGTTGGGATCGAGTTCCCGCCACGGGGACCACTTCTGCCATTTGTGAAAATCGTTGATCTGCGCGAACACCGCCGCAGGAGGGGCGACCATGGTCGCCGAACGCTCGAGGTGGAAATCGGCCGGCTGCAACAGGATCGCCAGAAAGAGCGTCAGAACGATGGCCGCGAACGTGAGCGGGATCGACAGGAGCAACGACAGCCGCGCCGGTTCCTTGCCGAAGGGAAGCAGCGCGCGAAGATGCGCGTGGCGGAAAACGAGTCCCAGCCAGACCAGCGTGCCCATGATAAGCGGCCCGGTGCCTTCACGAACAAATGGATCGGCGACACGAATGTGGGATGCAAGGGCGCCGCCGAGGTAGCCGGTGATCAGGATCGCGCCAAGGACGGAGCTGCGCGGGATCAAGTAGACAATGGCACAGAGCAACTCGACAACGCCAAGGCCGACCGCGACGCTGACGTGCCAACCGAGATGCCTGAAGGTCGATTCGAGATCCGGCGGCTGCGCGAATTTAATGGCGGCGCTCATGATCAGCGTCAGCGCGGAAAGGACGCTGAGAAACCAACCTGTCCAGAACATCCACTTGGGCGTTGGTGTTGAGTGCATATCCGCGGACATGTCGAATTCCTTCGCTTCAGATTGGCAATCGATGGGTGGGCGCGTCTTGATTCGGTAATCATAGCGAAAACGGCCGAGCGGCGCCGGTTCAAGAGCGCCGCTCGGCCGAGAGATGAACTATCGCATAATTGCGCATTGCTCACTTATTTGCTGGTGGTGAAATACCCGGTCTTCTCGACATAGCTGCCATTGCCGCCGGGCGGAATGCGCTCCGTCGGCGAGACCCCCGTGGCCAGTTCGAACGCGATGGGAATCGGATTGCGGCCGGGTCGTTCGACGGTCTGACTGTTATTGTTGGCGTCGCCCCAGCGTCCCCAAACATCGCCGGGGGCGATGAGATCGAAGCGAGTGATGGCATCTTTTTTGCGATCGTACTCGACGATGCCGTGCAGCGGCGATTCATACCCGAAGGGCAGGGGGCCATTCGGCGACGTCGCTTTGCTTTCGTCGTAGGCGCTGCCCAGATGCGCGAAGCCAACGGCCCGCAACCGCACCTTGCTTTCGTTGGCCTCGTCCACGATCAGTGTCAAGCGAGCCGTTTTGAGTTGAGTCTTGCCCCAGCTAGCGCCTTCACTCGTCAGGCGCCGCGGCATCAGATGGAAGATGGCCAGGCGCTCGACGACGGCCTTGCTGACTTCGCGTTTCTCTCCCTTCACGAGCTTGCCCGCGATGAGGCCGCGCCACTCTGCCTCGGTGATCCACATGTAATCAGTGTTCGGCCCGAAGTAGTGCCTGTGTTCCTCGAATGTCTTGAGGTTCCCCTTCTTGAGCGGGTAATCTTCGACCGTGACGTTGCGAAAGGCCCCTTTCCCGTCGCGGGCCATGGCGCGCGTGTGGACCTTGAGGACGAGGCCATTCTTCGGCGGCTCCGGCACGACCGCCTCGCCCGCCTTCAGATCGGCAATGGCGCCGCCTCCCGGTTTGCGTTGCTCTTCGGGCAGCTTGCGGAACGCTTCGAGCACCTTCGCCGAGGGAAAGTGCCCCAGGTTCTTGCCGCCAGCCGAGACGCAATCCATGTAGCCGCTGGAAGTGACCCACTGACAGCCGCACGCGCGGAGGAATTCGCCTTCGGGATTCTTCGCCCGCAGGACCCAGGTCGGCACGGCGACGGCGACGAAGTGTTCGCGGATGAGAGTGATGTTGGCGTCAGTCCAGTTGGAGGCCGCCCGGCCTCCGCGTCCCGCCGTTCAGCAACCGGCAGCAGGCGCGCCGCCGCTGCCGGCCCAGATGAAGAGCGGCTTGCCCTCGCGCGCCGCCTTCTGCCGCGCCTCCCAGATGTTGGGATGCCAGTCGATCTCCATCCAGCGTGCCTCGCCGCGCTGCGGCTTGATCATCTGGTGCAGCTTCTCAAATTGCTCCGCCGAAAGAAGAGCAGGTTCACCCGCGTGGGCTACGCTGGCGGTGATTACGACGCTCACTCCGATAACGGTCGTCATCAGGTGCTTCATTGAATTCTCCTTTTGAATGCACGTATGCCTTGTCAACATATGGGTATCTCTGGAAGATTTTCTTGGCCCAGCCTCAAGAGCCATCCAGAACCCGGCGTTTGATCTCGGCGATCTTCTGGACCGTAAGCCAGCCGCGGAGTTGATAGCCGCTCTTGCGCAGATTGTCGGCCGTGGGTTCGGCGCCGGAGCTGCCGCCGGCTTCGCTCGCCGTCAGATGGATGCGCTTCATCAAGGTACCGAACCAGTCGTCGGGGCGCCGGGTCAGGATCTCGCGTTCGAGGTCGAGGATCGGCAGTCCGCGCTCCTTCGCCAGCGTTCGCAGTGCCTCGTTGAATTGTTTGGTCTTTTCGAATTGCGCTTTGAACGGCGGTACCGTGTTGAGGACGGGAATCGCGCCCTGGGCGAGAATCTCGTCGAGCGCCTTGACCATGTTCTTGCGGTAATCGTCGAGCGGAATGCCGTCCTCGATGTCATAGATGCCGCATTCGATCGTGACCATGCGCGGCTTGTAGTCGTCGAGCATTTTCTGGAGCGTCGGCAAACCGCGCTTGCCGCCCGCGAAGAGCATGGCCGACTTCAGGCCGCTTTCCGACGTGTGCGCCCGGTAGGGAACGACTTCGGTTCGGCACAGCCACCAGCCGTCGGTCTTGTCCTTTTTTTCGGTGTGCATCCATTTCAGGATCGCCTCGTCGTCGCGCGACTTGCCCTTGCCGCTACGGGCCCAGGTGCCATAGGGGTTGGCGATGGTCATCGAGCCGCCGACGTGGAGGACCACGCCTTCCTGGCCGCGGAACTTGGCGGTGATTTTCTTCATCGGCGCGACGTAGTCCCATCCCTCGGCGATGGGCTTGGCGCTTGGCTCCTGCGCGCGGCCGATACTCGGCACCGCCAGGAGGATGATCGTCAAACAGTTTCGCATCTGACTCCCCTCAAGGCACGCCATGAGCGCAGTGAAACTTCATTGTCGCCCACCTGAATCATCAATTCCCTTTTGGCTTCTCTTTCTTCAAAGTACGCAAATAGGCCTCAATTTCCTCAGGCAAAAGCCCTTTCAGGCGTTCCTCGGCGGGCAAGCCCTTCAGGCGTTCCTCGGATGGGAGGGCCTTCAAGATTTCGTCGGCAGGCAGTCCTTCCAGTCGTTGTTTGGGAGTCAGCCGTTTGACGAGATCCTCTGCCGACGCTGCATCCAACGCCTCTTGCATGAGCTTCCTATTGAGTTCTCCCACGGTGGTCGCCATGCTTCTATCCTCCTTTCGGTTCACCCGAATCAACTGAGGTACCCTAGCTAGCGATCACTTTCGTTTCGGCTTCTTTTTCTTCAACGTACGAAGATAGGCTTCAATTTCCTCGGGCGAAAGCCTTTTCAATATCTGCTCCGTCGTCAACCCTTTGAGGCGCTCGGCTACCGACGCCATCTCCATCGCCTCTTTCATGAGCTTTCGATTGAGTTCTTCAATGGTAGTCGCCATTCTTTCATCCTCCTTTCGATACTTGCTGATCAACTGGTCCACAATGCCTGTCGTGTGCGGAGACAACAGGTGATAATTTCGGCACGCGAACTCGATCTGCTCCGGGACAATACTGAACAGCTTGAGCATGGCATTGGCCGGCTTGTTCGGCAGGTCTCGAATCACCAATAACCGAATTCGCAAGGACCCGATATGGATATCGTACACCCCCGATTGACTTTCCTCCAGCCGCACTTGCCTGGCCAGATTGTCTGGAAATCGAGCAGCAATGCCGAATAACTGGAACTGATCCTCCGGCAGTAACTGGTCCAGCGAAGAACTCGTCTGTTTGCGATAGTTCACGTAGTACCCGATCAACTCCTGTAAGCTCCAGCCGTCAAACGAATCCTGATGCGACTTGAAGCTGATGAGATTGTGGTTCGCCAGCGGCGTCATACCATCTGGCAATGGGTGATGCAATTCTCCTTCCTTTTTGCGAATGACCACGATGTCCAGGAATTGCTTCTTGAGTGACAAATCGACCTCGGTCTCCACGTCGTATGGCGTACCATCGAAAAAATCGATCAAGACTGCGCCTAGCAGGTCGTGCCATTGCATTTCGCAGGCCCTTTCCGAAATCAACTACTTCGCGGCCGGCACAAGTTTCATCTCCGCCAGCCAGGCGAGCGAGCGAGTCTGCCAGGCATCCCACATGGGACCTTTGTAGCCGTTGAGGCCGTGCCCGCCGGACGCGAGTTCCAAGTATTCCGCCGCGACCTTGTTGGCACGCAGCGCGTCGTGGAACATCTGGCTGTTCACGGGCGGAACCGGCTTGTCGTCCTTGGCGTGCGCGAGAAACGTCGGGGGCGTTTTCGCCGTGACTTGCTTCTCGTTGGAAAACAACTCAACGAGCTTCGCGTCTGGGTTCTTGCCCAGAAGATTGTTGCGCGAGCCGCCATGCCCTTTGTCCCCCATGGAGATGACCGGGTAGACGAGAATCATGAAATCGGGTCGGCAACTGAGGCGTTGAACCGGATCCTTCGAGTCCGCGTCTCCCATGTCGAAATGCGTGCCCGCTGTCGAGGCCAGGTGTCCACCTGCCGAAAAGCCCATGATGCCGACATTCGCGGTATCGAGGTTCCACCAGACCTTGGCATGGGCGCGCACGGTGCGAATGGCCCGTTGCGCGTCGAGCAATGGCACTTGTGATCGGCCTGCGGGGAGGCGATATTCCAGCACGATGCCGGTGATGCCGTGCTTGTTCAGCCACGCCGCGATGCCGTGTCCCTCGGCGCCGGTGACCAGACCGCCGTAGCCGCCGCCGGGGCAAATCACGATCGCCGTGCCGTTGGGCTTTTTCGGTTGATGCACGGTGATCCAGACCTCCTTGTCCTCGAACTTGCCGTCACCGAGCGGCGCTCGTTTGTTCCAAAGTCCGACCCGCTCCGGCTTGGCGTCCTTATCGCCCTGCGCCTGAACCAGATCAACGCTCAGGACAAGAAAACCAAAAATGACCGTGAAGCGGATGAAACGCATGTCATCTCCTTGGGGTTGGCTGGAATTACTGCGGCAGTGAACTCAGCTTATCGTTGTTCTCCGCGCAGGTCAAAAACAAACGCGCCGAATTGCTTCGCACGACTTGAGGGGCATTCGTTTTTTCACTCCCGTCGTCTATAGTGATAAATGAAATGCCACGAACCTCGCCTGGAAGCGGTTCATTACCTTGCACGGGAGAAAACGAATGACGTCACGATCGATCGTCGCCCTCCTCTTGGCCATACTCGTGAGTTCGACCTTCACTGACTTTGTCGGCGCCGATGATTGGCCGCAATGGCTCGGTCCTCAGCGCGACGGCGTCTGGCGCGAGACGGGCATCCTCGCGAAATTCCCGCAAGGAGGCCCGAAGGTGCGCTGGCGGACGCCGCTTGGCGAAGGCTACTCCGGGCCCGCCGTCGCCAACGGCAAGGTCTACATCACCGATCGCGTGCTCGCCAAGGGAACCAAGAATCCCGCGAACGCCTTCGATCGCAAAACGCGCGTCAATGGCGTCGAACGAATTCTCTGCCTCAACGAAGCCGATGGCAAGGTTCTTTGGCAGCACGAATACGATTGCACGTACAAGATCAGCTATGCGTCCGGTCCGCGCACCACGCCCGTTGTCGCCGGCGGGAAGGTCTATACGCTCGGCGCGATGGGAAACCTCTATTGCTATGACGCCGACAAAGGCACTGTCCTCTGGGCGAAGGACCTGCTCAAGGAATACGAATTCGATGTTCCGGGCTGGGGCTTCTCCGGCCATCCGCTCCTCGATGGCGATGGGCTCATTTGCTTGGTGGGCGGACAGGGTTCCGTCGCGGTCGCTTTTCACAAGGATACGGGCAAGGAACTCTGGAAGGCCCTGTCGTCCAACGAACCGGGCTACGCTCCACCGATGATTTACGAAATCGACGGCAAGCGGCAGTTGATCCTTTGGCACCCCGAATCGGTCAACTCGCTCGACCCCGCGACCGGCAAGGTAAATTGGACGCAGCGTTACAACAAGAAGCCCCAACTCGGCGCCGGCATGTCGATCCCGACCCCACGGCTCTACAAGGACAAGCTGTTCTTCACCAACTTCTACGATGGCGCCTTGATGCTCGAGGTGAAGGGAACTCAGTCGCCGAAAGTGCTTTGGCAGATTCAAGGGCGCAGCGTCATGCCCAATGACACCGACGCGTTGCACAGCGTCATGGTCACACCCATCTTCAAGGGAGATTTCATCTACGGCGTCTGCTCTTATGGCGAACTTCGCTGCGTCGAAGCGGCGACCGGCAAGCGCATCTGGTCAACGCACAAGCCGGTGACGGGCGAATCGACACGCTGGGGCAACGCGTTTATCGTCGAGCAAGGGGACCGCTACATCCTTTTCAACGAATTGGGCGATCTCATCCTCGCCAGGTTTTCGCCGAAAGGGTACGAAGAGATTGACCGCGCCAATATCTTGACGCCGACGAACACGATGGCGCCGCCGGCGGGGCGGCGCGTGATCTGGTCGCACCCGGCTTTCGCGAACCGCAGCGTCTTCGCGCGGAATGACAAGGAGATCATCTGCGTGTCGCTGGCGGAATAGACCACGCGCTCCCTGTGATTACGAACGCCAAGCCACTAACGGCTTGGCGTTTTTTCTTGGAATTTGTCCTTGACGCGTAGGATATCCTTGATATTATTATTGAGACTGAATCTCAAGTGCATTGTTGTGGAGTTATCCGTGCCTGCCAACCTGATCCCATTGGAACTGCTCAATTCCGGCGAGTGGGCCGACGTAGCGGTGGTCAGCGGCGAACCCGGCTGGGTAACGCGGCTCGCTGAACTGGGCGTTCGCATTGGTTCGCGGCTGCACGTGCTTCAGGCCGGCAGTCCGTGTTTGTTAGAGGTCGGTGAGTCGCGCTTGAGTCTCCGCAGCGACTGGGCGATGCAGATTCTCGTGCGCCCCGTGACCGCGTGAATAGTTGAGCCCGCAGGAACTTATGACCCTCGACCAATTGCAGCAAGGCCAGCGTGCCCGCGTGGACAGTCTCCTGGGTGATGACTCGCTGTTGCAGCGTTTGATGGAGATGGGCCTGCTCGAAGAAGAAGAAATCGAGGTCATGGGATTCGCGCCGCTCGGCGACCCGATGGAGATTCGCCTGCGTGATTACCGCCTGAGCCTGCGCCGAACGGAAGCCGCCCGCGTGCAAGTTTCCCTCCTACCCTAACGCAATGTGGTGCGACGCTCCGCGCCGCATATTCACGACGCGGAGCGTCGTACTACATTGTGCCGAAAACTTGAACTACAATGGTCGCTGTTCGCAATCCCACTGTCGCGCTCGTCGGCAATCCCAACACCGGCAAAACCACGCTCTTCAACGCACTGGCCGGCATGAATCAACACGTCGGCAATTACCCCGGCGTCACCGTTGAAACCAAGAAGGGCAAATGCCGACATGGCGGACGCGTTCTCGATGTCATCGATCTCCCTGGCACCTACAGCCTCGCGCCGCGCAGCCCCGATGAAATGGTCGCCGTCGATGTCATTCTCGGCAATAACCCCAGCGAACCTCGCCCTGACGTGGTCGTGACGATCATCGATGCGTCCAACCTCGAACGCAACCTCTATCTGATGACGCAGGTACTCGAACTCGGCGTGCCGGTGATTGTCGCGCTCAACATGATGGACGTGGCGGAAGGCCAAGGATTGAAGATCGATGTTGATAAGCTGTCTCAACAACTCGGCGTGCCCATCGTGCCGTTGCAGGCCAACAAGGGAAAGGGACTCGACGTTTTGAAAGGCGCCATCGCAAAGGTGTTGCAGAATCCGGCTTCCGCCCAGGGACCCGTTTTTCCCGATTCATTCGAGAATGAGATTGCCCGCCTTAACAGCATCACCGAAAACCATGAGCCACTCTTCTTGCTCCGCCGCTTGCTACTGGACGTCGGCGGGCAAACGGAGAAGCGTCTTCTCGCCAAGCACGGCCAAAAATTGGCGGGCGAGTTGCAAGCCGCGCGCGCTCGGCTGGTGCACGCCGGTTTCGCCATCGCTGGCATCGAGGCGCGCATTCGCTACGGCTGGATACGCAAGGCGATCACGGATTGTATCGCGAGACCGGCAACGCGCCCTGTCTCCTGGACTGATCGCCTCGACAAGGTCCTGACGCATCGCATCTGGGGCACGTTCATCTTTCTCCTGGTGATGTTCCTCGTCTTCGAGGCCATATTCGTCGCTGCCGTCCCATTCATGGACTGGATCAAGGCCGGTGTTGCCGCGGTGGCAGATAGCGTTTCACTTTCTCCAGGGCCCCTGCGCAGCTTGCTCGTCGATGGCATCATCAAGGGCGTCGGCGCGGTCATCGTCTTCTTGCCGCAGATCGTATTTCTGTTCGCGATCATCGCCGTTTTGGAAGACTGTGGCTATATGGCGCGGGCTGCATTCTTGATGGATCGGTTGATGGCGCGGGCGGGTCTCAACGGCAAGTCGTTTATTCCACTGCTGTCGTCGATGGCGTGCGCAGTTCCAGGCATCATGTCGGCGCGCGTGATCGAGAATCCGCGTGATCGGCTGGCGACGATCCTGGTCGCGCCGCTCATGAGTTGTTCCGCGCGGCTGCCCGTCTACAGCTTGCTCATTGGCGCGTTTCTCCCGGCGGCTGACTACGGCTTGTTTGTACCGGGGTTGGTATTCTTCGGCCTCTACATGCTCGGCATTATCCTGGCGCCGCTAATGGCGTTGCTATTGAAGAGCACATTGCTGCGCGGCGACACGCCCATGTTCGTCATGGAGATGCCGCTTTACAAGTTGCCGGCGCTGTACACCGTATTGCGGCGGTCTTTCGACAGCGGATGGATGTTTCTGAAGCGCGCCGGGACGATGATCCTGGCGACGATGATCCTCGTCTGGGCAGCACTTTATTTTCCGAGCGGCAACTACGAACAAGAAATTGCCGACTTGGAGGAAACTCTCCAAGAAGCGCGCGAAGAGTTGACAACGCTGCGGACGGAATTCAAGGCCCTTGAGGATGCTGACCCGCAGAACGACGATCTGATCGAAGCCAAGAAAAAAGAGCTCGACGCGGTCCGGGCCAAGCTACAGCCCGTTAACGATTTGCGTACGACCTGGAAAGAGCAAAGCGCTCTCGGGCGCATCGGCAAGTTCACGGAGCCAGTCTTCACGCCCCTGGGATGGGATTGGCGCATCGGCATGGCCGCCGTCGCGAGTTTTCCTGCCCGCGAGGTCATGGTAGGCACGCTCGGCATTATCTTCGGCGAAGGAGAGGGAGATGCGGGCGACAACGCCTACCGACAAGACGTCGGCAATTCGCTGCAGCGTTCCGGGGCTTTCACGATTCCGGTGGCGATGTCGGTCCTGGTTTTCTTCGCTCTGTGCAGCCAATGCGTTTCGACCTTGGCGATCATCAAACGCGAAACCAATAGCTGGCGTTGGCCGATCTTCACGTTCGCGTACATGACGGCGCTGGCGTACGTCGGCGCGTTCTTGACCTTTCGGATCGGCGGCTTCTTCGGATAGGCGGCAGGGAGAGTGCGACGATGGATTGGCAGTTGACGTTTACCTGTGTCGCAATCGGTCTGGCGGGAGCCTACGTGTTCGCGCGCGGCTGGCGATCCTGGCGCGGCACGAAAACCGGCTGCGGCGGCGGGTGCGGCTGCGCCAAGCGGAAAAACGCTCAACAACCTCAGCCGGCGCTCATCCCGGTCGATCAACTCGTCATGCGGCGGCGAAAGGACTGAAGGAGCAGCCTTTTGTCAATTGGACACGAACGCTAAACGAAGACAGCACGTCGGCGCATCGTCATCGAAGTTTCTTGCCTATTTCGCGATCGAACTCACCCAGATAGGGCAGCGGCGGTCGGGTGCCCGTGCTGCGGCGATGGCGCAGATAGCGCAACTCGAACGTCCCGGCTTGATCGAACGTCATTGGCTGTAGCTCGTCGTCGGCCGTCGGCGCGTCCTTCCAGCGGAAGGGTTTCGCACCCGCGTGGCGCATCATGGCCAGCCAGACGCGATCGCCGGGGTAGATACTGCGATAAGAAGGCTCGTTGGCGTCGCGCGGCTCGAAATCAAGAAAACGCTCATCAAGCGGCAAGGTCTGCATGGCGCAAAGCAAGAAGCCGCTCACCAGATAACCGATGAGCATGCCCAGTGCGCCGGCGCCGAAAAATTGCAGCACGCCGTGCTCGTCGAGCAGTTCGGGCGACAGACGGTTGGCCGCCACGCGCAGAGACAACAATGCGACGCAGAAAAGCGCGATCAGCGCGATGAAATCTTCACAGCCCGCGCAGGCGTTCCCTTGAAGACGTGGTTCCATCAGTTCGGCGATCGGCTCGAAGAAGTTGAACGCCACCAATCCCGCGATGAGCACGTTAATCAGCATCACGCACGACGAGAACAACCCATTACGATACTGGGCCCACCCCACTCCCAGTATGCTTCCGACCATGGCAATTGTCATCAGCATGAGCGTTATCTCCCAAACCGAGCGGACTAACGGCTACTTGGCGACGCGCAACAATTCCTGAATGGACGTTTCGCCTGCGATTACGAGCCGGCTGCCGTCGTCGAAGAGCGACTTCAAACCCGTGGCCACGGCGGCCTTGCGAATCTCTTGAACGTCCGGATTCTCGCGGATCAAGTCGCGGATCTTGTCATTCAGGACAAGCAGATCGAAGATGCCCGTCCGTTTGAAATAGCCCGTGCCGCCGCATTTGGTGCAGCGTTCGCTCTCATCGGCGTCTTCCTTGTCCTCGTCTTCTTTTTCCTCCGCGACTTCATTGGCGCGAAAAATCTGGCTGACCTCGTCAGGATCGGCCTTCAGCTTTCTGAGCGTTTCCGTTGAGGGCTTAACTTTTTTTCGGCATTTTTTGCAGAGTTTGCGCACGAGACGTTGGCTAAGGACCGCGAGCAGGGCGGTCGAAAGCATAAAGGGGGGCACGCCAAGGTCGATAAGGCGCGCGATGGCAGTGACGGAGTCGTTGGCGTGCAGCGTGCTGAAGACGAGGTGGCCGGTCTGCGCGGCCTGACACGCGATCTCGGCGGTTTCCTTGTCGCGAATCTCGCCGATGAGGATGACGTCAGGATCTTGCCGAAGGATGCTGCGCAATTCGGAAGCGAAGGTCTTGCCCGCTTTGGGGTTGATCTCGATCTGGGTGATGCCGTCGAGGCGATACTCGACGGGGTTCTCGACGGTGATGATGTTCTGGGCAAAACGGTCAATCTCATGCAGGCAGGCGTAAAGAGTCGTGCTTTTACCCGAACCGGTGGGGCCGCACACCAGGCAAAGTCCGTGCGGCTTGGTAATCACGTCGCGAATGGCCGCCTGCATGTCCTCGGTCATGCCGACATGGCTGAGATTGGCCAGTTGCGCCGAGGAGTCGAGGATGCGCATGACCATCTTTTCGCCGACGACGCTGCCGGCGGTGGCGACGCGAAACTCGACGAGCCGATCCTCGATCTGGGCGGAAAAACTCCCGTCTTGAGCAATGCGTTTTTCGGAGATATCGATATTGGCGATCACTTTGAAAATACTGACGACTGCGTCCCCCGTGGCGCGCGGGAAGGGCTGGAGATTGTTCATCATGCCGTCGATGCGGAAGCGTACGTTCATCTCGGTCTTGGTGGGTTCGAGATGGATGTCGGTGGCCCGTTTCTCCAGGGCGTCCCAGACCATTTCCAGCGCTGCCTTGTAACCTTTCGATTCCTGCACTTTCTCGACGCGCGCCGCGTCGCCAGCCTCGCCGCCGGTTGTGCTTCGGCTCATGAAACGGATCGGTAGCGCTCGCGTCGATTCCACCTTTACACCCGGCGCCCGCTTGAGCCGTGCGCCGAGGTATTTTTCATAGAGGCGCCAAAAATGCTTGTCGTTGAAGAGCTGATCCTCGGCGTCGGCGCGGCGGTTTCTCTTGCTGAGATACCCGTAAGCGGCCGAGCAAATCGCAACGCCGATGAGGATGAAGACGGGCCAAAACAGAGGTAGGTTCCAAAGAAGCAGAAAGCCCAACATGCCCGAGCCCAGAAGCATGCCGTTCCAGAAGACAGGATCAAACCGGTAGAGCTTGGCGTCCTTGTCGACCCAGGCGCACAGCTTGACCCAGGCCAGGAAACCGACGGCGAGAGCGCCAAGTTTGTATGGATCGAAATAGAAACCGGGGCCGCGCGGAAAAAATGGCGCCGCTTCCAGCGTGGCGGGCGTACCCAGGACGATGAGCGTCGTCCAGCCGAGCCACCAGAAATGAATACGCCAAGGAAGGTACAGGTGCATGCGTGGGAGCTAGTACTTCTTGCGAGCCGCGACCGCAAGGGAGCGGTGCTGAAGGTCGCGGCTCGTGGGTAAAAGGTTACAAGATGCCCGGCGCCGCGACTTTGATGCCCTTGAGCAGCATCTTGAGCTGGTCCGGGTTCGGCGAGTACTCCAGCGCGACCGTTTTCTCGATATCACCGTTCTGGACCAGATTGTTCAGGTTGGTGTTGAAATCCTGCATGCCTTCCTGGACGCCGATGCGGATCGCGTCCGGGATCTTCTTGTCCTCCCCTTCCGCGATCAGTTTCCTGATCATGCCATTGACGATCATGATCTCGTTGGTCGGTACGCGGCCCTTTTTGATCCCCTTGACGAGCTTCTGCGCCACGACGGCCTTGAGGTTGTTGGCGAGCGCCTGGCGAATCGCGGGGTGCTTGTCCGGCGGGAACAAGTCCATGATGCGGTTGATCGTGGTGCCAGAACTGGACGCGTGGATGGTG
The DNA here is from genome assembly GCA_005799265.1 of Planctomycetia bacterium. Taxonomy (GTDB): domain Bacteria; phylum Planctomycetota; class Planctomycetia; order Gemmatales; family Gemmataceae; genus SIAQ01. Next base: position 1,722 of record SYHD01000097.1, on the reverse strand, counting down.
CCGAACACCAAGTGGCCCGTCTCCGCGGCGTGCACGGCCGCCTCGAACGTCTCGACATCGCGAAGCTCGCCGATGAGGATGACGTCGGGATCCTGACGCACGGCGTCTTTCAGCGCCTTGTGCCAGTCTTTCGAATCCAGGCCGATCTCGCGCTGATTGATGTAGGACATCTTGTCGCTGAAGACGAATTCGATCGGGTCCTCGCAGGTGAGGATGTGCAGGGGCTCGGTGGCGTTGACGTAATCGAGCATCGACGCGATCGTCGTGCTCTTGCCCGAGCCCGTCACCCCCGCCAGGATGACCAGACCTTCCGAAAATTTGCACAGCTTCTCGATGATCGGCGGCAGGCCGAGGTCGGCAAAGCTCGGAATCGAGTTGTTGACGCGTCGCGACACCAGCGACAGTCGGCCACGTTGCTTGAACAAGCTAACCCGGAAGCGGCACTCGTCCTGGCCGACCGTCCAGGAAAAGTCAACGCCTCCTTCGTCGTCGAGGATTTTTCGCTGCTTTGGCGTCATGATTGGGTTGAAGAACCGCTCCATGTCCTCCTGCGTCAACGGCCGCATCTCGGTGCGCCGGATATCGCCGCGAATACGAAACATCGGCGGTTGGGTCACCTTGAGATGGATGTCGGACGCTTGCAGCTTCATGCACAGGCGGAAGATCTTGTTGACCTCGGGCTCGGCCTTGAGCGCCGCCGCGACGGCGGGATCCGTTATCGGCGCATCGGGAGGGATCTTCAACAGGTCCGTGGGCGAGCCGCCTGACGGCCCGCCGCCTACCACGCCGGCGGCCGCGGCAGCGGATGCGGATTGCGCCGGCGTCGCCGCCGCTGGCTTGGGGGGCGGCGCCGCGGCAGCGGATTGCGCCGGCGTCGCCGCCGCTGGCTTGGGGGCCGGCGCCGCGGGCTTGGGAACTTGTTGAACCGGCTTGGGAGCTTGCGAGACGGGAGCGGACATCGGCTTTCTCCAAGTTGATCGTAACTAGAGTCCGCAGTCCGCGGCAAGATTTTCTTCGACGGACCACTGACCAAGGACCACTTACGTCACGTCAAACGCACCGGCACGCCGCGTTCGGCCAAATACTGCTTCGTGACGCGGATGCCATATTCATTGTAGTGGAAAATACTGGCGGCCAAAGCGGCGTCTGCCTTTCCCGCCGTCAAAGCATCAAAGACGTGCTCCGGCGAACCGGCCCCGCCCGAGGCGACCACCGGAATCGACACCGCTTCGGCGACCGCCCGCGTCATCTCCAAATCGTAGCCCGCCTTGGTCCCGTCCGCGTCCATCGACGTCAGCACGATTTCGCCCGCCCCGAGTTCTTCGACTCGCCGCGCCCACGCCACCGCTTCGTGTCCCGTCGCCACACGTCCGCCGTTGACGTGCACTTCCCAGACGACACGGCCATCTCGCTGCACGCGGCGTGGATCGATGTTGACAACCGTCGCACAACTGCCGAACTTTTGCGCCACCTGTGTGACCAGACCTGGATCGCGCACCGCGGCCGAGTTGATGCTCACTTTTTCCGCGCCGGCCTGAATCAAGCGTGTCGCGTCGTCGATCGTGCGGATGCCGCCCCCCACGGTGAATGGCATGAAAATCTCTTCCGACACGCGCCGCACCACGTCGAGCATGATGGCCCGGCCTTCGTGGCTGGCGCTGATGTCGAGGACCACCAGCTCGTCGGCGCCGTCTTCCTCGTAACGCCGCGCGACCTCGACCG
>SYHD01000096.1 GCA_005799265.1 Planctomycetia bacterium | reverse complement strand
GCAGCGCCAGCAAGGGCAATCACGGACATCCCTTGCTGGCGCTGCGGGCTAGTGAATGACTCAATCCTGACCGCGTGAAGTTCAACACTTAGTTGGGGATGGGCGTAAACCCATCTTGCGGGTCGCAGGCCTGTGCCCAGGTCGTGGCCGCTATGGTAGGCGACACGAGGCGCACCGAGCCGTCACCCATGCCGACATGGATGCCGTTCCAGTGAGGGGTCTGGGCGAATTTATAGTCGCATTGAGTGACGAAGTTGGGCAAGTACTGAAACTTATTGCAGGCCGCGTAACCGGCCGCGGTGGGGATCTGATTGACCAGGTTGACGCAGAACACGGGCCGCCAATAGGAGTTCGAATCGCTCCAGAGGTTGCCTTCCACGTTCGCAACATTTCCCGAACTGCCGCAGGTGCCGTAGCGTTCCGTGAACACGATCGTATTGGACATCCCATCAAGGAAAACAGAATTGAAATTGCCGCAGCCCTGTTCGCGGGCGTTATTGCTGACGGGGGAGGCTGGGTTACCGAAGATGAAGTAATTGGCGGCGTAGCTGCCGATGGCCCATCTGTCGGCGCCCCCTTTGGTGGTCGCGCCCATGCCGCGGGGCGAACTCCCCTCGGCCGGGCACTGGTACACTGGGATCGGCGTGCTGTAGACTGTTCCAGCCCCTGGGCTTCCGGGAACTGCGGTGGTGACTCTGCCGTTTGCGGTCGTGTGGAGTACGCCCTGGTCGACAAAGGGAAGCAGGTGCGTGAACACGGTGAAACCGACCAAGCCGTTGTAGGGTTCTGCCGCAAACGAGATTGTGCCGCCCGAGGATGGCGCCACCAGCGGCGGCAGCGACTTGGTGTAATCATGAAGGGAATGCGTCGCGAGCACAATCTGCTTCAGGTTATTCGTGCACTGCGTGCGTGCCGCCGCGTCACGCACTTTCATCACGGCCGGCACCAGGAGCGCAATCAGAATGGCGACGATCGCGATGACCACCAGCAATTCGATCAACGTGAAGCCCGCGTGCCGTTTCAAAAACATCCTCATGTTTCGACCCCTTATAAATTCCGATAAATGGAATATAGCTCAGATCGATCGGCAACAAAAGGAAAAGTGATTGATTTGTCGCATAAACCAACACCGATGTCAAAAGGAAAGATCTCGAAATTTTTTGCTGCGCGGCTGGTGCGATCAAGGCGACGTGCGGCCGCGTGACTGTGTAGCTCCGGCGGCATCGGTTTTCGCAGGGTACTCGCAGCTGGCCGGACTACGGTTTTTTGATGCCTGATCTGACGTTGGCGCTGGCGATTCGCAACCGTAAGGGAGCGTTGGGTTCGCACTCCTCACGCGGCGATCCCTGGGGCGAGCGGCTCGTGAACAATAAATTCCGCGGAAGTTGCTTGACCGTGACGCCCATCGCGATTAGCATAGGACTGTGTCGCAGCGCCCCAAAACCTTGCGACCCTACCCCACGGCTGATGAATTTCCCCCCGCGTGCTTCGTCCCTCGCATTCAAATTAACGATTGTTATCCGCCGCGCAGACATCTTTGAGGAGTAATGAGCATGTTGGTTCGATTTGCTTCCCGCTGCGGTTTCGCATGCGTCCTGGCACTGTTGGCCGCCTCCGTCGGTCAAGCGCAGATCGTCAACGGGCATCAATGGCCGGTCCCTCGCTTGACCTTGCTAACGCCATGCGGCGGCAAGATCGGTACGACGCTCGAAGTTACGTTTACGGGCACCGAACTCGAAGACCCGGATGCCTTGCTCTTCAGTCACCCCGGCATCAAGGCGATGCCGATCGTCCCGCCCGAACCGAAGCCTGACCCGAAAGATCCCAAAAAGACTGCGCCGCGGCCGCCGATCACCAAGTTCACCGTCACCATCGCCCAGGATGTGCCGCTCGGTTTTCACGACGTACGTTTCGTCAACAAGCACGGCGTTAGCAACCCGCGCCGGTTCGTCGTCGGCAATCTCAATGAAGTCATCGAGAAGGAGCCGAACAACGACGTCGAGCAAGCGCAGAAAGTCGACATCGGCACGACCGTCACCGGCACGATCACGGCTGGGACCGATGTCGATTACTTCAGCTTCACAGGCAAGAAGGGCCAGCGCGTGGTGATCTCGTGTTTGACCGCGAGCATCGACAGCCGACTCGATCCCGAAATCCGCGTCCTCGGCGTTGGCCGCGATCTGGCGAGCTATCGGCCATATCCTGGACAGGATGGTCTCGTCGATGTCATTCTTCCCGAGGACGCCGACTATCTCGTCCGGCTCAACAAATTTACCTACACCGTCGCCAATGCGGACTATTTCTATCGTCTCAACATCTCGACCGGGCCGCAAATTGACGCCGTCTTTCCGGCGATTGTCGAGCCGGGCAAGGCGACGCAGATCACGCTCTTTGGCCGAAACCTGCCGGGAGGCAAGCTCGACCCGACCTCGGTCGTAAACGGCCACGTGCTGGAAAAGCTGACCGTGAGCGTAAACGCGCCGGGCGATCCGGCGTCGATCAATCAGCTCAAGTTCACGGGGCACATCACTCCGCTGATGGGCACGCTGGACGGATTCGAGTATCGCTTGAATGGTCCGACCGGCGTATCCAATCCGGCCCCGCTGTTCTTCGCGAAGGCGCCGGTGATCGTGGAGAACGACGCCAACGACACCGCGGACAAGGCGCAGGCCGTGCCGGTCCCATGTGAGATCGGCGGGCGCATCGACAAGCCGCGCGATCGCGATTGGTTTGTTTTCGACGCCAAGAAGGGGGACGCCTACATCATCGACGTGCAGAGCCATCGCCTCGGCGCCCCGACGGACATGTGGTTCATTCTGCGCAATCCGGAGACCAAGGCCGACATCACGCTCCAAGACGACAATGCTGACAGCCTGAGCCTGCGATTCTACACCGCCAACAATCGCGATCCGGCCCCGTATCGCTTCGTCGCCCCGGCGGACGGCAAATATCAACTGATGCTCGCGAGCCACACCGGCGACAATCACGCCGACCCGACGCACGTCTATCGTGTCCGCATCAGTGTCGAGAAGCCCGATTTCCGCCTGCTCGTAATGCCCCCCGATGAGACTCGGCCGGATTCCTGCCGGCTCTGGCAAGGGGGCTCGCATCATTACACCGTCTACGCTTACCGAACGGATGGCTTCAAGGGAGATATCCTTTTGACGATGGAAGGCCTCCCCGCCGGCGTCACTTGCCCGCCGCAAGTTTTGGCCGCGAACCTGAGGATGACACAACTCGTCGTCATCGCCACGGACAACGCGGCCGAGTTCACCGGGGCCGTCAAGGTCACGGGCACGGCGATCGTTGACGGCAAGAAGATCGTCCACGAAGCACGCGCCGCCACGGTCACCTGGGGCGTGCAGATCCAGCAGAACATTCCGACCATCACGCGCCTCGATCGCGAGCTGGTGCTGGCGATCCGTGACAAAGCGCCGGGCAAGCTCGTGCCGACCAAGGACAAGGTGATTGTCTCGCTGGGCGACAAGATCGACATCCCGCTCAAGCTGACGCGCAGCTTCCCGGAGTTCAAGGCGAACCTCCAGGTCCAGCCCGTGGCGGGGGAGTTGCCAGCCGGCCTGACGTTCGCGAACCTGACCTTCGCGCCGGGCAAAGACGATGTCAACGCCGTCGTCACGGTCGCCGCCAACGTGCCCCCGGGCAAGTACAACCTGACGTTCCGCGGCTTCGCGACCATCCAGCCGAATGCGAAAGCGAAGCCCGTCAATACGCTGTTGATTTCGACGCCGGTCGAATTGACGATCCTGCCCAAGCAGGTCGCCACGTTGTCGGTAGACAACGCGAATGCAACGATCACGACCGGCGCGGATGCGACGATCGTGGTTAAGGTCGCCCGGCAGTACGATTTTGCCGATCCGTTCAAGGTCGAGCTGGTGTTGCCGCCGAATGTCAAGGGGGTAGCGGCGGAGAACATCACCATCGGATCGGGCCAGAATGAGGCAAAGATGGTCCTCCGCGTTCCGCTCGGCACGCCCCCTGGCGCCCTGCAAAACCTCACGGTCCGCGCGACGGCAATCGTCAACGGCAATGTTCCGTTGGTGCACGAGATCAAGATCAATGTCACTACGGTTCTGCCCAAGCAAGTCGCGATCCTGTCAGTGGATAACGCGAATCCCACGATCAAGACCGACGCCAACGCGACGATCGCAGTGCGCGTCGTGCGTCAAAATGGTTACAGCGATGCGTTCAAGGTCGAGCTGGTGTTGCCGCCGAATGTCAAGGGGGTAGCGGCGGATAACATCACCATCGCGCCGGGCCAGAACGAGGCGAAGATGATTCTCCGCGTTTTGCCCGGCACACCCCCTGCCGCGCTGGCGAACCTCACGGTCCGCGCGACGGCAATCGTCAACGGCAACGTGCCGTTGGTGCATGAGATCAAAATCAATGTGAATGTCGCAAAGTAGTCCACGTTTAGCCGCGGATCGTAGATCCGCGCGGTTCTCCGAACCGCAGCTAAACATCATTCCACGGAGTCCGCGATGCGTTCCATCCTCAGTCTCGTCTGTCTCGGTGTCCTGCCCGTGTTCGCCTCGGCCGGCGCCAAGGAAGTCGGCCCGATCAAGGTCATCAAGGTCGAGTTGAAGGAGCCGGTCACGTATGAAAAACACGTCGAGCCGGTCTTCTACAAGCGTTGCACGGTTTGCCATTCAGGCAACGTCAAGGAAGGCAAGCTCGACTTGAGTAGCTACGAAGCGCTCATCAAGGGCGGCAAGAGCGGCGACTCCGTCAAGCCGGGCAAGGGGGACGAAAGCATCCTCTATAAGGCGATGGCACGCACCGGCAGCACGCAAATGCGCCCTCGGCCGATGCCGCCCAAGGGTGACGAACCCTGCACGGCGGAAGAGCTGGCCATCATCAAGCTGTGGATCGATTCGGGCGCCAAAGCGCCGAACAAGGTTCGCGAGGTCCCGCCGCCGAACGTGACCACGCCGCCGAAGAATGTGAAAGTCACGCGTGCCGTCGCTGTTAGCCCCGACAAGACGATGATCGCTGCCAGCCGCAGCAACCAGATCCACGTCTACGACGCCGGCTCGGGCACGTACGTTCGCTCCTTCATCGCTCCCGGCCTCAAGACCTTCGACGGCAAAGAGGTCAAGGCCGCCCACGTCTCCATCGTCGAATCGATGGCCTGGTCGCCGGACGGCAAGCACCTCATCTCCGGAAGCTTCCAGGAAGTCTTCATGTGGGACGCGCTCACCGGCGAACTGAAACACAAGATCACCGGCTTCGCGGATAAAGTGGTCGCCATCTCCTTCAATTTGGATGGCACGCTCGTCGGCGTCGCCGGCGGCGCTTCCACCGTTGACGGCGAAGTCAAGGTCTTCGAAGTCGGCACCTGGAAGATGGTTTTCAATCTCAAGAACGGCCATTCCGATACGGTTTATGGCCTCGCATTCAGTCCGCTCGTCGACGTTCCGCTGCCGGGCCAACCGACCCCCGATCCCAAGGTCAAGGATCCGCCCAAGCTGAAGACGATCGCGATGAAGATGATCGCGACCTGCTCGGCCGACAAGTTCATCAAGGTCTGGAATCTTGCCGACGGCAAGTTCGTGAAGTCCTTCGAGGGCCACACGCATCACGTCCTCGACGTGGGCTGGTCCGCCGACGGCAAACTGCTCGCCTCGGCGGGGGCCGACAACACCGTGAAGGTTTGGGACTTTGAAAAGGGTGAACAAGCCCGCACCGTCAACGCCCACGGCAAACAAGTGACGCGCCTGCTCTTTGTCGGCAAATCGAGCCTGTTCCTGACCGCCGGCGGCGACAACCTGGTCAAGCGTTTCAACGCCACCACCGGCGCCAACACCGGCAACTTCGCGGGAGGCACCGACTACCTCTACGCGGTCGGCGCCAGCCTCGACGGAGCGCTGGTCGCGACCGGCGGCGAGGACGGCATCGCCCGACTCTACAACGGCACCAACAACACGCTCCTGCGTTCGCTGTTGCCGCCGGATGCCCAGCCGCCGATGAAGCAAGAAGAGAAGAAGAAGTAACCAGTAAAGCCCGCAGGCGACGAAAGTGCCTGCACGGGTGTTGAACCAATTTGAACAATCGCGACGCTTCGGGTATAATAACCCGAGGCGTTTTTCTTTCCCTGCGGCCGGGACACTTCTCATGCGCTTTCTGCATGCCGCCGATCTCCACCTGGGCCTTCGCATTACGCGCTTCGACGAGGCCGCCTGCAAGCGCCTCGGCGAGGCCCGCTTCGAGGCGATCGAGAATCTTCGCGCCAAGGCCGCCGAACATCGCGTGGACTTCGTGCTCGTTGCGGGCGATCTTTTCGATGATCACACCGTCTCGCGTACCGTCGCCGAGCGTGCATTCACATTGTTCGAAGGCAAGACGATGCCGTGCCCGGTCTACATCATTCCGGGAAATCACGATCCCCTGACTCCTGGCGGCGTCTGGGATCGCGATCCGTGGACGCGCGATCAACCGACCAGGAACGTCCGCTTGTTGCGCGAAGCCGCCCCGATCGCCGTGCCAGACTTGCCCGTCGTGATTTTCCCCTGTCCCCTCCGACATCGAAATTCGATCGACGATCCGACCGCGTGGATTGCGAACCACCCGCGCGCCGCCGGCGATGACACCATCCGCATCGGCCTGGCGCACGGCAGTCTGGCGATCATGCCCACCTTGCCCGAGGACGACCATCTCATTCGCAAGGATGCCGCGGATCACTATGGCCTGGACTACTTGGCGTTGGGGCACTGGCACAAGTCGTTGCGGCACAAGTCCGCGGACGGCGGAGAACGAACGGCCTATAGCGGCACGCACGAGCCGATGCGCTTCCCCGGTTCGGCGGCGGGACTCTCCACGGGCTGGACCTCGTACTCCGCAGACGGCGACGCCGAGCGCTTCCAGGACGACGGCCACGGAACTGCCCAACTCGTGACCATCGATGCCGCCGGGGCGCCGCCGATGATCGAGACCATCGAAATCGGCCGCCTCCGCTGGCGCGCGGACGAGCGCAACCTGACGGCACAGCCGATCGGCGAAATCATCTCGGAGTATGCGTCCCGAGAGGATCGCGCGCTTACGGTCTTGCGGTTGAAGTTATCGGGCGTCGTCGATCCCGAGCGGCACGGCCGCGTCGAGACCGATCTCCGCGACATCGTGTGCAGCCGCTACTGCCTGGGATCGCAGATGCTGACGGACATGCTGCTGGTGGAGCCGAATGACCAGCAGCTTGGAGCGATCGTGGGCGACGGCGTGTTGGCGCGCGTGTTGGGCCGCCTCAAAGAAGAGGCGCAACCGTCCGACGTGAAGGTCAAGCGCGTCGCCGATCATGCGCTCAAGCTCCTCTATCGCATTGCCTGGGAGGAGCAAGCATGATTCTCGAAGGCTTCGAGATCGAGAACTGGTCGTGCATCAAGCACGTCTCGATCAGCGACCTGCCGCCGACCGGCGTCATCGTCCTGCACGGACCGAACGGCACGGGCAAGAGCAGCATCCTCGCGGCCTTGCGCGCCGCTCTGATGGACTACCCGGCAACCTCCGCCAAACGAGATCTGAAACGCTGGTTCCCGAAAAACAGCGGCGAAAAATCCAAAGTCAGCGTCACGTTTCGCGTCCAAGGCGCGTCCTGGCGCATCACCAAGCAGTTCGGCAGCATGGAAAGCAAGCTCGAAAGCCGAACACCCATGGGGACGTGGAAAACGGAGCAAGCAACCGCTGCCGACGCTCATGATCAGACGCTCGCGCTGATCGGCGGCAAAAGGTCAGACGCGGGCCTGCAGCAATTGCTTTGGCTCACGCAAGCGGAGTTTCATCTGCCGGATCCCAAGGCATTCGATTCTGACGTGCAGTCCCAACTGCGCGGCATTCTCGGCATCTTGCAGACGCCGCTGGACGATCGATTTCTTGGCCGCGTCAAAACCGAATGGTCGCGCTGGTTCGGCGCCCGCAGCAAGCCGGGCGAGAAGCCCAAGCTGAAAAACGATTGTTCCCTCGGCAAGGCGCTCGCCGCCCTGGAACAGAGCAGAACGGACCTGACCAAGATCGAGACCGAGTTCCGCGATTTTGAAACCATGACGCAGCGTTCGACCTACCTCGAAGTCTTGGCGCGCGGCTTGCGCCAGAACTTGCAGGCGAGTAACTGCCTATGCAACGAACTGCAGGGAGAATATGAGCGTTGCCTCAAGCGGCTAGAGGCGCATCGGAACGCCGGCGAGCGTGTCGCAACTGCCCAGAAAGAACTCGACAAGGCGTTGGATCGCCGGCAAACTCGCGCCGACACGGAGGCGCGAACTCAGGAAGCGGAGCGCACGGCCGGATCCGCAAGACAAGACGCCGAAGAGAAAACCCGATTGCTCGGACTCGCCGAACAGGAGTTGCGCGCACATCGGCAGGAACTTCAAAAAAATAGCGGGGTCCAGCGCGCTCGGCAAATCATGCGCGACGAAGTCAGCGTCCGCATCGAACGCCTGAACTTGACAGAGCAGGTCGAATCGGCGCGAGGGAACCTTCGGCGCGCTGAAGAACTCACGCGCGATCTGGATACGTTGCAGCGGCAGGCGCGGGAAAATCCTGCGCCCGACGCGGGAAAGCTTCGTGCCCTCACGAAGAATCGCACGACGGCGGCTGGCCTTCGCGCCGACCTCGATGCGGCCGCCATCACGCTGCGGCTTTCTCCAGACGCTGGTGCCGCGCCGCCCCTCCTGGTGATCGATAGCGCGGCGCCGGAGCAACCCGCGTCCACGGCGGATGGTCCGGCCATAGAACGGCCGATACGCCGCAATGCCGAGATTACCCTCCCCGGCTGGGGACGGCTGGAGCTTTCGCGCGGCTCCGATGCACGCAGTCTTGATGAGATCGAAGCTGAACTCCAGATTCTGGATCGGAGTTTTTCCGACACGATTGCGCCCTTCGGGATTCCTGCCGGCGATCCGACAGCACTCGATCGCTTGCGCGGGCTTTTCGCTGACCAGCTGGCGCGTGATCCCGAGGTTCAACGTCTGACGGAAGAGGTCAGTCGCCTTGCCCCGAAGGGCGTCGATCATCTGCGGCAAGAGGTCGCTCGCCTGGAAAACCTGCTGCTCGCCGGCGATGTGGCTTTCCAACCCGTCACGGCGGGCATGGATCTTCCATCCACCGCTCAGGACCTGAAGCGTCTTGACGAAGGATTGAAGAGCGAGAGCGACGTGAATCTTGTAGCCATTGTAACCGCCGAGAAGAAAATCGAGCAGCTCGAACGTGAAATCGACGTCACCCCCAGCGCCGACTCCACGCGGAAGGACCCCAAGGGCCGAAATCGCGATGAAACTTTGGGGCTGCGCCAGCAAGAAGCGGCTGCGAAGGAGCGGACGGCGGCCCTCGCGGCAACGTCGGTCGTCCTGCGCGGCGAGCTCGATCGCCTTCTGACAGCTGAGCAAATCGAACAGGAAGTCTGCGACGCCGAGACGGCCTTGGCGAATACCAAGGACGAACTCGATGCGGCACAGCTCAGCGAAAGCGAGCAAACGGTCAAGGACCGGCTCGATTCGGCCAAGGATGCCAGAAAAGCCATCGACGATCAACTGCGCGAGGCCGAGCGGGAGCTTAACCAGCATAAAGGCGAACTGCGCCGCTCCGAGGGCTTGCACCAGAAACGCGCCGCCGCAGCCGCGCGGGTCGAGGAATTAGCCCTTCGGACCGAACGCGAAACGCTTGAAGGTGAAGCGTTTGATCGCCTCTACGCGCTTTTCGAGGAGAGTCGCGAGAAACAACTCGGCACTGTCATGGGGCCGATCCACGACCGCGTCCTGCGCTGGATGCGTCTCCTCAACATCGGCGGCTATCGATCGATCCGTTTCAACGATCAATTCTTGCCTGATGCCCTCCTCGCGCAGGATGGCGCCTCGGAATTGGCATTCGGTGAGGAATCAACGGGTACTATCGAGCAGATGGCCCTTATGGTGCGACTAGCCCTGGGTGCAACATTGTCGAAAGCCGCTGAACCCGTCGTTGCAATGCTCGACGATCCGCTGACACACAGCGATGTCGTGCGCCTGCATCAGATGCGCGCCGTACTCCGCAGCGCCGCGCTGGGGGACGCCGTTGCAAACCCGGCTGCCGGACCGCTGCAAATATTTGTCTTCACCTGTCATCCGGAATGGTTCGCCATCGATGGGGCCAAAGTCATCGACCTCGGCAAGCCGGAAGTATTGCGGCGTTCTTCCTTCTAGGTAACTCCTCCCACTTCGTATGAAACGCCCCCATGTCGTCGATGCGGTCATACATGTGCGCACTGAAGAAGCTCGATCAGTTCTTGGGCTTTTTGCTCGAGGTCATTGGCAAGGAGAACCCTCGCCTTCCTGGCCTCGTCAGCGGCAATGCCTTTGCGTTCGGACTTGAGCTTCTCGGCGACTTGTTCTTCGAGGGTCTCTCTTGCTTTCGTTATCGCGGCCTGGTCTTGTCGAATCGCCGCTTCCCGGCTTGCGATGGCTTCTTCTTTCTGCGCGATTTGCAGTTCGTACTGCCGTCGGGTGGACTCGATCAATGGCGCAGCCAGCGACTCCGTGAGTTTGATTTCCGTTTTGCAACTGGGGCAAGTGATAGTTGGATCGATCATGTTATTCGTTCCTGGATTCGGTTTTCAATTCGCGGCGGCGCCGCGCGAACGCTTAACGAATACATGCCAAATCGAATCATGTGAGAGATTCGAACTCCGTCAGAAACGCCTTCAAGCCGCGCTGCACGGCCCATACATCGAGGCCGACGGAGAGCATCTTGCAGCCGAGCTCGACGCAGCGCTTCGCATAGGGAAAGTTGCGTGGCAATATTGCCCAGTGGATGCCGTTCGACTTGGCCGCCTTGGCAACGCGTTCGATGGCGTGCCAGATTTTGGGGTGCTCCCAATCGCCGACGATGCCCATCGATTGCCCGAGGTCGGCAGGGCCGATGAAGAGAACGTCCACGTCCTTGAGGGCGGCGATCTTCTCGACATCCTCGACGGCGCCGATGTGCTCGATCTGGATGGCGACGAACGTCTCGTCGTTGGCGCGCTTCATGTAGTCGGGCATCGGCAGGGTCGCGAATCGGCCATCGACGCCGGAGCCGTTGACGCCGCGCATGCCGCGCGGATAAAACTTGCACCACTGCATGACGTCTTCGGCCTGCTGGGCGTTCTTGACCTGGGCGGCCATGATGCCGCCGGCGCCAGCTTCGAGAGGCCGCATGACGGTGGCGTAATCAGTGGGGGCAAGACGGACGAACGAATCGATGCCGACCGCCCGCGCCGCGCGGCTGGCGTGCTCGATCTGCGCGATCGAGAGGCCGGCGTGTTCCTGATCGAGCCAGACTGCGTCGTAGCCGCCGTGCTGGCCGATGATCTCGACGATCTTCGGGTCACAGAGCTGACCGAGTCCGAAGACGCGCACGAGTTTGTTCTGCGCGAGCGCTTCCTTCAGTCGTTTGCCCATGATGGATCCTGCGTAGAAGCCCAAGGAAATCTCATGTGAGGCTATCTTGCAGGACGGAAGAAGAGATGACAAGCGGGAAATGTGTCTAGTCGCTGGCGGCAAAGCGCTCGCAAGGCGCCCTTCGAGCGCGTAGGCGCAAGCGGCAAATCATGCGGAGCGGCCGCGCTGTTCGCAGAACGAGCGGATCACGTCGTAGAGATCGGGCGTGACGGTGACCTCGTCTTCGAGGAAATCTTGCAGCCAAAGGTAATTGTTTCTTTTCGCGAACGCGAGCAACGGCAAAAGATCGCCGAGACGAATATTGACCGAGGGGGGTTGCAAATCAACTTCTTCGGTTTCATGGGGCGAGGCGTAAAGACGAAGTTGCGCGGCCATGCGGTAACCTCCCTGTAGGGGCGTCTTGCCAATCATCCGCGACGGTGGTCCGTCGCCTATACCTGGATGAGAGGGATGCGATACTTCCCTGCACCTTTTCCATCGGCTGTCGGCAGGGGGAACTTGGATGTTTTTCCGAAAACGCCGATTTCGCGGATTGGGGCGATAAAGCCTGCGGTCTATAATGGGTGGGGAAGCTGGGTAGAAGGCAGGAATCGGCAGTCAGGGATCAGGAGGCTGGAGTCATGCCGACACGTTACACGGTTCTTGGATCCGGCGCCTGGGGCACGGCCACGGCGATCTTGCTTGCGCAGAATCCTGAGCATCGTGTTACGCTCTGGAGTGCCCGGCCCGAACATGCGGATTGGCACGCCCGGCGTGAGAACGTACGGCTCCTGCCCGGCGTGGCGATTCCACAGGCCATTCTCCTGACGACGGACATTCAACGCGCACTCGATGGCGTCGATCTGCTGATCGCGGGCGTCCCGACGGCGTATTTGCGTACGACGCTCACTCGAATCGCGACGGCAGTTCCAAAGGACAAGCCGCTGCTCAGTCTCGTGAAGGGACTGGAGATTCACACATTCTGCCGGCCGACCCAGATCGCGCTGGAGGTGCTGGGCCCGCGTTCGGTTGGCGTGTTGAGCGGGCCTAGCCATGCTGAAGAGGTCGCACGCGGCATGCCGACGACGCTCGTGGCGGCAAGTCGGGATCTCGCCTTGGCACAAAGCGTGCAGGCGAGTTTCTCGAACGACCGTCTCCGCGTCTACACCAATCTTGATCTGCTCGGCGTCGAATTGGCCGGCGCGCTCAAGAATGTCATTGGCATCGCGGCGGGCATCAACGATGGGCTAGGACTCGGCGACAACTCGAAGTCCGCCATTCTGACGCGAGGCCTCGCCGAGATGGCGCGCTTCGGCGTCGCGCTGGGAGCGGACGCGCAGACGTTTTGGGGCCTCGCGGGCATGGGGGATCTCGTCACCACCTGCATCAGCCGACATGGTCGCAATCGCGCCGTCGGCGAACGGCTCGGTAAAGGCGAGAAGCTCGCCGACATCCAGGCGAGCATGCCCATGGTAGCGGAAGGCGTCTTCACGGCACGCAGCGTCTTCGAGAAGTCGCAGCAGATGGGGATTAACATGCCGATCATGACCGAGGTGTATCGCGTCTGTCATGAGGGCAAGAATCCGCGCCAGGCGGTGAACGATTTGATGCTGCGCGCGTTGCGCAGCGAACAATGGTGACAGGCACGAGGAACAACATGCGCTTGCAACACGCCTTCAAGGAATGGGCCGTCATCTGTGAAGCACTTGCGCAAGGCCGACAGTCGCTCATCTTGCGCAAGGGCGGCATCGAAGAAAATGCCGGGACGTTCACGGTGGATCAGACACGCTTCTGGCTCTATCCTACCTTCACGCACCAGCAGAACGCCGGCATTCAGGAAGACGCTTTGCCCCTCTTGGAGGAGGCCGAGGCCCATCGCCCGCCGGCAGGCAAGGTGTGCTTCCAGCACTGGGCGGAGGTTGCCACGATCTACCGCATTCGCGATGAGTTGCCGGTCTTGCTTCTGTCGCACCTGCATTGCTGGTCGGAGGAGACGATCCGGCAACGCTTCCATTATCGCGAGCCTGGTTTGTATTTGATGGTGGTGCGCGTGCATCGCGCTCCGGTCGCGCATGAGATTGTGCAACTCCCCGCATACGAAGGCTGCAAGAGCTGGGTCGAATTGGAGCGGCCGCTTGGCATCGCTGGTTCAACGCCGGTGCTGGACGACGCCGGCTTCCATCTTGTGCGCAAGCAACTCGACATGCTGCTGGCGCCGACAGCGTTTGCGTAACGTGACATTGCGAACGCTAATCGCCGATCGTTTTCATGGGAAATCCGATGCAAGAGATCCGCTTCATCACGCTCAATCCAGGCCACTTTCACGCCGCGCTCGTGCAGAAGGAAATGTACGAGCACGTCGATCCCAGGGTCCACGTATACGCGCCGCTAGGGCCAGATTTGCTCGCGCACCTGGGCCGTCTCGCCGGCTTCAACGCGCGCAGCAGCGCGCCGACTCGTTGGCAGCTCGAAGTCCATGCCTGCGAAGATTATCTGGAGCGGATGGCAAAAGAGAAACCCGGCAACGTCGTCGTCCTCGCGGGGCGCAATGCGCAGAAGATCGATGCCATTCTCACCGCTCTCGACGCGGGCATGAACGTCCTCGCCGACAAGCCGTGGATTCTCGTTCCAGAAGACCTGCCCAAGCTGCGCAAGGCGTTGGACCGCGCCGACGAACGCGGTCTCATCGCCTACGACATCATGACGGAGCGTTACGAGATCACGTCGCTCTTGCAGCGCGAACTGGTGCAGGACGAGCCGACGTTTGGCACGCTCGTCCCCGGTTCTCCCGAGGAGCCGGGCGTCTTCATGGAAAGCGTACATTACTTGAAGAAGACAGTCGCGGGCGCGCCTTTGCGTCGGCCGGCGTGGTTCTTCGACGTGCATCAGCAGGGCGAGGCGCTGAGCGACGTCGGCACGCACCTCGTCGATCTGGTCCAATGGATGTTGCACCCGCTGGAAGCGCTCGACGTGAGCCGCGACGCCTGCGTGCTGTCCGCCGAGCGTTGGCCGACCGTGGTCGCCAAGAACGCCTATCAGCAGATCACCGGCGATACGGAATATCCCGTATCCCTGCACGCGGCACTTCAAGGTGATGCCCTGAATTACTTCTGCAACACGCGCGTCAATTACAGCGTGCGCGGCGCCCATGTAAAGCTCGACGTGATCTGGGATTTCGAGGCTGAGGCCGGCGGCGGCGACACGCATCTGGCGGTCTTCCGTGGTACGCGCTCCCGTGTCGAAGTGCGTCAAGGCCGAGACGAAAAATTCCTGCCTGAGTTGTACGTGATCCCCAACCAGACGATAGAGTATCCACTCGTCCGGCGGGCACTCGATCGCAAGCTGGAATCGCTCCAGGCCGAGTATCCTGGCGTCGGCGTCGTCGATCTCGGCACCCACCTTCGGCTGTCGATTCCGCCGAGCTACCGTGTCGGCCATGAAGCCCACTTCGCCCAGGTAACCAAGCAATTCCTCCGCTACGTGCGCCGTCAGGACACGCTCCCTTCATGCGAGAAGCCCAACATGATCGCCAAGTACTTCGTCACAACGCGCGGCGTCGAGATGAGCCGGCAAGCCAAGGGAATCTCGTGACATATGATGATCGACATGAGGAAACTCCTGACACCTTGGCATGGGCAGATTCTCTTCATGCTTTTGTCGTGCGCGTGCGGCTGCGGCCTGCCCGACTACGAGAAGCGCATGGATGTCCAGCGTGCGCGCATCGCCGAGTTTGACGAGTACAATCTCTTGCTGGACGACCCGATCGACATACCGGTCACGCCGATCAAGGCGGGCAAGCCCGAGACGCAGCCCGCCTGGCCTTTCCCCGTCTTCCTGCGGCTGCCGAAAGGGTATGTACCAGGCAAGGAGAAGCCAACCTCCGCCAAGGACTTTCCGCGCGTCCGTTACAAGCTCGAGGACGCGGGCATGAATATCTTTGTCGCAGCGGCAATGGAGGTGAAGAAAGGTGAGGACCCAGGCAAACACATGTATCTTTCGTCGACATTCCGCACGCGAATCAAGGCGGCCCTTGCGGATTTCTGCTTCAAGGAGTACGCGATTCACGTTTCGCTGACGGAGCGGTCGAAGGCACAGCTCGAATTCGCCGGGCTGACGCCGTATCCCGACACGGCGACGACGCTCGCCTATGACTTTGCCCAATATGAAAACCTCGGAGGAGGTTCAGCCAAGGTCCCGGCGCCGTTCACGTTCGAATTGTATGTTCACGAGAACGCGGGAAGGCAAGTGGCCGTCGTCTTCCAACGTGCGGCCCGCCTCGCGAACATGGATGGACACAAGAAAATGGTCGAGGCGTGTCTGGGCACGCTCGACATCAGCGCGGCGGCGGCGAGCAAGCGATTGGCGTTCAAGAGCCTGCGATAACGTCGCGGCAGGGAAGCACCATGCAACGCCACCTCGACGCGTTCACGAAGGGGACCTTCGATCTGTGCGTCATCGGCGGCGGCATCACCGGGGCGGGCGTCGCTCTCGATGCGGCAACGCGTGGCTGGCGCGTCGCCTTGATCGACAAGGGAGATTTTGCCGCCGGCACGTCGAGCGCATCGTCGAAACTCGTTCACGGCGGGTTGCGCTATCTCGAATATGGACACCTTTCTCTAGTCCACGAGGCGCTCGTCGAGCGCGGCCGACTTCTGCGCAATGCGCCGCATCTGGTCGCGCCGCTGCCGTTCTTGTTGCCGTTCTACCGTGGCCAGCGCGTCAGACCGTGGAAATGGCGGCTCGGCCTGATGCTTTACGATATGCTCGCCGGCGCCGAGAACATCGCCCGCAGCCGACGATTGTCCCGTGAGCGAATGCGTGCCTCGTTGCCCTCGCTTCGTCAGGACGGTTTGCTCGGCGGCGCGATGTATCACGACGCCCTGATGGATGACGCACGGCTTTGCATCACCGTGTTGCGGACGGCGGCGCGGCACGGCGCGGTGCTCGCCAACTACGTCGAAGCGGTGGATTTCGAGCTAGAGCGCGGACGCATCGTCGGCGTGTGGGCGCGGGATCGCGTCGGCGAAAAACGTTTTCTGATTCGCAGCCGCGCCGTCCTGAACGCCGCCGGGCCCTGGGCGGACGCGTTGTGCCGCTTGGCGGGAGACACAGGTGAAACGCATCTGCAGCCGACCAAGGGGGTCCACTTGATCGCCGCGGATTTGGGCCATCGCCTGGCGTATCTGCTTCTGCACCCGCGCGATGGACGCGTCTTCTTCGTCATCCCCTGGCTCGGCAAGACCCTCATCGGCACGACCGACACATTTCCTCAAGCGACGCCCGACGCGCTGAGCGTCTCGGCCGAAGAAATCGGCTATCTGCTGGACGGCTACAATCATCACTTTGAGCCGCCGCTGACAACAGAAGACGTGATGGGCACGTTCGCGGGATTGCGCCCCTTGATGCGCTCGCGTCCCGGCGAACCGTCGTCCCTGACGCGCGAATTTCGCTTGCACGAATCCGCGTCCGGTCTCGTGACGGCGCTGGGGGGCAAATACACGACTTTTCGTCAGATGGCGGAAACGATTGTGGACCTCCTCGGCCAACGACTCCGCATAACGCGCCGCTGCCGCACGCGCGACTTGCCGCTAATCGGCACACCGACGACGCCGTGGCCACGCTTCTTCGCGGCGACGCTGGCGAAGCTTCAGTACGACTATCCGATCCCCGCCGATGCCGCGGCGCATCTGCTGCATCGGCACGGCGATCAGGCGCAAGAGGTGGCGAAGTCGATCGCCCAGGTTACCGGCGGTTTCGAGCGTGTGCACCCGGATGAGCCGGACCTTCTCGGCGAAGAACGCTATCAGCGTGCGGAGGAGATGGCGATCCATCCAGCGGACGTGTTCCTGCGCCGGACCCGCGTCGGCATGTGGCGTCCGGAACTGCTCCATTGCGCAAGCATTTCGCATGCACAGGCAACGCCGTGAAGGATTTTTCCAGCAAATTTGCAGGTCTTTACGCCAAAGGCGTTGAATCCCAAAGCCCAGGGTTCGATGTACTCATCGAACCCTGGGTCAGACGGGGAGATTGGGAATTCTACCCCGCAGGGGTTGCATCAAGCGTGTGCCCTACGCGGGTAATTCGACCTGATGCGACCCCTGCGGGGTAGACCATCGGACTTCTCGATACCCGGGGTTCGATGAGTACATCGAACCCTGGGCTTTGGGATTCAACGCCTTCGGCGTAAAGACCTGACAAATTGCTGGGGAAAATCCTTCACGGCGTTGGTGCACAGGGCTGACGGACAGGTACAAGACTATCATGGCCTGCGACGCGCTGGCAGCAAACCCGCCGGCGCAAGGCCACGGCTACGCATTCTTAAGGAAATGCGCCGCCACGTGTCGCCGTTGTATCTTCCCCGTTGCCGTCCGCGGCACCGCCTGGGTGATGTGAATTACTTTCGGCACCTTGAAATCCGCCAGCCGTTTCCCGCAGAACGCCTGAATTTCCGCGGGGGTCGCGGTCCCTTTCAACACGACGGCCGCGTGGACTTCCTCGCCGTATTTGGCGTCCGGCGCCGCGAACGAGACGGCCTCCGCTACCGCGGGATGTTCTAGCAAGGCGGCGTCCACCTCCAGCGGCGAGATCTTTTCGCCGCCGCGATTGATCAACTCCTTGAGTCGGCCCGTCAGCATCAGGTAGCCGTTCTCGTCGAGGACGCCCTGATCGCCCGTGCGAAAGTAGCCGTTACAGAAGGACGACGCGTTCGCTTCGGGGTTATTGAGGTAACCGTGCATGACGTTGGTGCCCCGGATGCAAACTTCCCCTTGCATGCCGGCCGGAAGAACCTGGCCCTTCTCGTCAAGAATGGCGATGCCGACGCCGGTCCCTTGCCCCACGAAGCCCGGCTTGCGCGGCCCCGGCGGCAACGGGTTAGACGCCATCTGATGGGCGGCCTCGGTCATGCCGTACGCTTCCAGCACCGGAGCGCCGAAGCGTTCTTCCAGTTGGTGAAACACTGCCGGCGCCAGGGCTGAACTGCACGAGCGGATGAAACGCAAGCCGCCGCGCGGGGCGTTGTCTTGATCGGCTCGGCCCAGGAGAATCTGATGAATGGTCGGCACTGCGGAGTACCAGGTGACGTCGTACTTGGCCGCGACTTGCCAAAACGTCCCGGCTGAGAATTTCGCGGGCACCACGACGGCGCCTCCGGTGTGCAGCGTCGACAGGGTGGCGCCGATCAGGCCATGCACGTGGAAGAGCGGCATCGCAATCAGGCTTCGGTCGCTTGGCGTGAGCTGATACGTGGCCGCGATGTTGGCGATCGACGCCATCAGATTGCCATGCGTGAGCGGCACGCCTTTCGGCCTGCTGGTGGTACCGCTCGTGTGCAGGAAGAGGGCGACGTCGGTGGTCCGTGGCACTTCGTTCGCCGCGACGGACGTCCGACCATGGCCTACGGACTCCTGTCGCACAAAAACCCGGCCCTGCGCATCGAGGCCGCATTCCCAGATCGGCATCTGCAACTGGCGCGCGGCTTCGCGCGCGGGATGATCGCCCGGTCCAACGATGACTGCCTTGGCGCCGGCGTCTTCCAGATAGAAGCGAAATTCCTCGACCTTGTATCCGGGATTGAGCGGGGCGGCGACGGCGCGCGCCCAGGTCGTGCCCAGGAAAGCGACGAGGAACTCCAGGTTGTTGGGCAATACAATGCCAATCGGCTCCCCGGCCTGAACGCCTCCCGCGCGCAGGGCCGCAGTCACTATTTCGATTTGGTTTTGCAGTTGCCCATAAGTTACGTCGGGGCCATCAGGAATGAAAACCGCCGGTTGCGACGCGAACTTTGGTGACCACAGGTTCATCAACGTGGAATTCATAGATTGTCCAGGAAAGAGGATTGCTGTCGTCTGCCACTGATTTATTAAACTAAAGCCTCACGCAAAGACGCAAAGGCGCAAAGGAAGATTCAAACCAGTCGATTTGAGCCGTTACGGCAATTCTTCTCTGCGACTTTGCGTCTTTGCGTGAGACAATGAGGTGATTCATGCCAGTCCGAACGTTGGAGATCCGCGCCAATCTCGAAATCGCCTACGCCGACGTTTATACACCCGAAGCCATCGCGGCCCTCGAAGCGCTCGCTCCGCTTGACGCCGAGCGCAAGGCCCTGATGAAGGTGCGCATCGAGCGCCGCGCGGCACGGGCTCGCAACCAGCGGCGCATCGACTTTCTCGACCCACAGGCCACCATCGCGCGAACCAAGATCAAAGTGCAAGACGCCCGTGCCGGAAACTTCATCGGCGCCGAGATTCCTAAAGACCTCCAGCGTCAGTGGATCCAGGGTACCGGTCCCGCCGCCAAGCCGAACGCCCCGGTTGAAAACAGCATCCGCAATGTCGCGTATGCGCTCTTGTCCGGCGCCGACGGCTGGATGTTCGACGGCGAAGACGCGCTCGGCCAGATCTCGACCATGTCCCTGGACAACCAGCGCAACCTTAAGCTCGCCATTCAACGCGATCCGGTCTTCCTTCATGTCGCCGAGCAGGTGGCGAGTGAGATGAACAAATGGGCCCAGGGCTTTTTCGGCCGCCCGACCATCAGCGACTGGAAAAAGCAACTCAACTTCACGACCAAGATTTTTCGCGCCCGCGGCCTGCATCTGGACGACCGGCACGTGCGGCACACCGGCGGCGCCAGTTTTTCCGCGTCCATCGTCGACGCGACGCTCTACGTCGTCAATAACCAGCGGCGTCTGCGCGATGCCGGCTCCTCGGTCGTATTGTACCTGCCCAAGATTCAAAACGCCGAAGAAGCAGCACTGTGGAACGACATCTTGTCAGCCCTCGAACAACACCTGGGCCTTGCGGACGGGACTATCAAGGTCTACGTGCTCGTCGAGCAGGTCGAAGCGTGCTTCCAGTTGATGGAGATTCGCGCCGCCCTCGGCAAACACTTTGTCGGCTTCAACACCGGTCGCTGGGATTACATCAACAGCGTCTCCGACGCGATGGCCTGGCAGCGCGAGTTCATCAACCCTAACATCGATGCCATCACCATGACCTATGGCTACATGCGCGTCTACGAGGACCGCGTGCGCCGCGCCTGCAACACGCCCGCTTTGTTAGCCGGACGCGCAAGCGCGGGAGCACCTGGTGGCGCACCGTCGCTTGCGCGTCCGGCTAACGGGTGCGCCCTGTGGCAAGGCGGCATGGAGCCGAACATCCCGGTCGGCACCGAAGCCGGCGTCACCAGCGCCATGAAGCGCGCGAGCGCGGGCGCCGAGCGCGAGCAACGCGAGGGGGCGAGCGGTAAATGGGTTGCCCACTGGAAGATGGTTCATATTGTTCGCCCGGTCTGGGAAAAAGCCGGGCAGGACAACCAGGCCGGACGCGAATTCCCGCCGCTCACGTACACGCCAGCCGACGCGGATGGGCTCTTCCTGCACGAGCCGGCCCCGCGCACCGTCCGCGGCGCTCGCGATCTCCTGAGCGTCGCGCTGCAGTACGGCAACGCTTTCCTGGTCGGACTCCAGGCGGCCGCCCTCAAACCGGCGGACTATTTTGGCAACGACGACGTCCTGTACTTGATGGAAGACATGGCGACCGGCGAGATTCGCCTGAGCATCTTGTGGGAATGGCTGCACAAGAACGCAGCCTTCACCGCGGACGACGCTCTGGTTGGCGTCAAGACGGGCGACCGCTTCTCCCCCGAGCTATGTAAGCGTCTCCTCGCCGAAGAGTACGCAAAACTCCTGAGCGCGAGCAACCGCGACGTTCACGACGCGTCGAAGAAGACGACGCTGCCGATCGCGCGGGAGATCGTCGAGGCTTACGTCATGGACGCTGTCAAGTTGCCGTGGTACGTTGACTTGCTCAACATCAACCTCGAGAACCACGACCTGACGGACGCCAAAAGGCGAACGCGCTTGCTCGCAGAGGCGTTTCGCAAGGATGGGACGCGAATCACGGAGAACCTGGACTTCGGAAAATAACACATACCAACCCGACGCGTAAGCGAGGTACGATACTCGATCTCACTTACGCGTCGGGTTACTATCGTATGGAGATCGACATGCTCGGCACTGCAAAATTCATCACGCTGGAAGCCGCCAAGAAAATGGCGGCGGTTGGCGAAGCGGAAGCCCGCAAGAACGGCTGGAACGTCGCGATCGCGATCGTGGACGCCGGCGGCGGCCTGATCCTGTTTCAGAAGCTCGATGAAACCCAGCCCGGCAGTATTGCCGTCGCACAGGGCAAAGCGCGCGCGGCCGCGCTGTTCAAACGTCCCACCAAGGCGATGGAAGAGGCCATCGCCGCCGGCAAGCAGGGCTTCCTGACCGTCGAAGGCATTGTGCCGATGCAAGGCGGTCTGCCGGTCATCGTGGAGGGCAAGGTCATTGGCGCGGTCGGCGTCAGCGGCGTCACCTCCGCGCAAGACGAGCAGGTTGCCCAGGCCGCGCTGGGCGCGTTGAGCGTCTAAGAATTCGCTTGCGTGCAAGCCGCGCGGTTCTTTGCGAGCCGCGTGTCCACCAGGGCGACGATTTCGTCCAGCGTCTCCGACTGCATTCCCTGTTGCCCGGCGATGCGACGGACCAGACAGTCGACCCTCTCGATGTGGGCGGCCCCGCTAAAAAGCGTGCGCGCCGCGGACGACGGTTTGGCAAGGCCCTCGGCCGCTTTGGCGTACTTCTCGAATGGAACCATATCGGCGGCGTCGGCGCCCAGCCGAATACAGAGTTGACACACCCAGGCGTAGATCG
The DNA here is from genome assembly GCA_005799265.1 of Planctomycetia bacterium. GTDB lineage: Bacteria > Planctomycetota > Planctomycetia > Gemmatales > Gemmataceae > SIAQ01. Next base: position 3,964 of record SYHD01000096.1, on the reverse strand, counting down.
CACGAGACTTTTCCGCATAGGCGTGAACCGCTTCTTGAATGGAGATCATGTCGTCGCACCGGATGCAACGGTAGTTGCCCGTGATCAACATCGGCCATTTGGCCAATGGCACGAACAGCGAATCGTGTACCTTGAGCTTCACCGGCACTTCGATGTAACCACCACCAACGTCCAGGCGGGCGGCCTCGATGTCGGTTTCTAGTTGGCGCAGACGTGCCGTCAGTTCCTCGGCGTCGAAGCGGGCCGCCTTGAAGTTGGTCGGCAAACCCACCTGGAGGACGTTCTTGGGTTGATTCGGAGGGCGAAACGCCTGAGGATCGGGACTCGCCAGCGTGATCCGTCCAGGATCAAAGCCATCCCAGACGCGCGGATCCGCGTAGCAAGTTTCGAGCGTCTCCGCCTGCAAACCAGGAATGCGTTTGAGGTAGGGCAACGGCGGCATATTCATGATCGCCAGGCAGGGCACACCCGCGCGAGCGATTCGAGGCATCAACTCGCGAACGCCTGGCGAACCGTACTGGGCCTCCTGCATGCCGAGCACGACCAAGTCAAACCGAGTCGGGTCAACCTCGTCGGGCGTGGTCGCAACAAGCGTGCCGGGCAGTTGTTTCGATGCGATGTCGAGCAGCGACTCCCGGCCCTTGATCGGAAAACGCACCACGGTCCCCTCACGATTAATCAATTCAGCGGTCGGCTTAGTGCAGACCAACGAAACGCCGTGCCCGGCCATCAGCAGTTTGGTACCGAACAACGAGCCGTAGGAGGCCCCCAGAATGAGCAGGTTGTGTTTCACGATTGGAGCTCGCCTCAGTTCGTACTCGACCACGGTCTGATCGGTTCTTGTTCGTCTTCGCGTCAACGCGCAGCGCCACAAGCTACTGCGTAATCGTTCACCCCTCTCCCCTGTACTCAGGGGAGAGGGGGTGAGGGGTTGGGGCGTCGCGCAACAGTCTGGTCCTCCCCCTCACTCCCGACCCCTCTCCCCCTGAGTACAGGGGGAGAGGGGAGATGGACGGTTACGCTATGGCTTTTGCTTTTTTCTCAAGTCAACCATCGCGGTTGCCAGCGCATCGCCGATGCGGACGAAGAACTTGCCGCTGCCCATGTAGTGGTAAGGGCGATCGCTGCCAACCTGGAAAAATTCGAGCTGGTGCTTGGTCCAATCCTTCTGAAATATTGCCAGCGCGTTCAGGTCGAAAAACGGATAGCTTTCGACGGCGACCACGGTGTCCTTGAATTCAGGCGCCGCGGCGGCCGCGCGCTGCCCGACCGAGACGGCGTTCTTGTCCACGCCTTCTTTCGTCACGCCCGTGCCCAGGACGCCAATGACGAACGGCATGTTCGGCACTTGATACTCTTGGCGAACATCTTTTACGAACGCGATCATGTTGTTTTTGTAGTTGTCGCGGAAGGCGGGCGAGAACTGATCGTTAAAGCCTTGAAACCAGACAAAGCCGGCAATCTCATGGCCGACGCTGGCGTCATATTCGGGATGATGCTTTTTCAGGTCCTTCAGCACTTCCTGGACGGCGCTGTTCATCAGTCGAAAGTTGAGGCCGGCGTTCTCCTTGATTTTTTGGGCGTTCTCTTTTTTCGCTTCGTCCTTGCTCAGTTCATAGGGGCCGGCCGACGGGGGACGGAAGTCGTAGTGCAATGATTTGCCGCCCCAGGCGGTCTTGATCAACAGAATCGGCGCGTCGAGCTTTTGCTCCAGCGCGAGGCCGAAGCCGAGTTCCGGGCCGATCTTGTCCGGGCTGCCGCCGTAACCGATCGAAAGCGGCCCCGACCTGCGATGACCGTCGCCGATCGACGTGATGTAGACGCGTTTGGAGACCGTGAACGCATCCTTGATCTTCTTGCTCTTGAATTCGAGCTCGGCGTCGAGCTTCTTGAGTTCGGCCTGCGCCGCCGCGATTTTCTCGGGATCGGTGAACTTCTTCGCTTTCAATTCGCTGCTCAGTTTGTCTCGTTGGAGGCGCGTTTCAATTTGATCCTTTGCCGCGCCGGGAGCGATCGCGCCTTCCTTGAAGATCCATTTCGCGAGTTGATTGACTCCAGGCTCCTGGGCCGTGAGCAGCGCGGGAAGCGTGATGTAATTGGCGTGGCCGACCATGTTCGACTGGCCGGCCATGATGTAGATTTGCAGCTTCTTTTTGGCTGGTTCGCCTGCTTCACTCGTTGCCGAAACGAAGGCAAATAGTAGTGCGACACACGTTGAAAACAGCTTCGCTTTTGCCAACATGATTTTCCCCTTGCGGTTGGTCGGTCGATCGGACCAGTGTGCTGACAACCATCCATTTCGCGGACAAGGCGGGACGCATCCAAGGCAGGTGCTCGGCCGACAGGAACGGTGACAATCTACACGCATACAGGCGCAATTGCAACAAGAAGGAATGATGCGCGAGGATGCGCGCGGACCTTGTGCAAGTGGGGCGTTGCCGCAGCATGCCGATCCGCATTCTTGAGCGGCTGACTTCCCGAGCGTGAGACATAGAATCGACATGGATGGACATTCTCCCTGCAAAGCGGAGTCCGTCAATCCGACCTCTCACATTCGTGGATCGTGTCATGAAATGTCTATTGTCGACAAAGCTCTACGCAGCGTGTTGCTCGATCGCCGTGCTGGCGCCATTTGGCCTCCTGGCGCAGGACAAGAATCTGCCCACGCCGGCAGTGATTCCGACGGATCAATTCGTCAAGCTGAACACGCTGATCAAGCCGCAGCCAGGCGAATTGCGTTTCCACGAGATCCCGTGGTTGATCGACGTCTGGGAGGCACGCAAGAAGGCGGCAGCGGAAGGCAAACCGATCCTCGTCTGGAGCGGGGCCGGCGGCGCGCCGATCGGGGTTTGCTGAAGCGCCGGCTCGGGAGGCCGTGCGCCTTCCAACTGGACCGAGCCGATTATTGCGTTGGTGCGGAAAGAATTTGTTCCGCTCGCCATCAATGGCCGAACGCGGAATTTCGCTGACGACGAGTGCCGTTTCCTGGAAAAGGCCGACTGCGGCGGGCAAGGGCGGATCGACATCATCACCGCGAGCGGCAAATTCGTGGCCCGTGGCGAGCTGCAGGTGGGCAATCCGAAAACGCACCTCACGAGCCTGGAGCGGGCGCTACGGGCGTGGGCCGCTCTTCCTGAGTCGGAACGCAAACCGGGCGCGACCCAGGTGCCGGAACGCGGCCCGCTCGATCCGCGCCGCAATGCCGCCAAGGGGCCGCCGCCGGGCACGCTGATCGTACGCGTATTCAATCGCCAGTTGGAGCGCACTACCAAAGAGGAATACCGCCACACCGTGCCGGAGGACTATATCCCGGCGCTGCGTGACAAGAAGGTCGTGAGCAGCGATCAGGCCACTTCCCTTTGGACCCAGCCGGCCAACGACTTCTTGTGGATCACGCAAGCCGAGGCGCGGGCCATGATGCCGGCCGAGCCCAAGCCGGGGCAGCGCATCGAGGTTCCCAGGTCGCTGTGCGAACGCATCTTCAAGTTTCACCTCGATCCGTCCCGTGGTTTGAGTGAGAACAACAACTTCGCGCACGTCACCGCCGGCGCGGGCAGGCTCGAGCTCACCGTCGAAGCCGTCAACGAAACGCAAGTCCGCGTTCGCCTCGATGGTTTCGCGAACCTCAACAATCCGCGGACCGGGCTGAAGACCTACCTGTCGCCCGGCATCAAGGAGCACTCGAAGAATTTGCGGATTCCGCTCGATTACGATCCGCGCCTCCTTGGCTACCTTGCCTACGATCCCACGCAGAAGATGTTGACACGTCTGGACATCGTGGCGCTCGGCGACGTGCGCGGCCGGCCCAATGGGGAGAACATCCTAGCCCTCAAATAAGCGAAGTCGTCTTGTCATTGCAACTATTTTTTGCCTGCGTGCGCGGGCGCACCGTCTCGGACCCGCAGCGCAGGTGACAGTGGATCAATCTCGGCGTCGGCAATCGTTGTTCTCTCTTTCTGCTCAT
>SYHD01000095.1 GCA_005799265.1 Planctomycetia bacterium | reverse complement strand
TGTCGCGCGCGCCGAGCCCGCACGGCTTGGCGCCGCGCTTGATCAATTCTTCCCAGAGCGCGACGCCATACGCGTTGTCGATCATGATCTCGACGCCATCTTCACCCGTGTAGCCGGTCCGGCTCACGACGGCTTGTTGGCCCATACAGCGCATCGGCGCCGCGTAGTAGTATGCAAGCTTGCTCGGATCGGCTTCAGTCAGACCCGCGCACATTTCGAGCGCCTCCGGGCCTTGAATCGCGATCATGCACGTCGAGAGCGTTTGGTCGTCGAGCTGAAAGTTAGAGACGCCCTTGCTGTCCTTGATCCACTCGACGATCTTGACGCGATTACTGGCGTTGACGACCATCAGCCATCCATTCGGCCAACGATAGACGAGCACGTCATCGCGGATGCCGCCGTGCTCGTTGCAGACGAGCCCGTAGCGCACCTGGCCGTCTTTCATCGTGGCGGCGTTGTTCGTGTAGATCTTCTGGATAATCGCAAGCGCATCGGGACCGCCAAAGGAGAGCCGGCCCATGTGGCTGATGTCGAACAGGCCCGCGGCGTTGCGCACCGCGGCATGTTCATCGATAATCGTGGTGTATTGCACCGGCATGTCCCAGCCCGCGAAATCGACAACGCGTGCGCCGCGGGCAACATGCCAATCATAAAGGACGGTGCGCTGACCCATGGGTGTTCTCGAATGGCGTGATGGTGCGGCAAATCTAGCGAAAACGATGCGCCGTGGACACGTCAATCCTTGCACAACGTCTCGCGAAAATCCATCTTGTCGCCGCAGCAGTCGCAGATGCCCGCTTCGAAGCGTTTGATCGTGCAAATGTCGCACCAATAGTACACGTCATGCAGCTTGGCGTTGACAATGCTGTGCACGTTGATGACCTGCAAGAACTGCGAGTTCGGGATGAGCCGAGCGGTGAGCCGCATCGGACGATTGAGCAGCTTGGTGTCCTTGAAGAACATGCGCGAGCCTTCGTCCTTGACGAGCGGATAGAGCTTGCCGTCGTCGGCTTGCAGCACGAGGACGACGTGGTCAGGGTCGATTTTGACGCCTTGCTTGGCCAGCACATCGGCAAGGGACACAACCTTGCCGACGTAGAAGGCGTTCTTGTCACTACCCTTCTTGTCGCCGGCCCAGCCGCCGCACAGGGGCAATAACGCAGCGATCAACGCCGCCAAGAGGCCAAAACGCTGCTTGTTCAGGAACATGTCGGCTTCCCCATGTCAATCAGACGAGCCGGCCTGCTGAATTACTGTTTCGGCAACTTTGCCAGTGCGGCCCGGAATTCGTCCGTGTCTTGAAAGCGCCGCCCCGGATTCCGATCGACCGCCTTGACCAGAAACTTGGCGGTCTCCTCGTCGACATTCTCACGCAGTTCGCGCGGCTCGCGGGGCGGGTTGTTGACGATCGCGCGCAGCACCTTTTGCGATTCCCCCTTTTCCCAGGGCGTATCCCCCGTGAAGACCTCGTAAGCCGTCACGCCCAGTGCGAATAGGTCCACCCGATGATCCGTCGACGCCCGGCGAATGATCTCCGGCGCCAGGTACATCGTCGAACCGGTGCGATTGCCCGGCTTACAGAACGCAGGCGTGTAGGGGATCGTCAGGCCAAGGTCGATGATCTTGATGACGTCTTCTTCCGTCACCATCACATTGCGCGGGCACAAGTCCCTGTGCAGATAGCCGGTCTTGTGCATGTAATCGAGGCCAACGGCCAACTGGTTGAGGAACTCGATGCGCTTGCCTTCGAGTTGCTGGTGCTTGGTTTCGATGAGAAAGCTCAGGCCCACGCCGTCGACCAGCTCCATTATGATGTACGGCTCTTTTTCAGTAGTCAGGCCATATTCGTAGGTCTGCACGATGTTCTCGTGTTTGAGGAGCTTGCAGATCTCTCCCTCGCTCGGCTTCTTCAATCCGGCGAAGCGGCCCTCGAATTTCTCCGTCTTGATCCTGTCGAGAATCTTCAGGCAAACGGTTCGCCCCGAATCGCGATCGCGCGCCCGCCAAACTTTCGACATGCTCCCTTGGCCGGTGCGGCCAAGCAACTCGAAACGCGCTTCCACGTCGATGATGGGGAGCGCGTTTGCGTTTCCGGAGAACAATTGCTTGAGGGTGTCGAGGAAGCTCATGGGATAAAGGCAGCACAGCTTGGATTGATCTGGCTCAACGGTGACATATCGCGTTTCCTCATGGCATCGCGCGAGCGCTAAACAAAATACGTCATCGTCTAATGCTCACAATAGTCGATAATGCGCGCGAGTTCCATGCGTAAATCCTGGCGCGGCACGATGCGATCGACGAAGCCGTGGTTGAGCAGGAACTCGCTGGTCTGGAAGCCGTCAGGCAATTCGAGACGCACGGTGTTCCAGATCGTGCGTCTGCCCGCGAAGCCGACGAGGGCGCCCGGCTCGGCCAGGGTAATGTCTCCTTGCAGCGCGAAGCTGGCGGCAACGCCTCCCATCGTCGGATTGGTCAGGATCGAGATGTAGAGCCCGCCGACCTGATCGTAGCGTGCGATCGCGGCCGACACCTTCGCCATCTGCATCAGCGACAGGAT
>SYHD01000011.1 GCA_005799265.1 Planctomycetia bacterium | reverse complement strand
GCGACTTGTTGAAGCCGTAGCCGCCGAAGTGCAGGATCAGCCCGAAGATCTCGCTGGCAGTCGCCTCGTTGACGCCGCGTTCCTGGGCGCCCTTGAGGAAATCGACGCGGCGAGCGTTGATGATTTCGTCCTTCTTCTTGCTGATGGCTTTAATACAGGCATACGCGCTGGACAGTTCGATGCCGCCGAGCTGGTTGAGGATGCGCATAATCTGTTCTTGATAACACATGACGCCGTAGGTCTCGGCGAGCACCTCTTCCATGATCTTGTGGGCGTAGACCGGCTTTTCGCGGCCATGCTTGCGATTGACGTAGGCATCGACCATGCCGCCTCCCAAGGGGCCAGGGCGATAGAGCGCGTTGGTGGCGATGAGGTCGCGGATGTTGTCGGGCTTCATCCGTTTGAGCAGCTCGCGAATGCCGTCGGATTCGAGCTGGAAGACGCCGCGCGCGTCGCCGCGTTGCAGCAGCTCGTAGGTTTTCTTGTCGGTGAGCGGGAGGTGTTGAATGCCGACGGTCAGAAGTTCGTAGGTGCGTGGGTCGCGGTGTTTGATGTCCTCCAAGCCGCTGGATGAGCGCAGCGAATCCCGCGGGTCCGACCCCGCAGGCTCACTGCGCTCGCCTGCGGGCTTGACATGCGTTTTCTTGATAAGTTTGAGGGCGTTCTCGACGACGGTCAGCGTGCGCAGACCCAGGAAGTCCATCTTGAGCATGCCGACTTTTTCGAGATCGCCCATGACCCATTGTGTGGTGATGACAACGCCTTCCTTGCCGTCTTTGCGCGTGATGCGCTGCACCGGCACGAAGTCGGTGATCGGCCCGTCGGCGATGACGACGCCGGCGGCATGCGTCCCCGCGTTGCGATTCGTACCTTCCAGCTTCATGGCGATGTCGATCAGCTTGTGCACGTCCGTGTCGTTCTCGTACTCGCGGCGCAGGTCCGGGCTTTGCTTGAGCGAGTCCTCCAATGAGATGTTGAGCACCTTCGGCACCATTGCGGTCAGGCGATTGACGCGCTCGAGCGGCACATCGAGCACGCGGCCGACATCCTTGATCGCCGCCTTTGCCGCCATCGTGCCGAAGGTGACGATCTGGGCGACCGAGTTCTCGCCGTATTTCTCGCGAACGTATTGAAGCACGGCTTCGCGATTGTCCTGGCAAAAGTCGATGTCGATATCGGGCGCCTCCGAGCGATTTGGGTCGAGAAACCGCTCGAACAGCAAGTCATACTCCAGCGGACACACATGGCTCAGCTTGAGGACATAACTGACGATCGCCCCGCACGCCGAGCCGCGCGCTCCAGCCGGGATGTTTTTTTCGTTCGCGAAGCGGACGAAGTCCCACACGATCAAGAAGTAGCCCGCGAAGCCCATGCGGCAAATGATGTCCAGCTCGTGCTTAAGCCTCGCCTTGGCCGCTTCCATCCGGGTTCCCCTCTCCTCCTGGGAGAGTGGTTGGGGGCGAGGGGCGCCTTCTCCGTACCGTTCTTCCAGGCCGATCTCGCACAGCTCGCGCAGGTACTTGTCGGGCGTCTTCTTGCCGGGGGGCGTAAAGACGGGGAAGTGGCGTTTCTTGAAGTCGAGCTTGATGTCGCACTTGTTGGCGATCTCCTGGCTGCGTTTGACGGCCTCCTCGTGCCCCGGAAAATTGCGATACATCTCCTCCGGCGGCTTCACGTAGAACTGATCGCTGCCGTAGCGCATGCGATTCTCGTCCTTGAGCAACCGGCCCGTGTTGATGCACAGCAGTACGTCGTGGGAGTAGTTGTCCTCCTGCTTTAGATAATGCGCGTCGCACGTCGCCACCAACGGCAAGCCCAGATCGTTGGCGATGTCTATCGCCCCCTCGGCACAGCGCTTCTGGATGTCGAGCCCGTTGTTCTGGATCTCGACGTAAAAGTTGTTGCCAAAGACGCGCGAAAACCACTCGGCGACCTCGCGAGCCTTGTCCATTTGATCGAGCAAAATGTAATCGCTGAACTCGCTCGACGCGCAGCCGGACAGGCAGATCAGCCCCTTCGAGTGCGCTTCGAGCACTTCCTTGTCGATGCGCGGGATGTAGTGGTAGCCTTCCAGATAGGCGATCGACGAAAGTTTGACGAGGTTCTTGAAGCCCTGCACGTTCTGGGCGAGCAGCGTCAGGTGATAGCCCGATTCACCGCGTTTCTTGGTCGTGCGATCGGTGCGATGCCCTGGGGCAACATAAGCCTCATAGCCGACGACAGGGTTGATGCCGTTGGCAGAGCATTCCTTGTAGAATTCGATGGCGCCGAAGAGATTGCCGTGATCGGTCATGGCGATTGCGTTCATGCCGAGCGACTTGGTGAGCTGGACCAGTTCCGGCACCCGGCTCGCGCCGTCGAGAAGGCTATAGTGCGTATGGCAATGCAAGTGAACGAAGGGACGCTCGGCCATGAAGGTCATCCTTGAATGCGAGAAAAGGACCGAATGCAGCTATTGTCGCAGCACGACTGCGTGTGGACAGATGGGGATTTTTCTTACGACGTGCTGGAGTTGGTTCCGGCCTGAGAAGCCGCTGCCGCCGCAATTTGTGCCGCGGCCTGCTGGACCAAGGCTTGGTTGCATTGGCCCCGCTCGGAGACCAGCGAAGTCGGTGCGCCCATGCCGTAGCCGGTCATCGGATTATGCCAGAGGATTTTTCCCGTGCGAGGATCCAGGCAATAGATGTAGCCATTCGTCGAGGCGATGAGGCGATCACCGTCGAGCAGCAGCGTCACGTAACCCGATTTCATCTGGTCGTTGGACCAGACGATCTCACCGGTATCGCGATCCAACGCCACGGCATAGCCGTTCAGGCCCACGAATATGAGTTGACTGATCGACGGGATCTGGCCGGCTTCGCACGGCATGGCATCTCTTCCATTCTTAAACGTTGAATTTTTCCAGCTCGATAATCAGTTTCGCGTTCTCGATCTTGACTTCCACGCGATATGCTCCGGCGCTGAGCGGATCGGTCGCCCAGTTGGCGATAAGCGTCTCGTTGGCGATGTAGGCCCGATGCCTGGCGATGGCGTCGCGCAGTTTCGCATCCTCGGTGTGCAGACAAAGGGTGATGCGGTCGTCCATCTCCAGCCCGGCTTCCTTGCGGGCGTTTTGCACGTAGCGCACGATCTCGCGCGCGAGGCCCTCCAACTCCAGGTCCGGCGTGATGCGGCCATCGAGCAAGATTTGCGTGCCGCGATCGGCGATGCCGCCCCAACCTTTTTCGACCCTGGGCGTGATCCACACGTCGGCAGGTTCGAGCGTAACGTTCCCGTCCGGCAGCGACAACTCGAGCGGCTTGCCGGCCTGCAATGTCTCGACGGCGTCGGCGCGTTTGGCAAGCGCAGCCGTAATGGCGCCAAGGCGTGGTCCAAACTTCGGACCGGCGGACTTCGGATTAAGCTTGATGTCAAAGGACAGCAAAGCGCCATGTGCCGCGTCGTGCAGCGTGACCTTCTTGATATTCTGCTCATCGCGAATCTGATCGGCAAAGCGTTCGATCGCCTTGCGTTCAGCGTTATTGGCCGGCAGGATCTTGATTTCGGCCAACGGTTGACGCACCTTGATTTTCACCGCGTTCCGTGCCGAACCGCTCAATGACACGAGGCGCAAGAGGGCGTCCATCTCGTCGGAGAGTTCATGATCGATCAACGTCTCGTCGGCGACGGGGTAGTCGCAAAGGTGAATGCTGTCAGCATCGGCAACGAGGTTGCGATGCATCTTCTCTGTCATGAACGGAATCACTGGCGCGCATAGCTTTACCAGCGTCGTCAGCACCGTGTACAGCGTCTGATACGCGGCCATTTTGTCGGCGCCTTTGTCGCTCTTCCAAAAGCGACGACGATTGCGGCGGACGTACCAATTCGACAGCTTGTCATCGACGAACTCCTCCGCCTTCAAGCAAAACGCCATCACGTTGTACGACTGCAATGCGTCGTGCGCCGTCTTGATCAAGAGCTGCAGATCGGAGAGAATCCAGCGGTCGATGTCCAAAAGCCCAGGGACAGCCGTCCCTGGGCTTTGCGGCGTGAAGTCATCCAGCCGCGCATAGTTGCAAAAGAACGCATACGTGTTCCAAAGCTTCATGATGAATTTGCTGCGAACTTCCTCCGCGACATGCGGACCGAAGTTGATGTTCGCGATCGGGTTTTGCCGGCAGTACATCCAGCGCATCAGGTCGGAACCCATCGGCGGATATTTGTGCAGCTTGCCGTCCTTTTCCTTGATCTCGTAACCATCGTTGGCCGCGCCCTCGAAGGGGATCGCATTGCCTTTCGATTTGTGCATCTCATCGCCCTGTTCGTCGCGCACCAGCGCATGACCCAACAGCACCTTGAATGGGCCCTTTTGCTCCATCATCGTGCTCATCGCCAGGATCGCATAAAACCAGTTACGGAACTGGCCGGGGAAGCACTCGGTGATGAAGTCGGCCGGGAACCATTGCTTCCAATAGTCGCGGTCGCTGTTGTACTTCATCGTCGAATAGGGGACGATGCCGGCGTCGAGCCAGGGGTTGCCGACGTCGGGAATGCGGCTCATCAGGTTGCCGGACTTTGGGTTCTTGATTTTGATGAGATCGATCCACGGCCGATGCGGCGAATGGCCCGCAAATTCCGTCCAACCCTCGACGGCGCGCGTTTGCAATTCTTCGTAGGAGCCGATGACTTCGAAATCGCCGGTTTGCTCATCGACCCAGATCGGCAACGCCAAACCCCAGAAGCGTTTTTTGGAGATCATCCAGTCGCCCATGTTTTTGAGCCAATCCAGCTCGCGGGCCTTGCCGTTGATCGATTCGGGCAGGAATGTCACCTGTTCGACGACACGCATGATCTCATCACGCCATTTCATGTCGATGAACCACTCGTCAACGAGGCGGAACAGCAGTTCCGTCTTACAGCGCCAACAGTGCGGATAACTGTGCGGATACTTCTCCACGGCGAAGAGGCGGTTCTTCTTCTGCAGGTTGTCGAGGATCCAGTCGGTGGTCGCGGGATCGTTGGCGGATTTGCCAGTGAGTTCGTCGAAGCCGTCCAGGAAGACGCCGGAGTCGTCGAGCGGAGCGATCGGCACTAAGCCTTGCTCCTTGCCGAGCACGAAGTCTTCCTTACCGCAGCCGGGAGCGATGTGGACGATGCCGGTGCCTTCGGTTTCGCCGACGATGTCCCAGGCGACCACGCGATGGACCTCCTGCGCGGATTTCGCGGGGCCCCACTTGAGGCGTTCGACGACGCTGGCGATTTCTTCGGGGAAGCCGAACGGGTGCTGCTGGGCGGGAAGCTCATCGAAGGGGGCGTCGTACTGCCAGCCGACCATCTCTTTGCCGGAGATTTCGCCGACGATTTCGTAGCCGCCTTTTTCCTTGAAGATTTGCTCGAGCGTCTTGAGCTTGGGGACGCCTTCGAGCCATTCCTTGCGTTTGAATTGCTCCTCCAGACGTTGGACGGTGAAGGCGCCTTTGGCGACGTAGTAGAGTTCGTCCTTGTGTTTGACTTTCAGATACGTGAGCGTCGGGTTGACAGCGGCACCGACGTTAGATGACAGCGTCCACGGCGTTGTCGTCCAGATTAACAAGTTTGCCGCTAGCGGCGTAGCACCGTCTTCTCCCCTCTCCCTTTGGGGGAGAGGGGAGACGGAGCGGAAACTTGATGAATACCGAACGATGCGCGACGAGCTGGTACCCCTCGTTCATCTCTTGCTGGCTGATGCCGGTGCCGCAGCGGCCGCACCAGGGCATGGAATCGTACGACTTGTAGATCAGCTTGCGGTCGTGGCACTTTTTCAGGAACGACCAGATCGTGTAGTTGTTCTCGTCCGCCATCGTGAAGTACGACTTGCGCTCGCCTGCCGGCTTGGCCCAGTCGGCGTCAGTGCGGTCCCAGTCCATCCATTGGCCCAGGCGGATCGATTGCTCGGTTTGCCGGCGCGCGAACTTGTTGACGCGGCTCTTGCACTCGTTGACGAAGAAATCGATGCTCTTGAACTTGTCGCCGTCAACGAGATTCTCGATGTCGCGCTTCGACTTGAGCTTGAGTTCCTTCTCGACTTCGACCTCGACCCACAACCCCTGGCAATCGAAGCCGTTCTGGTAGCGCAGCTCGTGCCCGGTCATCGCGAAGTAACGCTGGTAGGCATCCTTGTAGGTGCGGCCCCAGGCGTGATGGACGCCCATCGGATTGTTGGCGGTGATTGGCCCATCGAGGAACGACCACTTCGGCTTGCCGCGGTTCCTGGCGCGGAGTTTCTCGAACGCCTGGATTTCGTCCCAGAGTTGGAGGATCGAGCGTTCTTCGGCGGGAAAATCGACGGTGGTTTCGACTTTAGCGAACGGCATCAGCGCGGCACCTCGGTGACCAGGTAGATTGCTGAGGATAGTATATTTGTCAGTCGCAGAAATGCTCGCTTGCGGTTTCGCGCGCAGTATCCCGCGCGATTGCGGAATCTATTTGCAAGGATCTTCTGATTGAGATACAAGCGATTTGGTGTTTTTCTGTGCGCGAAACCGCAAGCGAGCTTTGTTCAGAATCGATAGAGGCGACCATGGTTGCAGCATATCACCTGATCTGGACGATCTACGGCGTCTGATTGCCCAATGATCCGCGTGGCAGCAGTTCAACGGAGATTCGCTCATCGGTACTGGAAGAATTAGGCGAAATCCACTACGGACGCAAAAAGCTTCAGCCGAGCGGCACGGTCCTACGCAAGTTCTATCAGGAAGCAAAACCAAAGTTGAAACATGACATCCTTCCCTTCACGGGCGAAGAAATCATCATGATCGCCGAGTCCTTTGCCAACACGATCAAGCTCCGCAAATACACCTGTTACGGCGGCGCGATCATGCCGGATCACGTGCGCCTGTTGATTCGCAAGCATCGCGACAAGGCGGAGGAGATGATTGGATTCTTCCAGGACGAAAGTTGGCAGCACCTGCAGGAGACGAAACGCTATCCGAGCGGACATCCGATCTAGGGCGGGCCGGGCTGGAAAGTGTTCCTGGACTCACGCGAGGACATTGAGAGGACGATCCGGTACATTCGGGCGAATCCGATCAAAGCGGGGCGATGCGAGCAGATGTGGGAATTTGTGCAACAGTACGACGGGTGGCTGCCGGGGATTGGCGCGGCGAAATAGCGAGGGAGTCCGTGCGCGAAACCGCAAGCGAGCAAAGTGCCTCTCACTTGCGCGCGACGGTCAGCGTGTAGGGGCCCAGGCCGAAGTCCTCGCTCATCACGCGCAGCCGGTAGTCGCCGGCAATTGGGGGGGTGAACGTCCGCTCCAGCCAGGTCAGGCCCGCCTCGGCACGGTAGTCCGCGACCAGATTGTTATCGCGATTGTAGATGCGCAGCACTGGCGGAAAGTTCCCTGCGTGGAGATCGAGCGCATATTGCTTGCCCGCTTCCAGCGTTACGAGATACTCCCGATAGGGACCGCCGTTGAAGCGGACCTGCGCGTCGATGGGGTCGTGTACGAACAGTTGGTCGGCCGAGACATCCCTGGGCTGGGCGGCGAGGCGAGCCGGCGCGCGCGGCGCCTCCGGCGCGATCTTGAGGTGGAAGTTACAGACGATGTTGCCCTGCGAGGTGATGAACAGCAGGTGTGCGCCGGTCCGGCGCGGCCGATAATTGAGCAGGGTGCGTCGTGATGTCTGGGTTCCGACGCGCGTGGCGACCATTTCGTCGGGATCGTGGATTTGCACTCGGGTCGCTGATTCCTGCGAGCTGATGAAAACGTTGTAGCTTTCCCCCTCGACGAGATGGATGCGATAAAGTCGGAACGGGCCATCGTTGCCGAACCGCCCCACATTGGCTGGCGCCCAGTTGAGGAAGCCGTGGACATCGGCGCGACCGTCGATGCCGATATCGGTCGGTTCGATTTGGCGTTCGGCTTTCTTGTCGCGGTCCTTGAATTCGTCTCTTCTGTCATCGTTGCGGATATTTTCTCTGCCGGCATCGAAAGGCCTGCGTTCGAAGCCGTCGCGGTTGGTGCCGCGGAAGGGAGCGACAACCATGGAGCGCGCCGGCGCTGACAGATGCGTCGCGACCCAGACCGACGCGAAGCCGCCGGTCGCAAGCATGCCGAGGAGGAACAGGACGATCGCCACGACGAGCCAGACACGGCTCGGCGGCGCGTCGGGCGCGGGGGCCGGCTTGACTGCGGGCGGATTCTCCGGATGAGGCGCCACAAGGATTGGCTCGTTGACCCGCGCCGAAGCGACGGACGGAAGCGTCTCTGGTGCCGACGAGGGGGCAATGGTCGGCGGTTGTGCGAGGGGCTCACCGTGCGCCGGCGCCGCCGCGGACGCCACGCCGAGCAGTGGGACCATGAACATCCGTTCGCACTTCTGACAACGCACCTGTTTGCCGGCAAGCTCCTCAGCCAAGCGGAACAGCGCTTTGCATCCAGGGCATGAAGTCGTGATCGGCATGGCAAACCCCTTCGCTCGTAGATTCGTCTTTACGATAACCTATAGGCTCGCATTCGCCAAGCGCCTTTTCAGAATGGATGCGGCTCATGATTTTCGTGTTTTCGCCGCTTTGGGGCTATCGAGCGCCGAGCATCCTTGCTATACTAACTCTCCACCCCCACGATACACTCCTGCCCAGTGCAGCCACAGTGTCCCGCGTTTCGCTTGACTTCTCGATAATACGGCGGATATCAATGTCTGCCTTTACGACTTGATCGTGAGAACCTGCCATGATGTCCAGGCTGCAACATTTCTTGACTACCTTACTTGCTCTCGCATTGCCGCTGCTGCTGCCTGGCTTCGGCCAAACGCAAGAACCGGCCAAGGTGTCCTTGACCGGCTTGCAGAAGTTGACCGTTGAGACCGGCCGCGCGAAGGACGGCTCGATCTCGCTGACCGGCCCCGAGTCATGGCAACAGCTGATCGTCACGGGACATTTCGGCGCGAAGGTGTTGGATCTTTCACGCGATGCTGTCTACCAGGCAATGCCGGGCGGCATTGTACAGGTCGATGCGAGTGGATTGGTTACGCCGCTCAAGAATGGCGCGGCGACGATCCAGGTCAAGGCGGGCAGTCAGGTCGTGGCCGTGAAGGTGGCCGTCGCGCAGATCAGCTCGGAGACGCCGATCCAGTTTGAAAACCACATCGTGCCCATCTTCTCTCGCCTCGGCTGTAACACCGGCGGATGTCACGGCAAGACCGGCGGGCAGAATGGCTTCGCCCTCTCCCTCTTCGGTTTCGAGCCGCCGGAAGATCATGACGCCCTCGTCAAGGAAGCGCGCGGCCGGCGCGTGCTGTCCACCTCGCCCGAGTTCAGCCTGCTGCTGCGCAAGGGAACCGGCACGATCGCGCATGTGGGAGGCCGGCGCATGGCCGTCGGTTCGATTCAATATCAGATGTTGCGCCGCTGGATCGACCTGGGGACTCCCTACAACAAGAACGATCCGGTCGTCTCGCATATCGAAACGTTGCCGAGGAACCGTATCCTGCCGCGTGATAGCCAGCAGCAGCTCGCGGTCATCGCCCACTTCACTGACGGCTCCACGACGGATGTCACCCGCCTGGCGCAATTCGAAGTCAACGACAAGGACATGGCCCAGGTCACGCCGGACGGGCTCGTCAGTGTGCTTCGTCGGGCCGGCTCCGTGGCTGTGATGACCAAGTATCAAGCTCATGTAGACGTTTTCCAGGCGTCGATCCCGCTCGGAGCGCCGGTCGCCAATTTGCCGACAGCGAAGAACTTCATCGACGAATTGCTCTTCAAGAACTGGCGCGAACTGGGCATGCCGCCGTCGACCCCGTGCGATGACGCCACGTTCCTGCGCCGCGTCACCGTCGACATTGTTGGTCGGCTGCCGACGCTTGACGAAACCTCGGCGTTCCTCAAGAACAGTGACGCCGATCGGAACGAGAAGCTCGTCGATCGTCTGCTGGCGAGCGAGGATTACGCTTACCACTTCGCGAGCAAGTGGAGTTCGGTCTTGCGCAATCGCCGCAAGTCGGACAAGGACGACCCGAAGATCACCCGCGCCTTCCACACCTGGATCAAGGACAGCCTGCACACCAACCTGCCGTTCGACCGCTTCGTCCGCGATGTGCTCACGGTCACCGGCAAGCAGTCCGTGAATCCGCAGGTGGTGTGGTATCGCGAAGTGCCGAAGATCAACGATCAGGTCGAGGATGTCGCCCAGCTCTTTCTGGGCCAGCGCATCACCTGTGCCCGTTGCCATCACCATCCGTTCGAGAAGTGGAGCCAGCAGGACTACTGGGGCCTGGCCGCGTTTTTCTCGCGCGTCGAGTTCAAGGGACCAGCCGCGCCGAAGAAGGACAAAGGCAAGGAGCCAACCCCCGGCACCGGGATGGAAGTGTTCCACAAGCCGGGCCTGGCGCAAGCGCTCAACCCACGAACCAATGCGATGGTCAAGCCAATGGGCCTCGGCGCCAAGGAGTTAACGCTCGCGCCCGAGGTCGATCCGCGCGGCAAACTCGTCGACTGGATGACGAGCACGGACAATCCGTACTTCGCTCGGACGCTCGCCAATCGCTACTGGAAACACTTCTTCGGCCGCGGTCTCGTGGAGCCGGAGGACGACATGCGCGTCACCAATCCGCCGTCGCACCCGGAGTTGTTGGACGGGCTGGCGAAGCACTTCACCGATACGAAGTATGACTTGAAGAAGCTCGTGCGCGCCATCTGCACGTCGCACGTGTATCGTCTGAGTGCGGAGCCGAACGAGCATAACGGCGACGACACGCGCAACTTCACTCGCTTCCAGCCACGCCGATTGAGTGCCGAGGTGTTGCTCGACTCTATCGACGACGTTTCGGGAATGCGTTCGGCGTTCAAGGGGATGCCCGCGGGCATGAGAGCGGTGCAATTGCCGGACAACCAGGCCGATTCGTATTTCCTGAGCGTCTTCGGCCGACCTGACAACTCCAGTGCTTGCGAATGCGAGCGATCCGGCGATGTGAACCTGGCGCAATTGCTGCATCTGGTGAACTCGACCGACGTGCTCAACAAGATCGCCAAGGGCCGGGCGGCGGCGCTGGTCAAGGACAAGCGGCCGCACGCCGATAAGATACGGGAGCTGTACCTCATCGCCTTCGCCCGCCAGCCGAGCGCCATGGAGAGCCAGGTGTTGCTCGCGTATCTCGAACGCAATTCGGCCAACGTGCAACGCGCCTACGAGGATATTGTCTGGAGCGTGCTGAATACGAAGGAGTTCATGTTCAATCATTAGCCGCTCGCGGCTTAGCGCTCGCGTTGAAGCGCCGGGACCCTGGCGCTGCCACCCGAGCGCCAAGCCGCAAGCGGCCAGAATTTACTTTCATTTGTCGTCTGTTGTTGGATAATAGAGATAACCACAAAGGGGGGACCTTCCAATGTTGACATTCCGTGACACTTTTTCACGCCGCGATTTTCTCACCGTCGGCAGTCTTGCCGGCCTGACGCTGCCAATGCTCCTCGCCGCCAAGGCGCAAGGGGCGCAGACGGGCCGCAATCTGACCACGGGTAAATCGGTCATCTTCTTGATGATGCACGGCGGCCCTAGCCAGATCGAAACTTTCGACCCCAAGCCGAATGCGCCGTCGAACAATCGCAGCGCCACCGGCCAGGCCCGCACCGCGATTCCCGGCGTCACCTTCGGCGGCACGTTTCCGCGCCTGGCCGCCCGCGCCGACAAGGTCGCGGTCGTGCGCAATTATCACGTCGAGAACGGCAACCACGACATCAAGCCGATGGTCAGCCCTTATTCGCTCAGCGCCAATCTCGGCTCGCTCTACTCGCGCGTCGTTGGCACGCTCAGCCCAAATGGCATGCCGACCAATGTCGCGCTGTTCCCGAACTCGGTGGACGCGCGCGGCCCAGGCCCGCGCAGCAACTTCGGCAACTTCATGTCCACCGGCTCGCTCGGCGCCTCCTACTCGCCGTTCGTTCCCGGCGCCGGCGGACAAATGCAGCAGAACATGACGCTCAACGTGGCACGCGACCGCGTCGATGATCGCCGCGCCTTGCTGGCGCAGATCGACACGCTGCGCCGCAACATCGATGCCTCGGGCGGCATCGGCGCCGTCGATCGTTTCCACGAACAGGCGTTCGACGTGATCCTCAGCGGCGTCGCTCGCGCCTTCGACCTGTCGCGCGAAGATCCGCGTCTCGTCGCCGCCTACGACACGCAGTATCACGAACGCTGGAACGACTGGACGCACAAGAACAACCGCAACAACTACCTGGCCCATGCCCGCACGCTCGGCAAGCAACTCTTGCTCGCACGCCGCCTGTGCCAGGCCGGCGCCGGCTTCGTCCTCGTCAACACCGAGTTCGTCTGGGACATGCACCAGGACCAGAACAACCTCGGCGTCACCGAAGGCATGGACCTCGTCGGCACCCCGTTCGATCACGCCGTCAGCGCCTTCATCGACGATGTCGAAGCACGCGGTCTCTCCGACCAGATCCTACTCGTCGCCACGGGTGAGATGGGGCGTACGCCGCAGTTGCAGCCCAACGGCGGCCGCAACCACTGGGGCCGGCTCGCGCCGCTCTTCCTCTACGGCGGCGGCATCACGCACGGGCAGGTCATCGGCCAGTCCAACGCCAACGGCGGCGAACCGGCCAGCGACCCGCAACGCATCCCGAACCTCATCAGCACGATCATGCACACGCTATTCAACATCGGTGAAGTCCGCCTCGTCTCCGGCTTGCCGACAGACGTGAACCGCGTCATCACGGAAACCCGGCCGATCCCCGGCCTGTTCGCGTAACGTGGACAATTCACAATGTGGTGCGACACTCCGCGTCGCAGATTCACGACGCGGAGCATCGTACCACATTAGTAAAACGCCGGTCTCGCTCAGCGCGTGCCCGGCGTTTTCATTTCAACCAGGGTATTTTTCAACAGGAACGCAAAGGCGATACTTCTGATGCCGACTGGTCTGTGGCCCAAATCGCTTCGCAGCGCTGGGAGGACTTTGGTTCACGAGCACCGCGGGTATTTCATGAGGCTGCAACCCTCGGTACGCCGCGAGACTTGCTCGATCTTGCTCTTGCACATCTGCACGCTCTGGAACTGCACGATTGACACGATCCATCGTCAGGCGTCGATTTTTGGGAACGCCTGGCATCACTCTTAGAATCGTGCGCGATTCCGCACTTGGGCATTCGTTTCGGCCAAACTTGCGTCGAGGGCATGTCCCTGGCCGGTCGATGTCACGATGAGGCATAAATCCCCCGTGAACCACCCACCAAGAGTTGCCAATGCACGCACGCACATTCGTCAAGTTATGTTCAATCGTAATTGTTGCGCTCGCAGGCGTTCACGCGAGCGCCCAGCCTTATCCGCTCACATTGGCGCAACTAAAGAAGCTAAATGAACACGAGCTGGCACGCCTGTTCGACAACGCTCCCTCCGGCCCGGTTCCCCTCGGTTATGCGCGCGGCGAATCGCTGCTCATGACGAGCGCGCGTATGCCGCGTCTGCAAGCACGATTTGCGAGTTCCGTGTGGAAGGGAAAACACTTCGAGGAAAACGGCGACTTCATCAACCAGTGGATCGCTTTCCAGGCGCTCCGCGGCCACGCCCAGACCGGTACGAGTTGGCACGATGAGAAGCCATGCATCGTCATCGAGTATCCGCCCAACACACCCATTTTCGGCAATACGCGTGACGAGCTGCGCGAGGTCGCGCCGGGGCTTTATCTGGCTCGCCTGTATGAACGCTGTCCGTGCCCACGTCTCAAGGGCTACTTTGCGATTCAGGCGTGCGGCGCAAAGTTTAGCCGCGGGTCGTAGACCCGCGGGGGG
>SYHD01000094.1 GCA_005799265.1 Planctomycetia bacterium | reverse complement strand
GCACGCTGTTCGCGACGCACTATCACGAATTGGCTCAGCTCGCGGAGACACTGCCAAACTTGCGCAATTGCAACGTGCTCGTGCGCGAATGGCAGGAGGACATCGTCTTCCTGCACAAGATCGCGCCCGGCAGCGCCGACAAGAGCTACGGCATCCACGTCGCCCGTTTGGCGGGCATTCCAAGCGAGGTGCTCGACCGCGCCAGTCAGGTTCTTCAACAACTGGAGACGCATCATCTCGATGAAGAGTTGCCCAAGGCGAGACCCAAGCGTACGAAAAAGGTCATTCGCGAGGTGATGCCGATGTTGTTTGACGCCGACGACCATGTTTAGCATCGAGGCGCAGCGACGGCTCAAGAATTCGATTACGCCCCGTTGGATTCGTGTCTCTCTCCTGCTTGGAGATCGCCTTCTTGCGCCAGGAACAGGAACGCGACACGAAGCGCAAGGAAGCCAATCGTCTGCCCGCGTCGGTAGCGAAATGTCTTGAACCCGCTGCCGAGTGAACTTCACGCGCTCTTGCGCAAGAAGCGCTGTTCGCTCTCGCGCAGCGCCCGACGGCGTTCGTTTGCGCTCTCGTCGAAGAGGCCCGCATACAGCGCCTTGTGCGCGTCCGTCAGCGTCACGCCGCGCCGCTGCATCGCGACCTCCGCGGTCGCCAGCAATTGCTCGAACGTGAACGCCTCGCTCAGGCTGCCATTCCACCAGCTCGTGAAGCTCGGCACATACTTCGGCGCGAAACGGCCCGCGGGGAGAACATTGCAAAACGCGCCGATGTTCGTGCCCGTGTTCAGCAGCGTGCCCAGGCCCGTCTTCGTGTGATCGCCGAGGAAACAGCCGACCTTTGTCAGGCCCGTCGGGATCGCGTCGCCGTGCTGGATGACGCGGACTTCGCCGTAGTCGTTGCGCAAATCGCTGTTGTGCGTGCCGGCGCCGAGGTTGACAAACTCGCCCAGATAGCTGTGGCCCAGAAACCCTTCGTGATACTTGTTCGCGTAACCGTGGAGGATACTCGCTTCGACCTCGCCGCCGATCCGGCAGTGCGGGCCGATGGATGTGCCCGCGCGGATCTTTGCGCCGAATACTTGCGAGTTCGGCCCGATCCAGCATGGCCCTTCGAGCCGGGTGAACGCCGACACGACTGCGTTTTCGTCGACGACGATCGGCCCGCGCGTCGCATCGAGCACGACCAGCGGTTCGATCGTGGCGGACGGCGCGATCCACAAGTTCCCACGCGGCCCAAGCAAAGTGAACGGTAGATCGTCCCATTCCTGGCGCGGCGGCGCATCGAGCCACGTGAAATCGCGGCGTATCTCGGCAGCATTCGCATCGACCAGCTCCCACGGATAACCGAGCAAGCGCCCGCCCGATTCGCAGGACGGCGCGGTCTCGAGGCCTTGCCGTAGCAGTTGCGTCAACCCGCCCGCGCACACGTCGCTCTTACGCATGAACACATACGCCAATGAGTCCCCCGCCATGCCGACACACGATGTCGCCGGCGCGACGAAGGAATCGTCGGGCGGCAGCCAACGGCCGTTGACGAGAATTTGGTCTTCGCCGTGGAATGTCCCGTCGCCGTTTATCGCGAGTTCCGGATGCTCACTGCGATACCAATCCGCGAGCGCGGGGCGAACAACCACGCTCCAGCTCGTCGCGGCGAAGTGGCGGCGTTGTTTTTCCGCGAGCGTCGCGAGGCCACAGCGCAGATCGAAGACCGGGCGCGTCAGGCTCAGCGGCGCGAATTGCTCGGCGCGATCCTCGAAGTGGCAGAGGTGCATGGCGAAGTCCTTTCCACGGCAGGTCTGGGAGCGTCTCCAACGTGCCCCACGACGTATAGTACCGCACCGCCTTGACCGCGTTCCAGCCCAGTCCGAGACGGTCCAATCGTGGGGTATGCCAGCGGGTTCGGGAACCAATAATTCATGCCAAGGCGTTGAGACACAGAGCAGGCAATCCAACTAAACTTGATCGGCTTGAATCCTTCATTTCTTCGCGCCTTTGCGTGAGATTCTTCTTGATCCGTGCCAAAGTCTGCGCGCACACCCTATTCGTGCCGAAAAGATGGGTGAAACCGGCAAGAAGACTCGCGCCGCCCGCGCCAGAAATCCCGGATTGCTTCGATTTGGCGGATTCTCAGGTGTTACGGACTTTTCCCAACAATGCGAACACGAGCTGTCAAGCTGGTGAAAATAGCACGAAGAAATGGCCTGTGTCCTTCCCGAAATGCCGGAATCGGTCATAGTGGAGTAAAGATCTCTCCGGCGTATACGCAGCGGGCGTTTTCCGCGATGGGTACGACAAACCATGGCCAACGACGCGAAATTAGGGCTGGTGTTGGGAGTCGCCATCGTACTGGTGATCGCCCTGGTGTTCTTTCGCACGGACCTCCAGACCGCCAAGACCCCTGCCGAGCCGACCCACCGAGCGACCATCACAAGAGAACATACTCCGCGTGCCCATCTCGAAGCCGTCCAGCGCTAGCCTGAACCAATCCCCAAGGCCAGCAGAGCGCCGAAAACGGGAATGATGCGTTGCCTGCTGACTTCATGAAGATGGACACACCCAACCCTTGGTCATCTGTTCGGATAATGATGACTCTACAGGTTGTGACGATCTTGTATTCCACAAGATACTCTTTCTCGTTGCCACTGCCATAATACGATTCGTCTGCATAGTCGATACAACCTTGGCGGCAGGGCTACCCCGAACCTCTCGCTGAAGGCTTTTCGGCATTATCCATGCGCCCTGTAAGACAGGTGGTTCCATATGTTTCACTCACGCTGGCTCATTTGCCTACTTTGCCTGGCGATCAGCACCACTGTCATTGCCCAGGAAAAGGACGCTGCTCAGCCCAAAGGGCCCATTCCCCCCCCCGTAGCCATTCCTGGCGCCGGCCTCGCGGAATGGGTTGACCCCTATCTTCTCCGCCCGCGCATCAGCGTCCGGCATGACGTGGGCGATGGCGTCGGCTTTAACAACGGTTTTACCTACCTCCAGGCCTGGAATCCCCTGGTCCAGCAGGCGGGCCGTTCGGTCCTCTTCACCGACCTCCGTGTCGTCAACTTCGATAACGCAAACTACTGGGAGTTC